>CAZBTJ010000077.1:0-25296 GCA_964494325.1 uncultured Pirellulales bacterium
ACAAAGGCAGTATAAGGAAATGTTACAGATTACGGCATGACCCCTATTTCTCCCTCAGATTACGGCATGACCCCTATTTCTCCCTGACCCCTATTTCTCCCCTCGCTGGGTTGAGACCGGGATTCGCCTCGCTGATTTCGATGATCCCTGGGAGTATTCTGTTTTTCTGGAAAGGCAACAAATCCTAGCTGTATCGTACGCCATCTATTCGCTCAGGCAAAACTCAACCGAAGTCAGATTGGATGGAGACAAATTACTGGTTACCGATCCCAACGGTGAATGGATTGAATTCAAAGGGGGTGGTGCCAAAGGTGAAAAAGGCGATATGCCTGCACATACGTGGACTGCAACCATGGTGAGCTTTGAAAATCCTGATGGAACCTGGGGAGTCTACAGAAATCTACAGGGACGAAAAGGTGATACTGGTGATGCGGGACCAGTAGGGCCGCAAGGGCTAAATGGTGATACTGGAAACACCGGTCCAATCGGCCTTTAAGGTCCTCAAGGTTTAATTGGTCCACAGGGTAATCCCGGTCAAAATGGTGCTCAGGGTCCAGCGGGTCTGCAGGGGCTAACGGGTGATACTGGAGATACCGGTTCAATCGGGCCACAAGGTCCTCAAGGTTTAATTGGTTCACAGGGTATTCCCGGTCAAAATGGTGCTCAGGGTCCAGCGGGTCTGCAGGGGTTAACGGGTGATACTGGAGATACCGGTCCAATCGGGCCACAAGGGCCTCAAGGTTTAATTGGTTCACAGGGTATTCCCGGTCAAAATGGCGTTCAGGGTCCAGCGGGTTCTCTAGGCCCCAAGGGAGATGCTGGGAATACAGGTCCAGTTGGTCTGCAAGGGCTAAAGGGTGATACTGGAGACACCGGTCCAATTGGCCTGCAAGGTCCTCAAGGTTTAATTGGTCCACAGGGTATTCCCGGTCAAAATGGTGTTCAGGGCCCAGTAGGTCCTATTGGACCGATAGGTTCAGTTGGTCCTACAGGGAACCTCCCTACAGGCGTGATCGTTATGTGGTCAGGTTCATCTGCTCCTTCTGGCTGGGCACTGTGCAATGGGACCAATGGTACACCCAACTTACAGGGTCGATTTATTGTTGGTATGGGCGGTGGATACTCAAGCGGGGACAGTGGTGGTGAGGCGTCTCATACACTGACTGAAGCGGAAATGCCATCGCATACTCATGCAATCCCGGGCAGTACTCGGGACCCCTATAGCAGCGGGTCTTTCAGAAAATACCAGGATGTCGCCCACAATTATGGTTTCCAACAATCCAGTTCAATGGGCGGAAATCAGCCGCATGAAAACCGACCACCATATTACGCTTTAGCCTACATCATGAAGTTGTAAGCACGCGTCAGGATGGCTGGGTGTTTCTCCCTGATCAGTTAAAAGCATGACAAATTGTACGCCGTTGCATGGTGCGGTTGATACGGGCGTGGATTCCTCATTCAAGCTACATGCATCATAGCTCTGGGTTCGGGTACCGCTTTCTTTGAAGTTTTTACCAGGGGTAGCAACCCTTTCACTTTGCCATTTTGACAATGGCGTCTCTTAGCTCCTCAGGCAACCCTGACCACCTCTCAGCAAGCAGCATGAAATCATGATCATTTTCGAGTTCAGAAAACATGCCAGAAACATGCTGCTCATTCTGTGATTGTTTACTTGATGAGCAGTTTTGTGTAAGTTCAGTATCTGCGGTGTGTTGTGTTGTTGGTGGTGACACGTTGGCATCACTGCCTACCGTTTCCTGACAACGATGTCACCATCGCATGGGGGCCCTGACACCCCTGACAGGATAAGGGTCAGACGGATATCCTCTGAGCCTTCTGTGACTATCGCGGTCCGGCTGATATTCCAGATCATGGGGTTGTCTGCGGATTGTCTCAGTACGCCCGGTACTGAGGCCTGGCCCTGCTGGAGCAGGAGGGCGTCACTGAAAGCCAATTCGGCCTTTGGATCGGCAGGTGTGAACTTCACCTGCCACTGTCCAGCCTCGGTGATCTTGCCGGTGAGGTTGATCTCCAGCCTTGCCGAACCGTTCTGGAAGTCAGCTTTGGACCATGTGCCGCAAGGTTTCCAGTTGGATTGCATGGCGTGCTTGATTTCGGCAATCTTTTCTGCTGTCGCATGCCAGGGTGTATGATGGGCAATAGCCGGTTTTTCAAAGTCCGTGACATGATAGGCCGCAAAGCCCTTGATCACGGGGGTTGCCACACACTCGGTAATGGTCAGACGCAGTTTGCTTGCCACGGTATCGTCGAAGAAGTTGATGTGCTTGCGCCCTACATGCGTGCCGCCTGTGATCTCTTTCCATGTGGTGCCATCCCAGGCTTCCACGATGTATTTGCGAATGCGTTCACCCTGGGTGTAGTCTTCCATGACAATCACATGGTTGATGGTGGTAGGGGCCTCGAAGTCGATGATGTGTCGCTTGCCTCGTCCGTTGGTTTGAGCGATCGGTGTGTTAAACCGACGTTTGATCTCCTGACCGAACGCCTGGTACGCAGTCATGTCGTCCTCCGGGATTAGGCCCTGCGTATTCGGTGTGGAATTAAGCAGCATGACGGATCCCTGACCCACGGATTCGTAAAACACACGTATCAACTCATCCAGACTCTTGCGCTTGCTTTCATTGGGTTTTGACCAGAACCAGTTGTGATCATAGAGCGTTGTGTTGATCTCACAGGGGGCCCAGGTATCTCCGTCTGGTCTGCTGTGAAATGACGTGGACACACCCGTTTTGAGGTCGGCTTGATTCACTGCGCACCATGACTGGTCAGAACGCATGGTGCCCCGTTCCGTGCCGACCCATCGCAGGTTGGCATAGGGACCCTGCAAGATGACCGCATCAGGTGCTTTGGCCTTCATGATATCCCCGACATCAATGATACAACTGCCATCGAACCAGAACTCCACCACCTTGGTATGTCTTTGGGCGATGCGAGTGGCTTCCTGAAGCTGCTGCCTGAAGACTCTGTTGTAGGCCTCCTGTTTTGCAGGGTCTCTGGTCTTTCCACCACTGCCAATGCCTGCACCCCATGTGTTATCGCCGGGATATACATAGATGCCCATGTTGATACCGTATTTTCCGCAGGACCGGGCCAGCTCGTCGAGCAGGCATCCCTTGCCGTCCTTCCAGGCGATGTTTTTGACTGAGTACTCTGACGTGTCCGTCTGCCACCAGCAGAAGCCACCCGTGTGTTTGGCTACAAACAGAATCATGTTTGCGCCCCATGCCTTTGCTGCCTCACACCACTGATCTGTGTCGAGCATGGGCAGTGTCATGTCGTTTAGTTCGGTGGTGTGGTTATCATATTCGCGTCCCTGCCATGTACAGGGATCAAGACAGACAAACATCAAACGCTCCTGTTCATGCCATGTGACTTGACCCTTGGTCGGTAGAGCGAGGGTGCGTGTGTTCACCGCGTCAAACGGCAGTCCCTTGTACCAGTGTGCGAGCGTGGCAATGTTTCGGTCATTGCCGGTAAAGGTATCAATGGGACTGGCGTGATAGGTGGCCATAGGCAGCGGCAGGGAGTTTGCGCCGGGCCTTGAAAACCCGTAGACTCCGACATTGGCAGCCCTGGCAGCAGGCGCCAGTTTGCGGGCATTGTGCCGGTCTCCCCAACCGACCACACAGGTCAAGAGTTTTGTGTGTGGGCCCACCCTCTTGCGGGTTGCTTCAATGGTGGCCATATCGCCGGCTTCATTCATCAACCAGTCCGCTTCCTGGAAGATCTTGGATCCCACGAGCTGCGGGTGTTTGAGATCGTGACAACTCAACCAGATGATACAATCGGGATTGGCAGTCTTGGCCGCCTTGCGCAAACGGGTCCAACACCGCTCCACAGCATGCCGCTTGAACTCGATCTCCTGCTCGGGCGTGATGTGATCTTTTCCTGGAAATACGCCGTCCATCAGTTCCGTCCACATCTGCTGCTCGCAGGGGAGCCACATCAGGGGTGCATTTCGAGGATTGTACTTACCATTAAAAAACCAGTCCACCATGAAGCCGTCACAGCCCGTGGTTGTCAAGACATCGGTCGCGGCGCTGCAGAGGTAGTCTATGTAGTCCGTTGTAAATGGGATGTGGGTGTGGGACGGGGTGCCGTAGCTCTGGTCCGGATGTTCCAGGCCCCAGCGTGTATTGGCCCCGATGCAGAAGTACCCCATGACCTTCATGCCTTCTTTGTGACCGAGCCTGACCACGTCAGTCAGAAAATCGTGCTTCAACCCAGGTTGTTCTGGTACCACGCCTCCCTTGTACCAGGCGTACCCATTGCACGACACACAGAATGTCTGGATGACATTGGCACCGAGTGCTTTGTACCAGGCCACATGTTCTGCCGGATCAGCATCCGCCCAGAGACCGGGCTTGGCAAATCCATTGGGCCCGCCTTCGCCCCAGTTGAAGTCAATGCAGAATGCCTTGATGTCTTCGGATGAGTTTTCCACGGCACTGGCCAGGGTACAGCCAATGGTCAGCAAAAGTGTGAATAGCAACAATTCTCTTTTCATGGCCTGATTCCTTAGTTCGAGTTTTGTTGGTTGCAAAACAGCCGATTTGGCACAAGCTATTTTCCGGAGGCCTGAAAGCAATAAATATGTCCCAAGCTGGTACTGACAAACAGGCATTGATTGGCGACCACCAGATCCTGGACTCGGCCGGACACCGATGCCTTCCACCGCTCTGATCCGGCTGATGTCTCAATGGCGGACAGCACGTCCCGCCCCCCTGCAAACAGCATGTCTCCTGCCAGGATCAGTGCATCAGGATATTGAGAGGGCACGGTCCACATACACTTCTTGTCGATCCAATCGTACCTGCTCAGCGTGGTATCTGAGGCATAAAAGCAGGTCGAGCGTGTGACAACCAGATGATTGCCTGGTCCCCAGCCCAGGCCCTCTTCGGTTAGCGTGTTGGCATCATACTGCTCCACATAGCTGCCTGTTTCACTGTAGTGGGGCCCAAATAGGAGTTTGTTGTCCTGGCTGAGAATGGCGTAGGATCCTCCCTGCCTTGTATTGGTGTTAAAATCGCCCAGCAGCGTACCGTTGGACCTGTCAAAAGAGAGTGGCGTGCTCTTGCCAGCAGGCATGAACAGCTGTGCCTGGGTGGCAAGGGGATATCCGTGAAGCGGTTTGGGCGGTGTCTTTGTCCACAGGACCCGACCGTCAGTTGCGCGGCAGGCTATTCTTGGAGTCCATTTCAGTATCATTGGTTTTGTTGTCCCCTTATTCATGTGTACTCACAGATTGTTTCGTCGGCTGAAAAGCCAGTGTCGCCTGCACTGGGAAATCACAGCTGCATCCGGAACTGCTCTCTGGTATGAGGACCAATCCGCCCACAGGATACATGTTGACCCAGCAGCCCGGCCGTGTTTCATGGGTCAGGCGAACGGCCTGCGTATCGGCCTGTGTCACCATGACTGGATTACCGGCTCGACCGAAGATATGGGTGGCACAGGCCGATAGCGTACCACAGCCGCCTCCACTCGTTGGCAGGGCATAGGCGTCCGCCGTCCCTGTCAGCAGGTCTACTGTGAAGTATTTGGTATACAGGGTGTCGTCACTGATCACAGGATGCTGTTCCTGTTCCCCGTGGGACGCGCCGCTGTCCACGCCTGTTTTAAAGGGGCAGGACCATACGGTGTGACCATCGTCCAGATTGAATGCCAGCACATCATAGTGGATCTTATTCTTTGGATCACCCTTTACGTTTCTGGCACCCGTGGCAATGATCAGATTTTGGGTCTTCGCGATCTGAATATAGAGCATGTGTTTGAAGGGCAGGATTACAGGCCGACGCCACAGCTCACGGCCTGTTGTGGAATCGAGTTTCACGAGGAACGTGTGAGACGGTACAAGGAGTCTGTGGGCCGGTATGCGCGCCTGTGCGGATAGGATCTCAGGATGGGTACTCTCAACGAACAGCATGGCATGGTCTGACAGGGTAATGGAGGGATTGATGATTCTGCGTTTGCCATCTGCGCCATAGGTCCATTTTGCCTTGCCTGTATGGCGATCCACACAGAACACCGAATGGCTGACAGCTATGGGCAGGTTGTCTCCGTACGAAAATGCCATGATCTTGGGGCGGTCTGGGCCGATGGCTGAGGCAGTGATGCCCTGGCTGCTGCCATAGATACGATCTTCCTGAGTGGCCAGATAGCTCCAGCGTGCACCCGGTATCTGGTTTGTCTGGGGTATCTCGAAATGCCGCACAGGCCTGCCCGATTGCAAATCCAGTGCTACGCAGCGATTCTTGTGCACAGCGTACACCTGGTCCTGGCCCAGACACACCCAGGCGCTGTCTCTCTGAACTGACACACGCGTGGCGTCAGGCATGACCATGTCCCAGTATCGCATCCCGTTGTACGCGTCATAGGCCATGAGTCGATCCATCCCGGGCGTGACCACGATCCCATTTTTGTACAGAGACGTCATGGGCCGGTTGTGTCGATCTGCAATGAAGCGGGGGCCCGGCGGGCCATACCACAGTAGCTGCATGCTATTTGTAATTCGACGATCTCCGCTGTTGGCCGTGTTGGCAGGATCCGCATAGAAATGGTCCCACGACCCGGCCCCCGTCAGGGGTTCCCTGCGTACTGTGGTCCATTGTGCGTGGGATTGATCGATACGAAACTCAGATTTCTCAGGCCATGCCTGGATGGCTTGACGCAGATTTACAGTGGATTGTTGCGAGGGTGTCCCCAGTATGGCCATGCCCCCGACGGGACGCAAAACTCTGAGCACTTCAGATTCGGTGCCTGGCAAAAATCCAGTACGCAATAGATGGTCGGATACCACCAAATTGGCCAGATAGTCCCTGCAGGCCAGGTCAGACAGGTCCATCTGGTGCACCACCACATGTGTGCCATAGATGCCGGCGGCATCCAGAAGCTTCCTGGCCTGCATCACCTTCTGTGCATCGGCTTCAAAGCCAATCCCCTTCAGGTGACTGCGCCGTGCGATTTCAAAGGCCAGTCTGCCCGATCCGAAGCCGTAGTCAATACAGATACCTCGGGATTGCCCGAATTGTGACACAATGAAGTCTGCCGCCTTCTCATAGATCGGCGTCCAACGGTCCTTGGCATAGGGCGTGGTATCTTTTGATATGGGATCTCTGCCATACTCGAAAGATGAGTCAAATTTAAAGGGTTTGGTGGCCGCGTTGTCCACATGAATGCGACAGGTGTACCTTGCATCGGATTCGACCGCGAGGGTGACAGCATGGTCGGTCTTTGGCTCGTCTTCACGCAGGGTTGTGCCCAGACCAGAATGGGTGCCATATTCCAACACAGAAGCAGCGGCACGCTCTGTACGCCAGCGGACCGTGACCTGTCCCTTGCGTTCAAAATGGATATAGGGCCCTGATTTGAGAACCGCCGCCGCAGACGCATATCCAGAAACACACAGGGCCATCAGAAAAATAAGCATAAGTTGAATTCTCAAAGACATGGTCACCTTCATAGCTATTCAATGGGTTATTTTCTACCATGTTACTGGATGTATCCCGCGGTTTAAAGCGATCTTTTCAATTATTTGACCCCTTTGGATCGTTGTCGCAGGGCTGTTTTTCCTTGATCTGCCGTTCCCTCAAATAGGATGGTGCCTGAAGCAACTAAATTGACATGGAGACCGGAAGAGTGGATGCTATAGCGACTTCGGGCCGTTACCCCTACACCTATGCATGGAGCAATCCCGTTTTTATTGAAATGTAGCCTTACCCGGTCACTCAGTGCCTTCGCTCCAGTTTTAAGTTTTAAGTTTTAAGTTTTAAGTTTTAAGTGGTTAGTGGTTGAAACGCTTTGAGCGTGTGTCACAATGACGCAGGGGACTACGTAGTTGAATCATGAACGCCGACTAACGAATTATGAATGTCGAAGTAAGAGAAAAAAAGGTACTTAACGCATTTAAGCCTTCATTATTCATGATTCGGTGTTCGACATTCGACATTCAGGGAAGTACAAAACTCTCAATTGTCAATTGTGACACAGCCTGTTTGCGTTGCTGGCTTAATAGACCCCTCAATTCTTCTGGGTGACAGAGCCGTTGCGATGCCTGTTTGGTTTTCGGCTGGTTTGCGAGAATAGCAGGGATTGTTATCGATATGTTGGCGCGAGCCAGTTGTGGGCCAGGTTGTTGTGGGTGAAGTGTACCGTTTCTGTGGCACTGAATTTCACCACATGCCCGTCGAGATACCCGGCATTCAGCTTCAGGCCGTTCATGGCCTTTGGCAGGACCGTGAAATCGGCATTCTCCTGCTTCAGGCTGAAGTAGGGTTTGTTGTGCATCGCGCCATGAAAAGAATGGCTGCTGTGATAACTGTAGGATGATTTAGCAGGATCCGGAGAGAAACTCAGGTCCGGATTGCCGCTGAGGTACATGAGGGTGTCCTGGACGACCAGCGTATTCTTGTCGACAGTACGGTTGGGCCCGTCAAAGGGCTTGTCGCCCATGGACTTGAATCCATCAAAGCTGTAGAGTAGGGAATAGGTACAGGGCAGGGAGGCAAATCGTCCGCTACGATAGAACTCTTCATAGGTCCCTTCGGCCGCGCCATAGGGCGGCCAGACAGCGTCGTCACGGATCTTGGACACCGGACAGTTGAAAACCTCGCTGTTTTTGAGAATGGTGCCCAGATACCGTCCGGCATAATGGTAACTGTCCTTGACAGATGCGACCTGCGCATCTGTGATTAACCCCTGTGACCAAAATGCACTGCTGAAGTTTAAGTCATTGGGACGGTGCCAGGCCGTCCCGTCTTTGCCCGGATTGGGCGGCAGTTTTGTGTCATTGCTCTCGGCATACGTCAGCAAACCCAGGACGAGTTGTCGCTGATTGCTGCCGCAGGAGGCCATGCGTGCTGCTTCACGCGCCTTGCGCAGGGCCGGCATGAGGATGCCCATCAATACGGCAATCACCGCAATCACCATCAGTAACTCAATGAGGGTAAATGCTTTTACATGTTTCATGATGGATTGTCTTTTCTCCCATAATGTTGTCATCTAATGGATACGGATAGGTTACATGATTTTACCCACTGTATCAAAGCAGATCAAGGGGAACCTGCATGGGTGACAGGGCAATCGCATCTAATTCTTGGGCCTGGTTCAAAACAGGGTAACGTGGACCTACAGGGTGAACTCCAAGCTAGGCGGCTTAAAAACCAGGCCGAAAGAGTGAATATCCAATACTCAACAAGGAATATCCATCTGATGAATGAAAAAAACGGAGCGAAGCGACTTCCTTCCTTGGACATTGGATGTTCCGTGTTGGATATTGGGTGTTTAGTAAAGATACGACGCACCTTGAACAACGAAAAAAGCCGTTTGATCTGCGGATAAATGCGTCACGTTTTAGATGCGATTCCTCTGGTATGAATGACCTCCTCTGCGCTCGTCAGGGTGATGACCTCTTTTGTGTGACAACCGATCAATTTGTTGTTTTATGTGCTCGACTTATTCGAGCGTTTTTCCCTGCTAGCCCTCGTTAATTTCTGCGGTGGGTTTGAAATTCTTGTGCCATTTTTTCAGCCATAGATCCTTGAGTGGAACTCGTTCGGCATGGGTGTCCACGAAGCCGATGTTGATGGCGTTGTTGTGGCGATCAATACAGAAACGGCCCATGAATCTGCCGCCTTGATGGGGATAGCCGGGGTAACCAATCTCACCGGTCAGATCTTCAGGCATGGTATCACCGTGGCTGGGCCATGATCCCACCCATACAACCATGAGCCCAATCCAATCATCAGGCTATCTCTTTTTGTGGCTGGTGTCCAGCTTTTTTACGAACAAACGGACACGTCAGTATTACGTCACGCTGGGCCACGGGCCGGTGATTCTCTTTGCCCATGGCTTTCCGATTTTTGGACTACCTGGCGTGAACAGATGGACGCTCTTTCCGATGGCTCTATTGCTGTCTTGCCAGGTGCCACTGACGCAGCTATAATGCCACGTGGGCAGTTTATTGCAGAGTCTCGGGAAGTTGCGATAGACTGTTTTTTTGTGATTTGTCGTATTGCCACATTCTTTTCGTCAACAAAACAGAAACGGAACTGGAGCAGAGCAAATGATTATTCTAAACGCCATACTGGCTGTGACCTTGGCGTTGGCTGCCCCGAATGGCCTTGATCCAGAGGCCTACATGATTGTCAACGATTCCGGACTTCATTCGGTTCGCGACACCATGAACCGCGCCGCAGGCATGGTGTCGCGAGGTACACCGGAAGATCTGGAGCTTGCCGGAAAGATGATTGATGCTGTGATTCAGTGTCAAGAGCGACGGCCTGATGCGGCCCATTATGGCAATTTTCTTTGGTACAAGGAAAATGGAGAGGTCGAGGATCTCAACGGCGTTTCGTTCACGTTAGGCACCATGATTCCGATGATGATCCGCCACGGTGACAGGCTGTCCGAGGCTCTTCGTCAGCGAATCTTTGCATCGATCCGCCTGGGCCTTGAAGCGACAAAACGGCTTGATGTTTCGCCGGGGTATACGAACATTGCGTTGTTTGATATTGAGAATACGTGTCTTGGCGGTGAACTGCTTCAGGACGAAGACCTTCTCACGCGAGGCCGACAGAAGTTGCTCCAGTGGATGACGCTGACCGATCAATTTGGTATTCCGTTCGAGTACAACAGCCCGACCTATACCGCGGTGGCCATCGGATCGCTCAGCAGTATCATGACACATTCAAACCACCCCGAAACCAGGGTCCGCGTCCGAACCGCCCTGGCACGCATCGGGCTCAGTGTCGCGCTGCATGTGCATCCGTCAACCGGACGTTGGGCTGGACCGCACAGCCGTGCTTACTCTGGCGGCCTGTCGAGCAAGCTTGACGATCGGGTTATCGGTTGGGCGAACAGCGGCTCGTTCCCGAGTTGGGCGATTGATGCGATGACCTATCGGCCGGAACGCATGCAGGTGGTTGAGACGGCCCATCCGGATTTCAACATGGGCATTACGACCTATCACAGCCCGTCGTTCGCGCTGGGCGTTTCAACGACTGAAGGGCTGGGTGGCCAGGGCAACTCGCTGATTTCTCAGTTTCGGCGAAAAGACACGCGAAAGCCGGGCGTGCTCTATTCCCGATATCTGATCAACGACAAATGGATGGGGTCGTTCTTCCACCCGACCGACCGCAGGGTCACACGCGACCTGATGGACGAGGGGAAATTTTACGGTGTGCAGCAAGGCCCGCGTGCGATCGCCCTGTATACGCCAACGGCATTGCAGTACACAACCAGCGCAAAGGCCACGCTCATCTGTAGAGATCGCAAGGCAGTTGATGAGATTCTGGTCAACGGCAAGCGTATTGACGAGCTGCCGGTACCCGTGTCGCCCGGCCATACGGTCGTGATTTGCAGTGGCGATGTGATGATCGCGGTCCGTCCGCTGACATGCACTGATCTGGGACATCAATCACCGATTCAGTTGGTCCAGATCGGCGATGACCTGGTCCTGGAAATGTATAACTATAAGGGGGCCAAAAAGGTGTTCTGGGAACTGCAATGGCCGGGCGGTTTCTTCAAGGGCGTACCGCAGTCCGGGTTTTACATCGAGATGGCCGAGCGGTCTGACTATCCCGATGCTGCAGCGTTTAGTCGGGTTGTTGCCAGCGGTAAGCTCACGGACGTGACCGAAGCGCCGTTCACCTACGCCGGTGAAGGAGAACGACTCTGGACCGTTGAGTACAGGCGCGACGGCAAAACGCTCGGCATTGAGGCTGACCTGATAAAATGGGATCTAAGGCGGCGTTGGAATGAGAAGGGCCCGATTGGTTGGCCGATGCTCGAATCGCCGGTCGCACGTGAGACGCGGACCGGGCAAGTGACCGTGGGTGACGCCAGGCTTCGGTGCGGCAAAGAAGCTGGCTGGCTGTTCGGATCACCGGAAACCAAACGTTGGGCCGCTGGCTATCACGGTTTCACGCCAGCACCCTTGACACTCACGGTCCCCGGCGGCAAGGTCGAGATCGACGGGATTACCGTGGGTACCGTTTTCTGGGATAATGGCAAGGTCACGGTCGACGCGCACGGACTCCAAGGCAAGCCCCGAGTGTCCGGTGGACAGTTGAGCGAATGAGATAGATTCGTAGCCGAACCCGCTTGGCCATGTGAGGCGGATCACGGATCGGTCGCACACGTCCCGAGTTTCGGGTCATAAGAGTGAGCCAGTCCTGCTGAAGACCGACGTGGTCAGCTGATATCAGGACACGGCCAATGATGAAGGAGATTGATTATCGTATTTGGGTGTTACTTTGTTAACTCCAAAGAAACGGTATCGAAGTATCGGGCCGACTGCTCAACCTCCGGCAGGGAATCATACCAGTCGTAGGAGTATTCCAGTCCGAACATCTTTGGGGTGATCCCTTGGCGATGGACTTCTCTCAGAAAGGCCCTTGTCCTGCCAACACCTGTTCCCCAGGGGACATCGTGCCCCTCAGGCGTCAGCGCGTTCAGATCATGCATCTGAACAACGAAAAGCCGCTTGCCGATCTGCCTGACCGCCGCCACGGGATCAATACCAGATCGCATCCAATAGCCCATGTCAGCGCACACGCCGATGTGCGGTCCACGGCCATGACAGATCTTCATGATCGCTTCCGGGCTCCAGGTATTGGGGGAGGCCTTCTGGTCGTGGTTGTGGAGCGCCAGGTTGATGTCATACGCGTTGCAGAATCGTTCTATTGTGTCCAGTGCCTCCAGGGGAGGTTCCGAAATAAGGGTTTCAATGCCCATCTTCCGGGCAAACTCGAAAACTTTTCGACACCCCTGTTCGTCACCGGGGATTTGGGCGTAGAAGCTGGTCAACAAACGGACGCCCGCATCGTCGAGTTTAAGGCGGATCGCTTTCAGGTCCTCGTCACTTAGCCCGGCCTCAAAGTTCTTGTCAACCTCCTTGCTGACCTTCTGGAAACTCAGGCCGCCCAGAAAGGCCAGGCCCAGGTCGCTGGTCTTTTCGATGGTCTCGAAGAGGGTGTAACGGTGGAACGTATAGGCCGTCATGCCCAAACGCCAGTCAAGTTTTTCCTGTGCTGCAGCGGCCGGCGTTAACTGGCCACTGGGCAGGGTCGGCACGGGAAGGTCGCCCAAAGCAAACTGGGTCGCGCCCAGGTAGAACTTCAGTAGGGTGGGATCCCAGAACTGGTAGGGATTGTGACCCACGGTTGAGTAGAACACGCGCCCACGCCCATAGTGTCGCACCCATGCACACCCATAGTCCTTGTCCTCTCTTTCGTGGGGCTTGGCACTGAGGTCGGTCTTTTCTGTATCGATGCTGAAGAGCACTCGCACACGATCACGCGAGTAGGGATCGTGCACGCGAAAGAATTCGTCGGCTAACTCAAATCCCTTGGACTCAAAGGGTGCCATCAGGGCATGGCCGGGCGCGTCGACCTTCATGATGACCTGTTCCTGCATGGTGCGATGGTTCGCACCCCGTGCACCCAGCATGCGCCCGAACTCGGGCCAGTCATCCCCTGCGTTCGATCCCCAACGCCAGAAAGCCATTGTGGTTCCGTGTATACCCATAAATCCTCCGCCGCCATACACAAACTCGATCAGATTCTGTCTGAGCCGGGGATCGTCGAACTGGTTGCCGACCGTGTTGTTGAAGAGCACCGCATCGAACTGGCTCAGGCTCTCTTTTTCGAAGACCTTTGGGTCACGGGTAATCACCACGTCGAACGCACCGGTTTTTCTGCCCATCTCCTGAAAAGCGAGGTTTGCGTAAAAGCGCGACGGATGGCCGCCGTAGATCACGTTCAAATCAAATATCAGCAGTTTACGTGGCTGCTTTGGGGGGACTGGCGCCCCATCGGGTAGAGCAGACATGATCTTGATCCGATTTTCGTTGCTGATGATATACCCGGTGTCCTCAACCTCTCCCCTCTGAAAAGTCGGCGCAGCCATGAGCGCCGAACATTGAAATACCGCGCACAGCACGAGATAGGTTTTCATTTTTTGGCACATCATGTCACACTCCTGTCAGGTTTGTAACAGGACTTTTGCAAAAAGCCCTGTGGTATTCAGTTTTCAGTAGGCGGTATTCAGAAAAAGTGTATTCTGAAAACTGCCTACTTGAAGTTTACATAAATCCTGATTCATATGCGTTTCGTACGTGTTAGCAGGCGATTGGCCATTTCATCGCCAGGAAATTCTTCCTTTACCGGATCCCACTTCAAGGACCGCTGCAACTGATAGGCAATGATGGTTAAATGGCCCAGCGATGCCGAGCGATGTCCAAGCTCCGCATCCGTGCTGGGACGTGCCCGAGTACGGATACACTCGAGCCAATTCTCGTGGTGGTTGTTTCCCGTGTCGACTTCACGTGTCTTCAGCTGCATGGCCGTAAAGATGTCTTCAGGCCCGCCTTCGATCTGTCCACCGGTTGTCATTGAGGTGACCCAGCCCTGGTCTCCGACGAAGACACCGCCAAAGTTACCGGCCAGGCGAGCTGACTGGGGAACGGCCTTGTAAAGCCGTTTGACATCCTCCCAGTTTTCCACCAGATGTAATAGCGTGCCATTGGCATATCGGCAGGTCAGCGTGGGGTAGGGGCCATCTTTGGGGTGGATGAACTCCACAGGTCCGCTCTCTTCCATGCCCAGGGCATACTGAATGATATCAGCGGCGTGCGAATGGTACCAGGTTACTGCGCCTGCCCCGAAATCCCGGCAGAAGGCCCAGGGGACTACACCGGGTGTGGGATTCGTATGATACAGGCGGTTATAGGGATGCCATGCGGCTGGGCCTACCCAGCGCTGCCAATCCAATCGGTCGGGTACGGATTCTGCAGGCAGATTGAAATTCAAGGGCACATGCGAACGCACGGTTTTTTTCCAGTCCATGAACTGAGCATAGGGTTTAAAACGAGCAGCCCCCATGGGACCGGCCAGTGTCCCCCAATGGGTAAACACCGACTTGACACGGCCCAGCCCACCGTGTCTGACAAAATTGCAGACCGCACGGATTGTGGGCATGGAACGGTATTGGGTTCCCGTCTGAAAGATCCTGCCGTACCGACGTACGGTCTCGGCCAGTTGACGTCCCTCGCTGACGGTAATGGAGATGGGTTTCTCACAGTACACATCTTTACCCGCCTTTGCCGCATCTATGGCCTGGGGTGTATGCCAGTGGTCCGGCGTGACAATCACCAGGGCATCGATATCATCGCGTGCCAGTATTTCACGGTAGTCAGTGACCATGTCACAGGGGGTACTTGACTTTGCATAAGCCTCAGCAACCACGGACTGGGTGGCCTCAAGACGTGTTCGATCCACATCGCAAATGGCAAGCATCTGCACGGATGGATCATAGGCCAGGCGTCGCGTGTGGCCTCTTCCCATGACCCCGAGTCCAGACTGCGCCACGGTGATCCGATTGCTCGGGGCCACTTTCCCATCAGCCCCCAACGCGGATCCAGGGATGATCGTAGGAAGTGCAAAGGCGCCTGCGACCGTGGCTGTCTTGTGCATGAATGTGCGGCGGCTGAAAACGCTGCCTGCGGCTGTTTTCTTACGTGCATTATGTGACATCGTCATCTCCCAGGAAACATTCGGTGCTGCTCTTTTAGAGCATTTCAAATAATTTGACCTCGAACCTATAGGACGACCAAGTACAGACGATCAATAGTTTATATCTCATGCGGGTCACAATCAATCTCTTTTGTATCATTTCTTCTGGTTCTGTAGATTTGGCCATTAGCGGCTATTCAGAGAGGTTGCATAGGCCTTAACATCAAGTGCCCCTAATCCCTAGCCCCTGTCCACTCTTTTCACCTTGCAGGTACTGAGGGGCCGGGTATAATTGGTTTCTAACTTTGACGTATTTTCATTATGAGATGCGCGAGCGTTGAAGAAAACAGGAGAAAGAAATGACAATTGCTTTGAATGCTCTGAAATGGGTTCTAGGTGTGGTAATAATGGCGGCGGGGGTATGTTTTGCCGCAGAGAAACCGGAAAAACCCAATGTGCTCTTTATTATCTCGGATGACCTTAACACCGCATTGAGCGGATTTGGACATGCGCAGTGTAAAACACCGGAATTGGATTCCCTGGCTGCGAGAGGTGTTAAATTCCAGAATATGCACTGCCAGTACCCCGTGTGCGGTGCGTCACGGGCCTCGATTATGTCGGGGCTGTATCCCTATGCCAACCACACCATGGGCAACCGCGGGACCCTGCGGGGCAGTATGCCGGATGTGGTTTCCATGTCACAGCTCTTCCGCAACAACGGATACTATGCAGGCAGGGTGAGCAAGATTTATCATATGGGCATTCCGCGAGAGATTTTGGCAGGCACAGCCCTCAGCGATGACCCGTACTCCTGGGACGAGGTGGTGAATATCAAGGCGCCGGAACACAATGCGCTCGGCCTAAAAACACAGTGGTCCCCCAAGGACAAGGGATCGCAGACCTTCCAATCGGTGGAGGCTGAGGGGGATGATATGGTTCACGCCGATGGCATGGCAGCCGCCCATGCTATCGAGTTTCTCAAGAAAAACAAGGCCAGACCTTTCTTCCTGGCAGTCGGTTTTGTGCGTCCCCATGTGCCGCTGGTGGCGCCAAAGAAATATTTTGAGCGCTACGACCGCCGTGCAATGACCCCGCCGGAGGTCCCTGAGGATGACCTGGATGATGTGCCGCAGATTATCCGTGCGTATAAGAGGAACAGCATCACATACGGGGTGACTCCTGAGTTGCATAAGGGCCTTCTGCAGGCCTATTATGCCAGTGTGTCCTACATGGATGCCCAGGTTGGACGGGTACTTGAGGTGCTTGAGCAGGAGGGATTAAAGGATAATACCATTGTGGTTTTTACCAGCGACCACGGCTACCTGCTGGGGCATCACCACAAATTCCAGAAGCAGCATCTCTTTGAAGAGGCCACCCGTGTGCCATTCATTGTGAGCGTGCCATGGATGGACACGCAGCACGGGCAGGAGACGCGCCTGATTACCGAGCTGATTGATCTGTATCCCACCTTGGCCGACCTGGCTGGGCTGCGGGCTCCCGGATGCCTCCAGGGAACCAGCCTTACCCCTTTGTTGACCGATCCTGCATCGGCCCAGTGGAAAAAGGAGTTGGCCTTTACAGTCAGCCGCAGCGGAGGTGAAAGCATCAAGACGAACCAGTGGCGCTTTACGCAATGGGGATTCGGGGAGAAGGGCATGGAGCTTTATGACCTGGAGAACGATTCCGGTGAATTCGCCAACCTGGCTGGTAAACCGGCGTATGGCGAAGTTTTGGCTGTCATGAAAAAACGGCTGGACGACAAACGCCATGCCGCAGGGTACGAGGCATTCAGATGCAAGGAGACCGAACGCAGCAGGAAGACGAGCAGGCAGTAGAGAAGTCCATACCGAAAGGATCGATTCGCCGATGAAACGCTCAACTATCATTGGCTTTTACAGTAGACCCTCTAACTCTAGAGTCCCCTTGGTGCCCCATAACATAAATGGCTCTTTACCTTAAGATGGCTCCAGATAGTGGTATTGAGATAAAAAGAAACAGGTGAGGTAAACTATGCGAAAAATGTATCGGCGATTTTTGTTTCTGGCTCTATCCATCATGATGATGAGCACTCACACGGTGCCTCTGTACGCGGCAGACACCCCACATTTCACCTCTCCCTCTTCTATGAGTCGGCCGCCTCTGAAGCCAAGCAGTTGGCTTCTGCGGTCCGACACATCGGCCCAAAAGTGGGACCAGGCTTACCCCGTGGGAAGCGGAACACTTGGGGCTCTTAGCCAGGGTTTGTTTCCCAAGAGTATTATCTACCTCAGCCATGACGCCGTATGGAAAAGCGGGAATCGTCTGCCCGTCGCCCCGGACAGTCGCAAGGCGGGCATGGACAGGGCCTTTGAGCTGTGCCTCAACGGGGACTACAACGAAGCACAGAGAGCCTATGCCGAAGCCAAGAACAAGGGAGGGAGGATTTCCACATTTCAAGGACTGGCTGAACTTCATATTGAGCATTTGAATGTTCCGGAATCAATGACCATTGACCGTCGACTTGACCTTTACACTGGGATCGTCGTTTCCAGGGCCAACCTGCCAAGGGCTGAAATCAGTGAAACACTTCTGGCCAGCTACCCAGACAATTGCCTGCTGGTACGCCTGAAAGACACGCGATCGCAGGGGCTTCATTGTCGTCTGCGCCTGACTCGTGGAGAAAACATCACCAAACGCTATGCCGACCCCAAAGGTATGGGCGTGGTTGGATTCAGTGGGGAACATGGAAGTCAGAGCGCCAAAGGCATGCAGTTTGCCGCCCATATCGGCCTTCTGCCAGAAGCTGGCACGCGTGTTTTGGCCGACGGGAACGATCTATTGATCCAGGGAGGGGCTGCCATCACGTTGATTGTGACCGCAGGCACGGACTACAATCGTCGCCAGCCACGGCAGCCTCGCCGGGATGCTTGGGAGAAGGATGTTTTGGATTCGTCTGAGAGAGCCGCTGCGATGGGTTGGCAACAGCTTCGGGTACGTGCGGTCGCGGACCACTGCGAGTTGATGGGACGCTTTGACGTCGACCTTGGTGACACGGCCCCCGACATTGTGGCCCAAACCACGCCGGAGCGTGTGCGACGCCTGCAAGAAGGGGGGACTGACCCTGACCTGGTGGAAAGTTTCGTCCATCTCGGACGCCATATGCTGGTGTCCTCCAGTCGTCCTGGCGGACTTCCCCCGAATCTGCAGGGCGTGTGGGCCGTGGGTCTGAAATCGGCCTGGAATGGTGACTACCATCTCAACGTGAATGTGCAGATGAATCTGTGGCTTGCCAATCCCACAGGACTGAGTGAGTGCCATGAGCCGTTTTTCGCCATGTTGGAGTCGATGCATCACTATGGCAAAGAGACGGCTGCCAGCCTCGGATGTGAGGGTTACGCGGCTTGCCTGGCAAGTGATCCCTGGGGCTATACTGAATTTCATAATGGCGCGGTCGAGTATGACTCGACCGTACTGGGTGCCCACTGGTGCCAGCAACATCTGATGGAGACCTACCGTTTCACGGGCGACCGCGACTTCCTGCAGGAAACGGCATGGCCCATACTCCAGGATGGCGCCCGATTTATGCTCGATTGGCTTCGTGAAAACCCGGAGACCAACCGACTCATCACGGGGCCCGGCGGGTCTCCGGAAAACGTATTCGTTTACACGGATGCTGAAGGAACAAAAAGGAAATCCTATGTCTCTATCGGCAATACGTATGGCTTAGTCCTGGCCAAAGAATGCTTAATCGATGCCATGGAATGCGCCCGAATCCTCAATATTGACAACGATCTGACCCGCCAGATAAGTTCGACACTGCCTCGCGTGCAAGACGTTCCCATCAACAGGGATGGCCGCATTGGCGAATGGTGGAAACCCTTTGAAGAGCCTTGGAAGGGGCATCGTCACAAGAGCCACCTTTATGGCCTGTTTCCCGGCAACCAGATTTGCGTCGAAGGCACGCCAGACTATGCCAAGGCTGCCCTCGCGTCACTGAAGGTACGCATGAGCGACGAGAACAAACCCGGGGATGTCAACGGTGGGGGCCATACTGGCTGGAATCTGGCTTGGGCCACCGCGCTGTGGTCTCGAGTCTATCAAGGCGAAGAAGTCCGGGCCTCCATCCTTGAGCAGATGCGTACCCAAATCAATGAAAACCTGTTTAACCGGTGCAACACCCCATTTCAGGTTGATGGTAATTTCGGTGTCGTGGCAGGTGTCGCGGAAATGCTCCTGCAAAGCCATGAACGGAGGAATGGCAGGTATACTCTGCGACTGCTTCCCGCCTTGGCGCAAGCCTGGAGCACGGGCCAGGCGCGAGGTCTTTATGCACGTGGTGGATTCATTGTGGAAAACTTGACATGGGAAAACGGACAGGTGATGCACTGTACTGTTCGTAGTACACGCGGCGGTGACCTATCGATTGTGGCCAATGGAAAAACTCAACAGGTTAAGACCAAAGCCGGTCAGACCGTGGCGGTCATCTTGCCTTGAATGAAATAGACAATAAAACAGACTGATCAAGACCGATGTCGTTTCTCGCTAACAAGGGGCTTAGTGCTTTGTCACGTTTTAAGTTCATTTATCCCTTCATATTGAAAGCCAGAACTCATTTGCCACAGTGCAAGCTGTTTGAATTGTGGCGCCTCACCCTATTTCGATCCTTTGTTTTCTGCAGGGACTTCGTCTTTTATTTTGAGGGCTTTTGTTTCGGCGGTGGGAAAGGGTATGTTCAATTCGGTGAGTAGTGCCACGGTTTGCAGATAGGGGAAGTTGTCGTTTCTTTTGTAGTCCTCTTCCAGGGCGCTGTAGGCTGACCAGGCCCTTCCTGTGTTGCCTCGGTTCTTGAGTGCCCCTTTGGAGGCGTAGGCGTTTCGAAAGTTGAATGGGCCATCTCTGCGATGGGATAGTAGTTGGGCAGGACCATGACTTTGTCATCAGGGACTCGGGCCGCAGCCCATCGCCTGCCCTTGACTGCTGCCAGGACTCATGCTTCCTCTCGATCAGATATGCAGTAGGATCTGCCCGAGCCTTTGTAGCCAAACTGGACGATGAGGCTGCCTGCTATTTGTACGGCTTCCCTTGCTGTTTTAGCGCGTTGTGCCATGATCAGACGCAGGTCGTAAAGGATGCCTCCGTGGGAGGTGTCTAATGTATCCTTTCGGGAGCCACAGAAGTTGGAGCCGATGCACACACCATATTCATTCATGAAGCCATCGGCGACTTCCATACCCGGCACCTCGATCCAGAGAAACTTGTGGGTGGTCGATACTTGCGATAATCTGCCGCCGTAGTGAACAGCGTCTTACGGTCTTTGTTGTATGCCATGCCTTTTTTCGGCTCTTGACATGATTCAGGGTTGTAAGGGAGCCAGTTTCGGATATATGGGTCGTGCATGAGTCAAATTCATCAGACCGCAGCCGTCTTGCGCCCTGTGTTGTTCTTGTAATGTCCCTCCTTCCTGGCTATAATCACGCCTAATCAATGGAAATTCAATGCCCGATCAGTCATGAATTGTAGGGGTTTTAACTTGAAAATCGCCATTTTAGGGTACAATCGGTCCTTTAATGAACTCCTCACCTGGCACAAAAGTAGATAGGCTGTTGGACCCTATATCCATTTTATTAAAGATGTTTGATGTGTAAATTTCGAGGCAAGCCAGAAGGCTTGGGGATAGATTGTCGTTTCTGAGACGCTGATTAAGGAGTATGAAAATGAGTCGTAGAATTCAAATGGTTGCATGGTTGGGTGTCATGGGCTGTGCAGTGGCCCTGGTGGGTTGCAATGATGCTGAGAGTCAACAGGCCAAGGCGCGAGCTGAGGCGGCGGAGGCAAAACTTCAGAAGGCTGAGGCCCAGCAGCAGGCCACTGAGGCCGAACGTGATGGGCTCAAGCTAGAGGTGGGCGGACTTTCCCAGTCTGTTCAGGCCCTGACCTCAAAGTTGAGCGTCGCAGCCAAGCTGAAGGATCAGGTGAGCAGTCTGAGTGCTCTCATGGCAGATCGCGATTCTTCCATTGCCAAGCTCAAGGATCAAACCCAGAGTCTTGTCGCGGCAAGAGACTCGGCCATGGCCCAACTGACCACGGCCAAGGCGCAGATCGACAAGCTGACATCCCAATTTGAGGGACAGATCCAGAAGTTCTCTCAGCTTAACGAACAGAACAAGAAACTCCAGGCCATGGTCGATGACTTGACGAAGAAACTGGGTGGAGAGATCAAGCTGCCCGATATGTTCAATTTCAAGTAGGGCTATCCCTGTCAATGTACTCGCCAGGTAATGGCTTCCCAAATAACATAAAAGTGTCAAAAAATACGAAGGAGCTTACGATGAATCGCAGATTTCCAAGGGGCCTGGTTGCAGTGATGGTATTGTGGGGTGCGCTGGCTGGTTTGGCCACAGAGAACAGACCGCTATTGCGTTTTCCGGATGTGCATGAGGATACGGTCGTATTTGTGCAGGGTGAGGATATCTGGAAGGCTTCGACCGAGGGGGGGGCGGCTCAGCGTCTTACGATCCATGACGGGCAGGAGCGTTTTCCCAAGTTTTCCCCGGATGGCAAGCTGATCGCATTCACCGGGGCCTATGACGGAAATTCCGATGTGTATGTGATGAGCGTGCAGGGTGGGATGATCACGCGTGTGACCTATCATCCCGGTGCCGATACAGTGGTGGGCTGGCACCCACGTAGCGGCAAGATCCTGTTTCGCTCGGCTCGGCGAGCCTATAGCCGCTTTGAACGGCTTTATCTGATCTCGCCGGACGGCTCCGGTCTGGAGGAGTTGATGATGCACGAGGCCGTGGCCGGGAGTTTTTCCGGTGACGGGTCCCAGATAGTCTACAACCGGATCGCACGGGAGACGCGCACTTGGAAACGCTATCAAGGGGGCACGGCCCAGGATCTCTGGCTCTTTGACATGAACACGCACAAGGACAGACGCCTGACCGAGTTCAAGGGCACGGATCGGATTCCTATGTGGATTGGCGATCGGATCTTCTTCAGTTCGGATCGAGAGCGCGTGCTCAATCTATTTGCAATGGATCCGGCCAGTGGTCGGATTGAGAAGGTGACCCAGCATGAGGCATATGATGTGCGTCGCCCCAGTGTGGGCGGTTCGCAGATCGTGTATGAGCTGGGCGCTCAGCTCTGGCTGTTGGACGTTAAAACCGGCAAAACGCGTGCCATCCCCATTGAGGTTCAGGCCGATGCACCGGAACGCCGTCCCTACCTCAAAGACGTGTCCGGTGACGTGACTCAGATTGCCTGTTCGCCCTCGGGCAAGCGTGCCCTGGTTGTGGCCCGGGGTGAGGTGTTTACAGTGCCCAAGAAGGACGGTCCCACACGCAACCTGACCCAGAGCAGTGGCTCCCGCCAGAAGGATGCGGTCTGGTCCCCTAATGGACGTCATATTGCCTATCTCTCGGACGAGAGCGGGGAATATGCCATTCATCTGATTGATCCTCTGGGCAAGGCCGAGACGATTCAGATCACCGGGCACAAGCAGGGCTATCGCCATACCCTACGCTGGTCTCCAGACTCAAAGAAGATTGCCTTTGCAGACCAGAGCCTGCGTTTCTACTATGTGGATGTGGAGAGCACCAAAGTCACGGAGGTGGACCGATCAGCCTCCGAACCCACGGATGTCGGGATCGTTCTCAAACCCATCCACGACTATACCTGGTCCCCGGACAGTTGTTATATTGCCTATTCCAAGATCGATAAAGACCTGGTGTCACGCATCTATATCCATGCCCTGGACACCGGTGAAAGCATCTGTGTGAGCGGGGCCCTGTTCAACGATTTTGGTCCGGTGTTCACGCGAGATGGCAAACACCTCCTGTTCATATCGAATCGTCGCTTTGATCCCACGTACTGTGATTTCGAGTGGGAGATGGTGTACAAGCGGGCCGCAGGGCTGTACGCCCTGACGCTGCAATCGAAGGGTGATCCTCTGTTGCCGCTGTTGAGTGATGAGGAGGAGATAGAGGAAGACGATGACGAAGGAGAGCAAGAGGCTGCCGACGAGGAGACTGACGAAGACCCTGATGCAGATCAAGATGCAGAAGATGAGGATGCTGACATGCCCAACGTGACGATCGATTTCGAAGGCATTGTAGCACGCGTGGAGGCCTTGCCTGTGGGACGCGGCAATTATCGACGTCTGTCTGTGAATGATGATTTTCTCTTCTTTCTCAATGCCGAGTCCGGTGACTTCAATCGCTTTGAGTATCGGGCTGTGAATGCCATGGACCTGCACGCCTTCTCATTCAAGGATAGGAACACGCATAAGGTCATGGCGGGCATTGGAGCCTACGACTTGAGTGCCAAGGGTGAGCATATTGCTTATAAGAAGGGCACGCAGGTTGGTATTATTGCTGCGTCGGACAAGGACACCAAGGGCAAGGCCCTGGGCCTGTCCGGACTCAAGGTCCCCTTCGATCCGCCGGCTGAATGGCAGCAGATCTTTGACGAGGCCTGGCGTATGGAACGGGATTTCTACTATGAACCGAATATGCACGGTCTGGATTGGACCGAGGTCAAGGCCAAATACGGGCGTCTGGTGCCCTTTGCGTCCTGTCGTCAGGACCTGCGTTTCCTGATCGGTGAAATGATCGGTGAACTGAGCACGTCACATACCTATGTGTACGGGGGCGATCTCAAGCGTCGCAGTAGCACAGTAAACGTGGGTCTGCTTGGTGCGGACTGGGAGGTCGATTCCGCCAGTCAACGCTATCGTCTGGCCCGGATACTGCGTGTACCGGACTGGACCCAGGGCGTGATACCGCCGTTGGCTCGGCCCGGCGTGGATGTGCAGGAGGGCGATTATTTGCTCGCTGTGAACGGTCAGCCCGTGCACGCACAGCAGAATATTTACAGCTTCTTCCAGGGGCTGGTTGGCAAGCAAGTCACACTCCTGGTCAACGACAGTCCGAATGCCGAACAGACACGCGAGGTGACGGTTGTGCCCATGGCCAGTGAACGGACTCTGCGCTACCGGGACTGGGTTGAACGCAATCGTTTGACTGTGGAGCGTCTTTCCAAGGGGAAGATCGGCTACATGCACCTGCCCGACACCTACGGGGGTTCGGCTCGTGAGTTTCCAAAGTACTTCTACAGTCAGACGCAAAAGCAGGGCCTGCTCATTGACGGCCGTTATAACGGTGGGGGCCTCGACCCGGACATCCTGCTCCAGCGTTTGAACAAACGAGCCCTGTCCTTCTGGACGCGGCGATACTCCATGGACCAGACCAGTCCTCCTGTGGTGACACATGCGGCCATGGCCCTGTTGACCAATCGGCAGGCAGGTTCCGGTGGTGACATGCTCCCCATGCAGTTCCAGCTCCGGGGCATGGGCCCGGTCATTGGCACACGCACGTGGGGCGGCCTGGTGGGCGTATCCATGTTCATCCGCATGATCGACGGCGGCGGTCTCACGGCCCCGGATTACCGGATCTACGATGCAGCGGGCAAATGGGTGGTGGAGAACGAGGGTATCGAACCCGACATTGAGGTGGATCTCGATCCTGCGCAAATGGCTCAGGGCCATGACGCCCAGCTCATGGAGGGCATTGAGGCGATCATGATCCAGATAGAAGGAAATCCCTGGATCGCGCCCACGCATCCGGCCTTTCCAGTGGATGGGTAGAGCACAAAGCAGTTTCTGGTTGTTGGTTTGTGGAGCCACTGCGTGGGAGACGCTGCGCTGAGGTGTGAAGTTTGAGATGTGAAGTGAGAAAGCCAGTGGCCATGGCGTGAGCCTAAAGCGGAAGGGCTGAGGGATGAA
>CAZBTJ010000078.1:0-24835 GCA_964494325.1 uncultured Pirellulales bacterium
GCTGAAAAGCGGGTTTGCGTGGGACGGACGTTCGCATGGTCGAGGCTCCGAATCCAGAGTCAGTTTTTCGTGTGTTTGGTGTATTTCGTGGTTAGCCCAAACCCAATTCGCAGGCACTGCGAACAATCTCTGTGCCTCTCAGTGAACTCTGTGGTTGAACCATTTCTTTTTTTTGGGGGGGAGCTCTGCATGAGACAGTTTTTTACTTCCGTCGAGAGCCCTTTGTGCCTTGGTGCCTTAGTGGTTCATAAACCCCGTGTCGCCGGAACGGCGACTATTCGTGTAGATTAGTGAAAATTAGTGGTTAAAAACTGTTTTTCTTTTAAACGCTATGAAGGCAAATCGTTCCCCATCTAAAGGGTGTCACCCATCGGCATCAGCCCTTGGTGGCTTCGTGGCTTGAGTGAATCCTATGAACGGGTGTGAGTAAAAACCCAATTCGCAGGCACTGCGAACAACCTCTGTATTACAAGCTCGTAAGAGCTGGAAACAAATTCCAGTTAATTGCTGGGCCTTTTCTTAAGTTCTTTTGAAATAATGACGTTACATCGCGAAGCGATTCCACACTTCACACCTCTTACTTCACACTTTGGTTCCGGCCAAAGGCTGGGCTGTGATCCTCGGTGCTCTCCGTGGTAAATCAATTCCCATTCGCTGGAATAGCGAACATCTGCGTGAACCCTATCTATCAACGGCATAAAAC
The DNA here is from genome assembly GCA_964494325.1 of uncultured Pirellulales bacterium. Classification (GTDB taxonomy): domain Bacteria; phylum Planctomycetota; class Phycisphaerae; order Sedimentisphaerales; family Anaerobacaceae; genus JAIPFM01. The sequence goes on from CAZBTJ010000078.1 coordinate 704, forward strand.
CAAAAACCCAAGACCACCCGTTTGACCTACACTGGACGATCACTAGCGGTTGCCTAGCCATTGATTCAGTGCGGCCGCGGCTTCTTGACCACTCCGAATAGCGCGGACGACCAGAGACACACCGCTGACGGTATCGCCAGCAGCAAACACCCAAGGTTGACTGGTTTGGTAATTATTTACCAGGACATTACCCCTTTCGTCAAGTTGTAAGCCAAGATTCTCTACCAAACCCTCATGAATCACGTGCACAAAGCCCATGGCCAATAGGACCAAATCGGCCTTGAGTTCGAACTCGGACCCCGCTTTTTCTGACAATATCCATCCCGTTTTATCTTGGGTCCATGCCAATTCCACACCCTGAAGCGTATTAACCGCCCCATTATCGCCCAAAAGTGCTTTGGTCATCACAGACCAGCGTCTCTCGCAACCCTCTTCGTGCGACGTTGACGTTCGCATGATCTTGGGCCACATGGGCCACGGCGTATCAGACGGGATGTCAATTGAGGGTTTGGGCAAAATCTCGATCTGTGTCACAGATTTGGCCCCATGCCGGCAAGACGTACCCACACAATCGCTGCCCGTATCCCCACCACCAATCACGACAACATGCTTGTCCTGAGCCAGGTCAAAATCCAAGGCCTCTTCGATTTCCCCAGAAACACGTTTGTTCTGACGTCCCAGGAAGTCCATGGCGTACATCACATGGTCAAGTTCGCGACCAGGCACGGACAGGTCTCTGGGTGCCAAGGCACCCATGGCCAAAAGCACGGCATCAAACTGTCGTTCCAGGTAACGACCAGAGATGTCTTCCCCTGCCCGAACACCGGTCTGGAACACAACACCTTCTGCAGACATTTGCTTCATGCGTCTGTCAATAATTGACTTATCCAATTTGAAGTCGGGAATACCATATCGCAGCAGACCCCCAATTTTCTCGTCCTGCTCAATAAGTCTGACGTCATGACCCTTGCGAGCCAACTCCTGTGCCGCTGCCATGCCCGCCGGACCTGATCCAACGACAGCCACTCTTTTCCCGGTCTTTACAGGGGCCGTCTGGGGCACAATCCAGCCTTCTTTGAAGCCACGTTCCACAATCTGAAACTCAATATGCTTGATCAGCACTGGACTGTCATTGACCGCCAAAGTACAGGCGGTTTCGCAAGGGGCCGGACACACACGACCTGTAAATTCTGGAAAATTATTGGTCGTGTGGAGTAAATCGCACGCCTCTTCCCAACGTCCCTGGTACACCAGTTCGTTAAAGTCGGGGATGGGATTTTCAACAGGGCAGCCGATGGCGTGGCAAAATGGAATGCCGCAGTCCATGCATCGGGCTGCCTGCGTCTGTAAATGCTCTAAAGTCAGGGCCAAGTTGATTTCTTTGTAATCATGGACACGCTCTTCAACAGGGCGGTGCCCAATGTCCTGACGTTTATATTTTAGGAAACCTCTGGGTTCACCCATGGAACACCTCCTCAGTGGCAGGAGTAGTATCAGTATTTCGGTTTTCACGCTCACGCATACGTTCCAACGCCTTTCTATAGTCGGTCGGAATCACCTTGACAAATTTTCCGACCATGGCAGACCATTTGTCCAGGATATACCTGGCACGCTTGCTGTTCGTATATTCCAAGTGACGCTTGATCAAACCTTTGAGCAGTTCTTTGTCTTTTTGACGATAGACAGTCTCCAGGTCGACCATGTCGAGGTTGCACATGGTGTCAAACAGTTGCATTTCGTCAAGCACATAGGCGATACCACCGCTCATGCCCGCGGCAAAGTTGATTCCTGTTTGCCCCAAGACCACGGCGAGCCCGCCCGTCATATATTCACACCCATGATCGCCGACCCCCTCAACCACGGCGATGGCACCACTATTACGCACGCAGAAGCGTTCACCGGCTACGCCGTTTATGAATGCCTCACCGCTCGTGGCACCGTACAACAAGGTATTGCCCACGATGATGTTCTCATGGGCCGCAAACAGAGACTCTTCGGGCGTCTTCACGATGATGCGTCCACCCGATAAGCTCTTGCCAAGATAGTCATTGCTCTCTCCAATCAATTTGAGAGTCACACCTGATGTCAGAAACGCGCCAAAACTCTGGCCCGCTGAACCGGTCAGCACAGCCTTGATGGTACCGTCAGGCAGGCCTTCAGGGCCATGTTTTGTGACGATCTTGTTACTTAGAATCGCACCAATGGTCCTGTTGACATTTTTCACTTCCATTTTTACCACAGTCTGCTTTTTGGACTCAATCGCCTCCTTGACCTTGTCAATGATCTGCCAGTCCAAATGATCCTCCAATGTGTAGGCCTGTTTTTCACATAGATGAATGGGGCGACCGTCTGAGATGTCAACCTCATGGAAGATCATGGACAGGTTGACGTCCTGAGCTTTCCAATGGGATACGGCTTTGTTGGTATCGAGCATGTCCACGCGACCGATCATCTCATCCATGGTCTTGAATCCAAGCTCCGCCATGATTTGACGGCACTCTTCTGCAATAAAGGTGAGATAGCGAATGATGTATTCAGGTTTGCCTGCAAATCTCCGTCGCAATTCTGGGGTTTGGGTGGCAATGCCATAGATGCAGGCCCCTTCATGACACTTTCTCAGAAGTGTACAGCCCAGGGTCACCAGGATATTGGTGCCAAATCCATATTGATCAGCCCCAAGCATGGCAGCAATAACAATGTCTCGCCCTGTACGTAATTGACCGTCTGTTTGAACTCGAACACGGCCTCTAAGATTATTCAAAACCAAGACCTGTTGCGTTTCAGCCAGACCCAGCTCCCAGGGTGAACCCGCATGCATAATAGAGGACAAGGGACTCGCCCCAGTACCGCCATCGTGGCCACTGATCAGAACCTCATCGGCATTGCCCTTGGCCACACCTGCTGCAATGGTGCCCACGCCCACTTCAGACACCAATTTCACGGAAACCTTGGCGCCAGGATTACTGCACTTCAAGTCATAGATCAACTGAGCCAGGTCTTCTATCGAATAGATATCGTGGTGCGGCGGAGGCGAAATCAAGGTCACGCCAGCCGTAGAGAACCGAAGTTTGGCGATTTCCTCGGACACCTTGTGCCCGGGCAATTGACCACCCTCACCCGGTTTGGCACCCTGAGCCACCTTGATCTGAATCTCTTTGGCATGGGCCAGATAGTTGATGGTCACACCAAAACGGCCACTGGCCACCTGCTTGATGGCTGAGTTCTTGTCGTCGCCGTTGGCTTCTAACTGATAGCGTGCAGGGTCTTCGCCCCCTTCGCCCGTGTTACTCTTGCCCTGGATACGGTTCATGGCAATGGCCATGCACTCATGCGCCTCCTTGCTGATGGAGCCATGGCTCATGGCGCCTGTACAGAAACGTTTGAGAATGTTTTCTGCGGGCTCAACCTCCTCCAGGGACACTGGTGAACCCGATTTAAACTCAAACATGCCCCTCAGGGTCATAAGTTTCTGTTCCTGGTGATTTATTTCCTTGGCGAAGTCATTGTAGGCCTGCTGGTCCTCATTTTTGACAGCATGCTGCAATCGAGATACCGTGTTGGCTGTCCACAGGTGACGTTCCCCCTTGTGGCGCAGGTGGTATTCGCCACCAACCTCCAGTTCCGGGAACTTGGGGGCATGCACATCAAAGGCCTTATGATGACGCATGAGGGTTTCCTTGGCCACTTGGGCCAGACCTATGCCTTGAATGCGTGAGGCTGTGCCTGTGAAATATTCATCGATGAACGCCGAGTTCAGACCAATGGCTTCAAATAGCTGGGCATACATGTAACTTCGTATTGTTGAGATGCCCATCTTACTCATCGTCTTGAGCATACCCTTTTTAATGGCAGCAATGTAGTTGTCCGCAATCTGAACGGGCTCCATGGTCTTACCAAGGTGGCCGCGACGATTCAACTCGTTCAAGGCATCAAAGGCCATATAGGGGTTAACAGCATTGGCACCATATCCTGCCAAGAGGCAGAAATGCATAACTTCACGCGGCTCGCCGCTTTCTACGATCAGCCCCACTGAACCTCGAGATCCCGTTTTCAGTAAGGCATGGTGTACAGCAGAGACGGCCAGCAACGACGGGATAGGCACCAGTGCCTCTGACATATCGCGATCACTCAGGATCACCAAAGAGACTCCCTCGTTAATGTGCTCCCTGACCTGGGCAATTAACTGTTGAATTCCCAACCTGAGGGCCTTCTCTGGATTCGATGCATGAGCCTCGAACAAAGCCAGAACAGTCACAACCTTGAAATCGTTACGTTTGGCCGTTTTCAGACGCTGCAGATCCTCAGTGGTCAGGATCGGATGAGACAGCTTGAGCTGTTTGCAATGCTCAGGCGTTTCAGCCAACAGGTTGCGTTTCTTACCGGTAAAGAGCATCAAACTCATGACCAGCCCCTCACGCAATGGGTCAATAGCCGGGTTGGTCACCTGGGCAAAAAGCTGCTTGAAGTAGCCAAACAACAGTTTTGATTGATGAGACAGCACAGCCAAAGGCGTGTCATTGCCCATCGACCCCACAGGCTCTTGACCGTTGACTGCCATGGGCGTAAGAATGTTCTTCAGGCCTTCTGTGGTATAACCAAAAGCCCGCAAACGCTGTACAAGCGACTCTTCGTCATAGTCCATCAGACTCGGCACATCAAACAGACCCCGCAGTTCAATACGGTTTTCATCCAGCCAGCGGCGATAGGGCCTTTGCCGGGCGATCTTGCTCTTAATTTCATTGTCTGAGATAATACGGCCTTCATGCGTGTCCACCAGAAACATGCGTCCTGGACGCAAACGGCCTTTTTTACTTATCTGATCCACAGGAAACTCCACCACACCGGCTTCGCTGCCAATAATGGCCACGCCGTCCGTGGTCACTAGGTATCGACTGGGACGAAGACCATTGCGATCCAATGTACCGCCGAGATAGCGACCATCTGTAAATAGCATGGCGGCTGGCCCATCCCACGGTTCCATGACAGAGGCGTGGTACTCATAGAACGCACGCTTATCAACACTCTTATGATACTTGGGCCCAAAGGCTTCGGGCATCATCATCATCATAGCGTGCGGCATGCTGCGACCCGACATATGGAGGAGTTCCAGGGCATTGTCAAAACAAGCAGAGTCACTGGCACCCGGCGACAAGATGGGAAACAAATCTGACAGGTCATTACCCAGAGCCTCACACTTCATCATGGGCTCGCGACCAATCATGGAATTTCGATTGCCGCTGAGTGTGTTGATCTCTCCGTTGTGGGCGATATTTCTAAAGGGCTGGGCCAGCTGCCAGTTAGGAAAGGTGTTGGTGCTGTATCGCTGATGCACAATGGCCAGGGCAGAGGTCACGCGCTCGTCATTCAGATCCGGGTAGTAGGCTGGCAACTGCCACGCCATAAACATGCCCTTGTAACAAATCGTGCGTGATGACATGCTGGTCACATAAAAGTCTTCAGCTTTCTCGCCAAACTGTTTTGAAACCAGTTTTTCAGCTCGCTTGCGTGCAAAGTAGAGCTTGCGCTCCAGGGCCATGCCTTCCAGGCCGTTGGCACCGATAAACACTTGCTTAACAGAGGGTTCCGCAGCCAAAGCGATCTCTCCAAGGCATGCATTGTCCGCAGGCACGTCTCGCCATCCCAACACAGTCAGGCCATGATGTCTTATGGCATCTTCCAGAGTTCTGTCGCATTTTTCTCTCAGATCCTTGTTATTAAGGGGGCCAAATACCAAAGCCACACCATACTGGCCGCGATCAGGCAGGGAAAATCCAGTTTTCTCGCATTCCTCTTTAAAAAACTCGTGAGGAACCTGGAATAGAATGCCTGCGCCGTCGCCAGTCACATTGTCCGCACTTGCTGCCCCACGGTGACGCAAATTATCCAAAATCTGCTTACCATACTCAATTATCGCATGGTCTCGTCGGCCATTGATATTGACGACCGCGCCGATTCCACATGCATCGTGCTCAAAGCGAGGATCATAAAGACCTTGTTTTTTCACTCTGACGTTCATGATTGCTCCAGCTATAAATTGCTTGGTTTATTGACTATTGTTCATTTTTGTCCAGTTCGAACGTCCCAAAATAACACATTTACACGGACTTGGCTACCTCAAGCCACCGGTGAACACCCACAATTTCCATAAGCTAGATTGATACCACCATTCCACCATATGTGCATTGGGGCACATTTACAAACATGTCAACGCCAATTTTTACAACACGTAATATACTTCTCCATTTACACTTAGAGCCGTTTCCCACCTAAGTTTGAAGTACTACCCATCCTCATCCCGATATTACTACATAAGCACCGCTTATGGCAAATATTCGAAGATGGGGGGTGGTTTTAGACTACTGACATGGGCCAAAACATAGACCAAGAAAAGAGATTTGGACTATCTATTACCTAAAATGCATAGAGCGATTGATGCAAGCCAGTTAGACTATCCGCACGGATTTTATTTTGCGAGAGTTATGTTTCAGTGATAACCCAGGAGACAAGTAGGTATTAAAACTAATAGAAAGTAAACCGCTGAAATCAGACTTTGGGCTGATCATGGTTCAATACTTGAACCTTGTTTTTTTTCTGATTTTCGGTAAAACTAGGCACATTCTAATGCAAGTTCTGGATTGAGTGTCACGCCATTACATGAACAATGCCTTATGAAAAAGCCCAAAAGACGTCAACTTGAAACCGAAAGTTCAAGCTCAACTGCGAGACATTGGAGTGCCTGGCATCTGGTGACTCAGGATGTCTTGTTTTATATCATCGTCTTTGTTTATATCTGGCAAAGAATAGGTACCCACTTAATCTTTCATGGTGGTGGATTCATTTCTAATTATCCCGCTTTTTACACCACTTGGGATTTTTTTGAACACAACCTATCTCAATTGGGTGGAGTGACCCTCTATGTGTCCGCGTTTTTGTCACAATTATTCTACCATGCCTGGTTGGGTGCGATTGTGGTCACCGCGCAAGCGTGGCTGTTTGGCTCATGCTTGGCCTATCTGCTGCATTCGACAGGTGTTAAGTTGTGGCGTTTATTTCGTTTTGTACCAGCCTACCTGTTGTTGATGATCTATGGTCAGTATCATTATTATGTGCCAACCACGATGGCATTGCTTCTGGCTTTGATATGTGCGTGTGTCTATGTGGCTTGCCCACGTCAAAGATGGCCGGTACGCTTGGCTCTTTTTGTCGTCTTGTCTGCACTGTGTTATGCTGCCACAGGCGGTGCATTTATGGTCTGTGTTTGTGTCTGTGTTTTTTATGAGGCCATACAAAACAGGCAGCTGGTACTGGCGGGCTTGCTGGCATTGGTTGGATTAGCTCTGCCCTATGGGCTTGGCATGTTTCTCTGGAACGTTGACTCAATCGAAGCCTATACCAGATTGTTACCACTGTCCTGGGTGCTACAAGATTTTGAAAGTCGATCCCTGAAAATTGAGATTGTATATGCACTCTATGTATTGACCCCTATTATGATGGTGACTGGCAGATTTGTGCCATGGCAAGGTTTTAGTTTTTTGAAGATACCATTAGGGATTCGATCAGTTTTTTTTGGGGCAGTGAGCGTCGCGATTGCCATAGGCGTGGTGTGCAGCAGTTTTGATGCCAATAGAAAGGCAAAATTGGAACTGGATTATTTTGCGGCTCACAAAATGTGGCCTCAGGTGATTGAGAGCGCACACAAGCAATCAAATGATGAATATGCCCTACACGCGTTGAGTCGGGCCTTGTATCATACTCAGCGTCTCGGACATGACTTGTTTAAGCACCCCCAGAAACCTGGAGCCTTGTTTTTGGAAAACAAGCCTGAAAAACGAGTCTTTTGGGCCAGCTACGCCGCGTGCATGGAAATGGGTCTACTCAACAGGGCAGAACATGCGCTGACTGAATGTTTGGAGGGGCTGGGGGACCGTCCTATCATTCTCAAACATCTTGCATTGATCAATCTGGCCAAGGGCCATCTGGGCACTGCAAGGATCTATCTTGGGGCCTTGAGCAAGACTCTGTTTCACAAGTCCTGGGCGTGTGAATCGCTGGCCCGATTAAAATCAGACTCTACTCTCACGTCCAATCAAGATGTGCAATATCTGCGGTCTGTGGCCTTGGACAATGACATTCCAACGGTTCAGCATTCGCCGGATAAAATGTTACGTATGTTGCTAAAAAAGAATCCGAAGAATAGGATGGCATTTGAATATCTCATGACCTATTACATGCTAAACCATAAACTTGTATCGTTCGCACAACACATTGCGTCGGCCAAAGACGTGGGGTACACTTCTCTGCCCACTCATTTTGAGGAGGCTGCATTGGTTTATGTCTACACCAAGAGGAAGTCCATAAATCTTGAGGGATTGAAACCGAACACCAAGCTTCGTAAAAACATCGAACAGTTTGGACAAATTATGAAGCGTCACAAGGGCAATGCTCGAGCCGCTAAATATGAATTGGCGAAACACTTTAAAAACACGTACTTTTTTTATAATATGTATGGGCCCCGAACCGAAAAGCCAATGGGGGTGGCTCAGTAGGAGGTTGTCTTCGCATGAATAGTCCCAATATAAATAAATCCAGATACAAATCTATCTTCAGTGTGAGTGCTGCCGTGTTTGTGGGGCTGTGTGTGCTGCTAACCACTTTTTTGCAGGGTCATCCTCAACCAAATGAGAACTGTGCCACATGCGACCAGCGGCCAGTGATTCGGCCTGACTACTGTAATGTGGTGATTCCTGTGAATATTGCACCTCTGAATTTTGTGGTGGAAGAACCAGGCACAGGATGCTTTGTCCGAATTTGTGGTGAACAGGGTAATCCCATTACCCTCTTTTCTCGCAGTCAAAAGATCAGTCTGCCTGAACGTGCCTGGCATGAACTGGTCAAGGCCAATCAGGGGGGGCAGCTTTCAGTGGAGGTGTCTGTCAGGTCCGTACCCAACATGGCTACTGGCCCAGAGGCATCAGCATCATCCTGGATGCAGTTTAAAACCATACCCCTCAAAATAGCCTCAGATCCAATTGACGACTATCTTGTGTATCGACGTATTCGCCCGGGACACACCAGCTGGCGAGATATGGGTATTTATCAACGCCACCTTGAGAGCTTTAAAGAGAAGCCCATCCTCACCAATGCTCAATTCAAAGAAGGATGTGTCAACTGTCACACTTTCTGCAATCATCGTACCAACAAAATGGCGATCGGTATACGCAGCTCTCTTTATGGCAGTCCCGAACTCCTGGTAGACGAAGGTCTAGTTCATAGAATTGGCACAAAGTTTGGCTATAGTACATGGCATCCCAGTGGTCGCATGGTGACATTCTCAGTCAACAAGGTGAGACAGATATTTCATTCATCTGCCGGTGAAATTCGTGATGTTCTGGACCTCGACTCATTTATGGCATGCTATCAGCTTAACAAGAAAACGATTGAAACCACGTCATCTTTGTCTGATAAGAAACACATGGAAACATATCCCACGTGGTCGCCGGATGGAAGATATCTGTATTTCAGTAACGCACCCCGGACGTGGGACGATAAGCAGGCTGGACTCAAGGCATATGACCAGATTCAGTATGATCTCGTACGAATCAGTTATGACCTGGACAGTGACACCTGGGGGAAGATAGAAACAGTATTGTCCGCCGAGGCCACTGGCAAATCAATTCTTTTGCCTCGTATTAGTCCAGATGGACGATGGTTGCTTGTGTCCATGTGTGATTATGGTTGCTTTCCCGTGTATCGTGCCGATAGTGACCTCTACTTAATAGATCTTACGGCACCTTTGGTTGATGAACAACGCTCGGCTCGGCGATTAGACATTAACAGTGAAGCCAGTGAGTCCTGGCACAGCTTCTCCAGTAATGGTCGCTGGATTGTGTTCAGCAGTAAACGTTTGAGTCACATCTTCACCCGGACATTTATTGCCTATATGGATGCCCAGGGCAAGATTCATAAGCCCTTTGTATTGCCGCAAAAAGTACCTGACCGTTATGACTCATGCCTCTGGACCTTCAGCGTACCGGAACTTATCAAGGAGCCAGTTCAAATCAGTCCCCGGACTCTTGCAAAAGCCATACAATGTAACGACTCGCTACCGATGGCCATGCCTATCACGATGGCCTCTCCGCAAGCCGGTGCCGGAACCATGTATCCAGATTCTTTGCGAGAGTAAACTTGGTCACAATGATAAGGAGTGTTTGTGCGTAAAGACTATTTAGAGTTCAGTACCGGATTACCGAGCCTTGATAGTATCCTCAAGGACATTCGTCCGGGCGACAATGTCGTTTGGCAGGTTGACTCGGTGGATGATTATATTCCTTTTGTGCATCATTTTTGTCAGACGGCGCACAGAGAGCATCAAGATCTGATTTATTTCCGATTCGCCGAGCACGAAAGTCTTCTGCCCTCGGATGTGAAGGCCGATGTGTATCAGTTGTACCCCGAACGCGGATTTGAATCCATGCTTGATAAAATCTTCAAGGTTATTGAGGAATCTGGTAGAAATGGACATGCTCTATCTGGCCGTCTATCCCAACCGAGCCGAAAGCCTGTATCGTGCCGATTTCTTTGAGACATCGGAAAACCGGCTGAAAGAAATTCTCCCTGATGAGGCCCATTGGTCCAATGTGGTTCGAGTCATCGACGGACAATCCCTTGTGAGCATTCACATGGACACACTGAGACAAAAGGGCATCTGCTACATCAAGACACAAGAGGCCGCAGAAGATTGATTTTGTTTGGGCCTCACGTCGTTTCGGTCATCACGCCAAAATTTTATTAATGGATGCCGCGGCTGTGCGTCCCTGGCCCATGGCCAGTATGACGGTCGCAGCACCCAGCACAATATCACCACCGGCAAAAACCCGGTCCACGGAGGTCTTGCCAGTCTCGTCGGCAATGATGTTACCCCACTTGTTGGTCTCGATCTGCGGCGTTGTCCGTTTGATCAGTGGATTGGAATCATTACCAATGGCGACAATGACAGTGTCTACGTCCATGATAAACTCACTGCCAGGGATCTCAACAGGGCGGGCCCGGCCAGAAGCGTCAGGCTCGCCCAGTACATAACGGACACATTCCATGCCCGTTACCAGACCCTGGTCGTCGCCCAAAATACGCTTTGCGTTTTCCAGTATGTGAAAGTCAATACCTTCCTCTTTGGCGTGGTGGCGTTCCTCGACACGGGCAGGCATTTCTTTTTCGGTTCGGCGATAGACCAAATGGACGGCCTCGGCCCCAAGACGCAGCGCAGTACGTGCCGCATCCATGGCCACATTGCCCCCACCCAGCACAGCCACATGATGAGATTCCATGATGGGCATATCTGCATTTTCCCGATCATAGGCCTTCATAAGATTGACTCGTGTGAGATACTCATTGGCAGAGAACACACCGACAAGGTTCTCACCCTCAATATTCATGAAGCGAGGAAGGCCAGCACCTGTGGCCACAAAGATAGCATCAAAACCGTCCTTGTCGAGCAAGTCCTGCAGCTTTCGCGTACGTCCCACCACAAAATCTTTCTCTAGGGTCACGCCCATACGCTCAAGCGTATCGATTTCGGCCTGGACAATTGCCTTGGGCAAACGAAACTCAGGGATGCCATAGACCATCACACCGCCCAACTTATGAAAGGCCTCAAAGAGTGTGACAGCATGGCCTTGTCTGCGTACATCCGCAGCCACCACCAGACCCGCCGGACCACTACCCACAATCGCCACCTTTTTACCCGTCTCAGGTTTGACATCCGGCAGAACCACACCCTTTTCCCGCTCCCAATCTGCGACAAATCGTTCAAGCCGTCCAATACACACGGACTGCTCTGGATCCTTGAGTATCTTACCGACCGTACAGGTAACCTGACATTGGGTCTCCTGGGGACAAACCCTGCCACAAATGGCGGGCAACAGACTTGTTTTCTTGACAATCTTGATGGCCTTTTCAAAATCACCGTCCGCAATAGCTTGCACAAAGGCAGGAATATCGATACGTACCGGACACCCATCAACACAGGGGGCAGTCTTGCACTGCAAACAACGTAACGCCTCAATGCGAGCCTGCTCCTGCGTGTAGCCCAGAGCCACCTCACTGAAGTTTTTGCCCCGTTCAACGGGATCTTGATGAGGCATGTCCTGCCGAGGAATCTGAAGTCTTTCCTTCGGCTTAAGCGTGTCTTTTTTGGCCAGCAGTTCGTTCAGTAAGGTATGGGTAGAATCGTTGTTTGCACTTTTCATTTTGTTTCCCTGCTGTTGTGGATTCAGTCGCGGATGTTAAGCTCTGTGTGACAGGTGTGATGATCGATCTCTTCCTGCTTGCGATAGGCTCCCAGACGCAGCATCAAATTGTCAAAGTCAACCTGATGACCATCAAACTCCGGACCGTCCACACAGACAAATTTGGTTTCTCCACCCACAGTCACCCGGCAGCCACCACACATACCTGTCCCATCTATCATGATGGTATTGAGTGATACCACCGTCTTGACATCATAGGGTTGCGTGGTTTTGGCGCAAAATTTCATCATAATGGGAGGCCCAATGGCCACGGTCAGGTCAGGTTTGAGATCGGCCTCACACAGCTCCTTGAGCGGTTCTGTCACCAGGGCCTTTCGGCCATAACTACCATCATCCGTACACACAATCAGGTCATCTGCAATGGCCCTCATATCCTCTTCAAGAATCACCAGATCCTTGGTCCGTGCGCCAATAATGATGGAAACATGGTTGCCCGCCTCCTTCATGGCCTGGGCAATGGGATGCAGTGGCGCCACACCGATGCCACCGCCAACGCATATAACCCTGCCAAATGATTCGATGTGCGTGGGGGTCCCCAGTGGACCCACCAAATGCTGAATGTGATCCCCTTCATTAAGGGCTGCAAGCAGATGTGTCGTTTTTCCCACCACTTGAAAAATGAGTGTGATTGACCCTTTCTGAGCATCGGCGTCAACAATGGTCAAGGGCACACGTTCACCCATGTCATGAATTTGCAGTATAATAAACTGCCCTGCAGCCCGTTCACGCGCGATGTTTGGGGACTCGACCTCAATTTTAAAAACATCCTTAGAAAGCTGTTGCTTGGTTAAGATTTTATTCATGGGGTTCACCTTAGCTGACGACGTCACTATTTTGCTTTATATCAGGCTCACTCTGAAAATATTTAAAGGTATAAATGGACTTTTGCAAAGTCCAGGTTTTCGGTTTTCAGTAGGTAGTATACAGTAAGAAAAACACGTTTTTCTGAAAACTGAACACTCAAAACAGTACACCACAGGGCATTTTTACAAAAGTCCTGTTATAAAAATAGATTAGGACTCAAAAACATCTGAGTCCTAATCTAATTGTGATCACAAAACATAGGAACAATCAAAGCATTATCCATGAAGCGTCAACAGAATGCAAGTCCCTAGATTCTCTCAAGTTTTAGACCACGCCTTGATCCAGCATGGAATCAGCGACCTTCACAAAACCTGCAATGTTGGCGCCCATGACATAGTTGCCCTTTTGGCCATATTCTTCAGCAGCCTGGCTACAAGCATTGTGAATATCAACCATAATGCGTTGCAGTTTTTCGTCCACTTCTTCACGGGTCCATTTCAAACGCATGGAATTCTGTGACATTTCAAGGCCTGAGGTGGCAACGCCGCCTGCATTGGCTGCTTTGCCAGGACCATAAAGAATTTTGGCGGCCTGGAAATTATCAGCGGCTTCGGGGGTACTTGGCATGTTGGCGCCTTCGCTCACGACGTAGCAGCCGTTCTTGAGCAATACTTCAGCGTCCTTACCAGTCACTTCATTCTGTGTGGCACTTGGGAAGGCACAGTCGCAGGCAATATTCCAGGGCGTGCTGCCTTCGTTGTACTGACACACAAACTCATCTGCATACTCTTTGATGCGGCCGCGTTTGACGTTCTTAAGTTCCATCAACCAGGCCAGTTTTTCATCGTTGATACCATTTTGATCGTAGATTGTACCATTGGAGTCAGAGACAGACACCACCTTGGCCCCCAACTGGGTCAATTTTTCAATGATGTACTGAGCCACATTACCTGAACCTGAGACGGTACATACCTTACCCTCAAAGGCTTCATTCCGTGTCTTGAGCATTTGTTCGGCAAAGTACACAGCCCCATATCCGGTGGCTTCGGGACGAATCAAGGAACCGCCCCAATTGAGGCCCTTGCCTGTGAGGATACCGGAGAATTCATTTCGTACTCTCTTGTACTGGCCAAACAGATAGCCAATTTCACGACCGCCCACACCAATATCACCGGCGGGTACATCGGTGTCAGGACCAATATGACGGCACAGTTCAGTCATAAAGCTCTGGCAGAAACGCATAACTTCGTTGTCTGATTTGCCCTTGGGGTCAAAATCGGTACCGCCCTTGCCACCACCCATCGGTAGTGTGGTCAGGGAATTCTTGAAAACCTGTTCGAAACCCAGAAACTTCAGGATGCTGATGTTCACAGTGGGGTGAAAACGAAGGCCACCCTTATAGGGACCGATCGCACTGTTAAACTCAATACGAAAGCCTCTATTCACCTGCACGTTGCCCTTGTCGTCTTGCCAGGGAATACGGAAGATCAGTTGGCGTTCGGGCTCGACGATGCGTTCCAGAATTCTTGCATTTTCATACTTTTTGTGCCGATCCAGGACCGGGCTCAGAGTTTCAAGGACCTCTTTGACTGCCTGAAGAAACTCCGGTTCCCCTGCATTTCTTCTCTGGACGATTTCAAGAACTTCATTCACGTACGACATGGCTTGTTCCTTTCTGACTGGGGTGATTCTATGACTCTTATTCTTACACCCAATCTTGATGATCAAAACGAATTAAATAAGCGGTAATATGTATCCGTTACGGTACCACATAAAACTTGCTTGTAAAGTGTTTATCGCATATCGTGCAGTAATAAGAAACGGCATGTTTGCCGTTTAAAAAGAACAATGAGAGTTATTTAACCCCCTCAAGAAAGACTATGCATGGCATGAACATGGCCCCAAAACGGCATGATTAATCGGCAAGAATACCGGGTTCAGGAGTAGATTAATGGTCAAAAAAAGTCAAAAAATTAGGCTGGCTATACTCAAATCGCTACAAAACGCCAGCAAACCGGCCGGTGCATCCTTTATTCAGAAGCAGCTCTTAGCTGAAGGCATAGAGATCCAGCCAAGAACAGTTCGTTTTCACCTACTTGAACTGGATCGAGAGGGATTGACCCATTTTGTAAGTCGTCGCCTGGGCCGAGAGATCACATCTCGAGGGATTGACGAACTGGCCCATGCCGATATCCATGAAAAGCTGGGATTTGTGGCATCAAAAATAGATGCGTTAAGCTACCGTATGAACTTCGACATAGAAGAGGGAAAGGGTTCTATCATCTCTAATGTAGCGACAGTCCGAGACAGTTATCTGGCACGCGCATTGGATGACATGCGTCCTGTCTACACCCGAAAACTGGCGATGGGAACCCGAATGGCCGTGGCGAGGGAGGGCGAGACGCTTGCCGGTTTAGTCGTACCGCCGGGACACATCGGAATTGGCACAATCTGCAGCGTGTCCGTCAATGGGATCTTTCTGTCCAAGGGAATACCTCTGGTTTCACGATTTGGTGCGTTACTTGAGATTAAAGACGGCCGACCCGTTCGTTTTTTGGAGTTGATTGATTATACGGGCACCACCATGGACCCCATGGAGGTGTTTATTCAGGCCCGAATGACTCGCGTTCGCGAATGCGGTCGTAGCGGACGAGGCGTAGTAGGTGCCAGCTTCAGGGAGTTTCCGTCTGCAGCGATTGATGATGTGGTCCGACTAAAACGAAAAATGGACGCCTATGGCCTGTCAGGCATCCTGGCCATAGGCAACCCGAATCAGCCTCTATTGGATATTCCCGTCGCAGAGGGCCGTACAGGCATGGTCATTGTGGCGGGGCTAAATCCTATTGCCGCGTTACATGAGGTGGGAGCCCGGATGACCATCAGATCCCTGTCCGGCCTGGAAAAATTTGAACGGTTCCAGTCGTATCAGGTGCTTAAAGAACGTTTGGTCAGCCACTCACACACTGAAGTTGGAGGTCAGTGGCACATTGAATAGTGGGTTTAGGACAAACGGCCGTCGGAGTCGGTGCGACCTTCTTCCGGGATCAAAGGGAATGATACAGGCCGACGATCACGCTGAGAGCGATACAGGGCCGTAAAGATTTCCACGGTCTTACGGCCTTCGACGCCGGTCACCAGGGGATCACGGTCAGAACGAACAGCCTCCAAAAAGTCTTCGATTTGACATTGGTGATAAAACTCCATGGCATTAACCTGGTTGAACAGGCTGGTGTCCTCCTCTTGCCATTTGGCCAGTTGAGCCTGCTCGCCGGTGATGGTCCAGTGGTCATTGACAGGTGCCTCTTCAATCTCTGAAACACCCGCAATAAACATGGCTCCCCCATCGGTTTGAACGCCAACAGAGGCGCCATTACTGCCGTGAACCAAAACCTTGCCATAGAGTGCAGGATCTTGTGAATTGCTCAGGACGAGGTTGCCCAGACCGCCATTCTTGAACCGCATCACAGCAATGGCCGTGTCTTCGACCTCAATATAGGGATGGTTGAAATTGCCCCAGTAACCAAAGAGCTCCTCAATGGGTCCCATGTACCATTGCAGAAGATCCAACTGATGTGGGGCCTGATTGACCAATACGCCCCCACCTTCGTCCTGCCACGTGCCTCGCCAGGGATCACTGTCATAATAGGCCTGATCCCGCCATCCAAGCAACGTGGCGGTCCCCAACACTGGCGTACCAATCTTGCCCTCTTCAATGGCCTGCTTCATGCGTTGACAAGGCGCATACAGACGCCGTTGGCTCACCATACCCAGTTTGACCTGGGCCTCGCGACAGGCCTCTATCATGGCATCACAATCGGCCAATGACGAAGCCAGAGGTTTTTCCACCAGGACGTGAACCCCCATGGAGGCCGCCAGTACAGTAGCCTGCCTATGTACAGGATGGGGCGTGCAAAGAATCAACGCATCCAAAGATTCCGCCTTAATCATTGCTGTAAGATCAGTATAGGGATTAACGCCGTACCGAGCTGCAAACTGATCGGCCTTTTCCTGAGACCGGCTACACAGGGCACAAAACTTCGAACCTTCTGCGTTAAGTAGAGCCTTGGCGTGCAGATCAGTCACCTTACCACAACCCACGAGTGCTGTTTTTAATTTATCCATGACTGGGTTCCAAAATGACTTTAATCAGGCCTCGTTCACGGTCAAAGAGGCGTTTAAACCAAGAAGCGCCTTCAACAAGGGGAGCTTGAGCACTGATCAATGGATCCACCTTGATTTTCTGCTCAGCCATGAGGTCAAGACAAGCTGGATATTCCCCGCAAGAGGCACAGGAGCCATACACAGTCAGCTCACGCGTCACCGTGGCTTGAAGTGGGAATTCGACCTGAGGAGATAGATTTCCCACCAGAACCACCTGCCCTCCCTTGCGCAGGACAGAGATGGCACTCTGCAGCGTAGACGTCATACCCACAACCTCAAAAGCCACATGCGCACCACGACCTTCAGTACAATCCAAAACCTCTTGCGTCACGTCCGTATTGGCGGGATTTAGTGTGACATCTGCCCCCAGACGCTCGGCAAGCTCTAATCGCCCCTGATCAATATCAACCGCCACCACCTGCTGACACCCTGCAGCACGCAGGGCCTGGATCACCAAAAGGCCTATCACACCAGAGCCCACCACCACGGCAGTGTCACTTGACTTCAAAGAAACTCGACTCACGGCATGTACTGCAATAGATACGGCCTCCACCATGGCACCCTGGGCAAAACTCACGGCTTCAGGGAGACGATAGACAATATGCTGCGGTACGACAATATACTCGGCAAATGCACCATGACGTCGGTATTCTTCACAGGACACGCCAAGAACACGGCGTTGATCACAGAGATTGATCTGCCCCTGTTGGCAAAAAAAGCACTGGCCGCAATAGACCGTAGAATCAAAAGTCACACGGTCTCCCACAGACCAGTCTCGAACCTTATCGCCCACGGCAGTGATCATACCAGAAGCCTCATGCCCCATAATGATCGGCGGACGTCGACGTCCCGTACTGCCATTCATACCATGCACGTCACTGCCGCAGATACCACAGGCCATGACCTGAATGAGCACATCCTCATCACTCACCCTGGGCGTGTCCACATCCTGTATTTCAAAATGACTAACTTGGGTTAACACCAGAGCTTTCACAGGGCATCTCCTAGACCAAAGATGGCAAGCATGAGAAACGGCAATATCATATGTCACGTCCTCTGATAAGGGGCGAACAGGGTCAATTTCAGACAAAAGAATGATAACCGAAGTTTAAACCCTAAACAAGAAAAGAAACCTCACAATTTGTATCAGTTTGACATGGACGGGGGTACAACCCAATTGGCATTCGTTTGGATTAGGCGCACTTTGGGGATCTAAGGCAAGCCCCTTGCTCGTTTGACACATGGGGGTATACTAGGATGTATGGATGAACGCGATCGTTGCCATAGGAGTCAATGAGACATATAGGGCTAAGGAGAATAGACCATGTTTAAAACCGTTGGATCACGTGTGTGGGCCTTTGATGCCGAATGGATTCCCGATCCCCTGGGGGGACGCATGCTATATCACCTGGAGCCAGACCTCCCTGATCAGCAGGTTTTTGAGGTCATGTGGGAAAAAGGCGGCGCCACACCCGAAGACCCCATGCCCTATCTCAAGACGGTGCTATGCCGTATTGTCTCCATCGTGGCCGTAGAACGTGTGGCACGCGGCAATCACGTCAAGCTGCATCTCTTATCCTTGCCCAGAGACACCCAGGACCCGGTCCACACCGATGAAAAGCACGTGGTCGGCACCTTCCTGGGCAAGGCCGGTCAATACAAGCCCCAGCTTGTAGGTTTTAATTCCGCCTCTGCGGACATCAAGGCCATGATCCAGAGAAGTGTAGTCCAGGGCCTCACCCTGCCCGAATTCTGCAAACGCCCCAACAAACCCTGGGAAGGCGAAGACTACTTTGACAGTCGCAACAGCGAGGCCAGTGTGGATCTCAAGGACGTGCTCGGTGGCTGGGGCAAGGCCACACCCTCGCTCAACGAAATTGCCACCCTCTCCGGCATCCCCGGCAAGATGGATGTCGACGGCCAGCAAGTGGCCAATCTCTGGCTGGACGGACAGCTCGACAAAATCGTGGCCTACAATGAATTTGACTCCCTCACCACCTACCTCGTCTGGCTCCGAGTCGCCCACTTTGGCGGCCACTTCACCACGGAGCAATACCAACAGGAACAACAACTGGTACGTGACCTCATCGCACACGAAATCAAGGAAAACAACAAAACCCACCTCTCCGCATTCCAGACGGAATGGGATCGTCTGGAAGCCATGCGCCAGTAAACAACGACAGAACACACAAGACAATAAAACACAAAGAGGAACAGCATGAAAAAGCCACTAAAAATCACACTTGGCATTATTTGGAATAACCGAGCACAAAAACGACTCTGCTAGTTTCACAATCCAGTGGAACTCAATTTAACTTGGAGATAGATATGATCCGTTGTTTTCGAAAATCAGTCATGGTAATACTCTTTTCACTCGCCCTGGCAGGATGTCAGTCACAAACAACCTTTATTGCCCATCGCGGGGCCTCTCATCTGGCACCTGAAAACACCGTCGCATCGGCTAATCTGGCGTGGGCAAAAGAGGCCGATGCCGTAGAAGTGGACATCTACCTGTCTCAAGACGGCCAGATTATGGTCATCCATGATAAAACCACAAAACGAACTGCCGGAGAGGACCTGGATGTCGCCAAGACCACGACCTCACAACTACGTCAGTTGGATGTGGGCAGCTTCAAGGATCAAGTCTATGCTGGCGAAAAGATCCCTCTCTTGGAAGAAATAATTGCCACCGTGCCCGCCAAACGACAGCTCTTTGTAGAAATCAAGTGTGGCCCGGAAGTGCTGCCACCTCTGCAACAGGTGATCGAATCAAGCGGAAAACAAGATCAGATCGTAATTATAGGTTTTGATCTGGAAACAGTGACTACTTCCAAAAGGATGATGCCCGACATCCCCACCTATTGGCTGGTAGGCACTCAAAAAAACAAGGAAACTGAAGTATGGATTCCTCACAGTGAGTCACTTGTGGATCAGGCCATCGAAAATGGGTTAGATGGCCTTAACGTCCATTGGGCCGGTGTCACCAAACCATTTGTCCAACATGCCCATGCCGCCAAACAAAACCTGTACGTCTGGACCGTCGACGATCCTATCGAAGCAACACGGCTCGTAAAACTTGGCGTCCAAGGTATCACAACCAATCGACCGCAATGGCTTAAAAGCCAAATCACGACAAATTAAACCACTGAAGCAAACTGCGTCATAGGGTTCGTACATGGCCAAAAACTGACTTTTCGCACCAGTCATCAGTCCGGACTTGACAAGGCTGCGATCGTGGCGTACGCTTTGTCTTTTATCAATTTCCAAGGAACTGTAACCTATGGCAGAACAAGTAGTAACACGATTTGCACCGTCGCCCACCGGGTATTTGCATGTGGGAGGCGCTCGCACAGCCCTGTTTAACTGGCTCTGGGCCAAACACAACAACGGTCTGTTTTTATTGCGTATTGAAGACACCGACCAGAAACGTAATACCCCCACTGCCACGCAGCAGGTCATCAAGGACCTCAAATGGCTCGGCATCACCTGGGATGAAGGCCCTGAAGTGGGCGGCCCCAATGGCCCCTATGCCCAGTCGGATCGTCTGGATATCTATGCCAAATACATTCAGCAGCTCCTGGATGAAGGCAAGGCTTATTACTGCTTTGATACCACAGAAGAACTGGATGCCCGCCGCAAAGAAGCAGAAGCCAAAAAGATAAGCTTCACCTATCGCCAGCCTGCCACGCTGCCCACGGCGGCAGACATGGAAAAGGCCAAGGCCGAAGGCAAGCCCGTCACGGTCCGATTCGCCATTCCTCCGCATGCCCCGATTGCAGTCACCGATGTCGTGCGAGGCGAGGTCACATTTGAACCGATTGAAATCGCAGATTTTATTATCCAGAAGAGTGACGGCTTTCCCACGTACAATTTCGCCTGTGTCGTGGACGACTACCTCATGAAGGTTACGCATATCATCCGCGGCCAGGAACACCTCAACAACACACCAGGTCAGAAGGTCTTGTGGCAGGCCTTGTTTGGCGATGAACGATTGCCCAAGTATGCCCACATGTCCGTGACAGTCAGCGACTCCGGAGGCAAGCTCTCCAAACGTGAGCGTCCCAAGACCCTTCGTACGGCCATCAAGGCCAAGTCAAATATAGATCTGGCAGAACTGGCCAGGGTGGGTGACATCTCAGATGAGGACATGGCCCAATTCCTCAAAAACAAATCCGTGCCCGACATGCCCGCGATTGACGCCATGGCCGAACATCTCGGAGTGCATCTCCCGGAAATTAATGTCGTGGACTTTCTCACAAGCGGTTATCTGCCCGAAACCATGGTCAACTTCCTGGCCCTGCTGGGCTGGAATCCGGGTGACAACCGCGAGATCATCGCACTCCAGGACCTGATAGAGTGCTATGATGTCACACGCCTGAACAAGTCCAACAGCCTCTTTGACCGATCCAAGCTTGGATCCTTTAACACAGAGTACATGCGAACCGTGCCCAAAGAGACACTCGTGTCACACCTGCGGGACTACCTCGTGCTGAATGACTCACCCGTGGCCCAGGCCGACGATGCGCTGCTCAGCCAGCTTTTGAACATGTGTGCCGGCGCCCGCACCTTAGCAGATGTGGACCGAAAGGCCCGATTTGCCTTTATGGCAGATGATGCCGTGGAATTCGATGCCAAGGCCGTGAAAAAAATTCTGCTCAAGGCAGGAGCCATGGACATGCTGGCCATCGTACGGGGCAAACTGGAGGCCATGGACACATTCACAGAAGAAAGCCTGGAGACCATGCTTCGCGGCCTGGCCGAAGAGAAGCAGTTGGGCCTGGGCAAGGTCGCCCAACCCCTGCGTGTGGCCATTACCGGCTCCACGGTCAGCCCGTCCATCTTTGACTCCGTCAATCTGCTGGGCAAAGAGGCGACACTCAAACGTATAGATAATACCATCGCTAAATTTGGAGAGCAATATTAATGTCACTACTCGTTACAGGTTCAATCGGCATCGATACCGTCAAAACACCTCACGGTGTCAGCGAAAACTGCCTCGGTGGTTCCAGCGTCTACTTCAGCATGGCAGCCAGCTTCTTCGCCTCTGTCCGTTTTGTGGGTGTGGTCGGGGACGACTGTCCCTTTGATTTGCCAAAACTATTCGCAGACCGCGGCGTGGACATGGCCGGCCTCGAGGTTCGCCAGGGCAGCAAGACCTTCCGGTGGGCCGGTACCTACATGGCCAACATGGATGATCGAAACACCGACAACGTCGAACTCAACGTCCTGGCCGAAGCCCCACCCCAAGTCCCGAAGGTCTTCAAGGACAGCCAATATGTCTTTCTGGCCAACACCGCACCTGGTCTGCAAATGGAACTGCTCAGCCAGATTGACAACCCGGCCTTTGTCGCCGCCGATACCATGGACCTGTGGATCGATAATGCACTGGATGACCTCAAGGCCCTGCTCCCAAAGATCGACTGCCTGATCATCAACGAAGATGAAGCCAAACAACTGGCAGGTGAACCCAACCTGATCAAGGCTGCAGATGCCATCCTAAACATGGGCGTCACTGTCGCACTCATCAAAAAGGGCGCGTCCGGCTCACTCATGAAAAACAAGGCCGGTGACACCTTCATGCTGCCCGCCTTTCCCGCAGCGGACGTGATCGACCCCACCGGCGCAGGTGACAGCTTCGCAGGCGGTTTCATGGGCACCATCGCCAAGGCCGGCAACACAGACTTCACCACACTCAAAAAAGCCGTGGCCTACGGCACAGTCACCGCCTCCTTCACCCTGGCCGACTTCAGCCTCAAGGGCCTGACCGACACCACCAAGGAAGCCATCGACACCCGTCTGAAACAACTGGCCGACATGACACAGTTTTAGAAGACACCCAAACGTTCATATGACCGCCAAAGCAGTCCACCTGCTTTGGTGGTCATTTCTTTTCCTTCACGTCTTTTTCCGCGAGCAGCCAAGCGTTCTCTTTTTGGCTCACCACGCTATCGCGTCGCATGCACCGGGACAGTCACCGCTCCTTCGTCGCTCAAGTGACAGTCCCTCCCACAAACCGTTCGACACCCTGGCCTTTCGAAGGAAATTTCTGGATGCGTGCCTGTCTTCGAGCCTCCTTGCCACTACTTAAAACTTAAACCTCAACACTTAAAACTGGAGCGAAGCGTCTCAGGGAGGCACGACTGTGGATTGTCCCGGCTAAATGCAGAGGCGGAAGCAGCGCATGGATGTGTCAGAGCGTCCGAGGCATAACATGGTCCGACAGAGTAGAAAGACACAGAGTAGTTCGATCTTCGCTCGAATAGAACTCTTTGGGAACCATTAATCTTCACTGATCTCCACTAATCGGTGACGCCCACATCCAAGCAAACCGTACGACATGACTTGTCATCCCGAGGCACCGAGAGATCTATTAAACCAGCACGCGAAACGACAACCAACCAACAACCAGCAACGAATAACCCAAAACTATTTCCAGCCACAGATCATAGCCCAGATGACCACAGATAAAGACATTCGCAAGAACTGCCCCTCAATAAAACATAATCTCGCGCCCACTCATAGGATTCGCTCAAGGCGCAAAGACGCGAAGAACTAACAACTGCTCTAACATGAAGACCATGAAGGGCCGATGCCTCCGCGTAACTCTTGACTTATGCGAGGGACCGCCGTCATTGCACACATTCGCGTGCCTCTGCTAACGCAGAGCGTCCTGCGTCGGTCTCTGCTCTTCAAGTAAACTTGATCACAGAGCCCTCCTTGGAACTTGAATGACGGCTTGAATTAATAATCGAACAAGCCCTTTTCATTTGGGCTATAATCGGATGGAAGATGCTGTTCTTATTGGCTACCGCACCTTCGAATGCATAACCCGGACATCGCAACGGCATTGCCATTTCACACC
>CAZBTJ010000079.1:0-24798 GCA_964494325.1 uncultured Pirellulales bacterium
CCCCGACACTCTATATATCGAAGCAGTCAAGAATACAGAACCAGCCGCTACACCCAGACTCCCAAAAAGCTGACGCTTTTCGGGAGCTGGTGAGCTTCGTGTTCAAAGCAGATACAATGCTCAAATCAAAATACAATTTGCCGTATCCTCTAATCCGTACGAAGGGTGCTACCGCCTCGCATTCAGGCGGGACAATCCACGGTCGTGCCTCCCTGAGTTTAATTGATGCCTAAAGCTTATCTGGCAAATCATCTTTATTGAAATCCCGTCACTCAAAGACAATATTTCTGTTATTGATTAGACATTCTATACTCGCTCTGCTCTCAGCACTCATTTTATTCCTTGTTGACGATGACGGTCACGGGTATTATTGGGTGATCGAATGTGGCATGGAGAATTGGCTATGACTGAACAGGATGTACGTTGGCAGCAACGATTTTCGAATTACCAAAAGGCATTGGCTCAATTGAGCGATGCTGTATCTTTGGCCCAAGAACGAGATCTATCTGACCTGGAAAAGCAGGGCTTGGTTCAGGCCTTTGAATATACCCATGAGCTCGCATGGAAAACCCTCGCGGATTATCTTAAATGTCAGGGATATACAGATCTGTTTGGTTCCAAAGATACGGTTCGCAAAGCATTTTCTGTTGGGTTGTTGGAGCAGGGAGACGTGTGGATGGATATGATCAAGAGTCGCAATCAAAGCTCGCACACTTACAATCAGGAAGTGGCCGACGAAATCGTCGCTGCCATCAGGACGCAGTACTTTAAAGAATTTTTGGTACTCCGAGAGACGTTCATGAGGCTCAAAGATGCGGAGACAGAGTAAATCATGCCATTTGGATTGACAGCGGATACTGTTGACAAGATCAGAGGGGTGTTTGCTCAATATCCTCAAGTGACTAAAGCCATTCTCTATGGATCGCGTGCCAAGGGTATCCATCGCAATGGTTCAGATATAGATCTGACTCTCAAGGGCCCAAGCCTGGATCTTGGTTTGGTCAATAGAATCAGCAATGACATCGACGATCTGCTCCTACCCTACACGCTTGACCTGTCCATATTCAGTCAGATTGAGAACCCGGATCTGGTGGATCACATCCATCGGGTGGGCGTGGTATTTTTTCACGCCTGATTAATCATGGCCAGCAATTTTTTGTGCACCACAGGATTGCCCATGATGCTGGGGAGGGTGCCGCTTTCGTAGGTCGTGAGGTCTATGGGCCAAAGTGGATTGCCTTGCCAATCGGAGACGATGGCACCTGCCTGTTCTGCGATGAGGCAGCCCGCTGCGATGTCCCAGAGTTTGGGTGTGAATAGAGTCATGCCTGCAAGCCCGCCTTTGGCGGTGTATGCCAAATGCAGGGCAGTGGTGCCTATGTTGCGGAAACGGGTCTTTGTCATGAGTTCATAGACCCAGGATGGGATAGTGTCACCAAAATGACTGTCAATGCCTATGCTGCAGTATTTGTTGAGTGACTCATTGGATACAGTCATGGGAATGCCATTATCCTGGGCTTGGCCTTGGGCTATGGCCGTATACATGTGGTCTGTACAGGGGTCGTAGATCACACCCACAATGGGACGGCCATCCTGCATGGCACCAATGCTGACACTAAATTGGGGCAGGCCGTGGGCGTAGTTGTTAGTCCCGTCAATGGGGTCAATGATCCACCAGATGCTATCGGAATCAGATGGGAGGCATTTGAATATCTGGCCCTGGTCTCCTTCTTCGCCTATAAAACCGTGTCCGGGGAATTTGGATCGAATCTCTTCTATGATCAGAGTCTGGCACTGTTGGTCCGCTTCTGTGACCAGGTCTGAGCTGTTTTTTATCGATGTCTGGGTTGTGTCAATCTTGTCCAGGGCATGGTGGCCTGCTATGCGTGCCGCTTTGACCGCTGCGTCCAACATGGATTCAAGCGTTTCAGTGTGACTTGTCATGGTATTTCTATCGTATCCAGGGTTTTCTTGACAGTTTTGATTAAGGAGCCTATTCTACTTGCCTTATGACTCCAGACCAACAAGGAATTTCTCGAAATAGAAAACTCAAGGCCACTTCTGGTCAGCGCAAAGGTGCTCTGGTGCTGTTCTTCGCGTCTGCGATCATTTTTGTGGGCGTGGGCCTTCTTGAGGCGAGTCAGTACGACATTGGCCGTTTTTTTATGCCATGCGGTTTTAAAGTGAGTCATGGTTTGCCTTGTCCCACATGTGGGTATACCACGGCATTGCGAGCTTTTGCCACGGGTCATGTTGTGGCTGCCTTCAAAATTCAGCCAGCCGCTTGTATGATGTGTGTGGCCCTGTTAACAAGTGGTGCTATCGGATTTTACGTGGCCGTGACTGGACATTATCCGCACTGGTTAAGGAAGGGGTTGGCCCAATGCAGGCTAAAATATGTTTTTCTAGCGTTTTTTTTGGTAGTATTTCTGGGCTGGACTGTGTTGTTGGCTCAGGCATATGCTGAGAAAACTTGATCATTTGTTTGATATTGAGGCCAAAAAAAATAACAGGTTCGCGTAGAATTCGTCCAATAAGGTGACCACTGTTTTTTTAGAAAAGGGGTGAAACCAGGAATGAGCAAGAAGTTTCTTCAATCTAATAAAAAGATTTCGCTTTTTTTGGGCTGGATTAATAGAATGAAGGCTCGAATGCATGGGGGTGCATCTGTTACAACGGTGGGGCAACAGAGAGCCAATGCTTTATATTTCTACAAAATCTACATGGAGTTGCCGTGATATGAGTCTTTCGTGGTTCAAAAAGTGGCGATGGATAGGGTTGGTCACTGTAGTATGTTTTATGAATGTATCTCAAGCGAGGTTTCTTGAGGGGCATCTCAGGCACAAACAACCTCGGTCTCGCCTGGCCTCTCCGCCCACTGCAACCATAGGTACGCATTTCAAGAGTGCTTTCAAGCTGGGGAAGCATGGTTACACACGCAATTTTTCAGAGCAAAATGGCATTATTTACACGGCTCAGGGGGGACATATTGATATTGCCCATTTGAGAAAGCTTGCTGATTGGACCGCCTATCTGGCATCTCAGGTACAAGAGAGTCTTCAAAATGAGGAATCCCGATTCACGTATAAAATGTGGGAACCCTCTCGCCATTATGTGACATGGTCATATCCCGACAATTGGGCAAGCTTGCCTCCTGCTGAAAAAGAAGAAGCCATTCATGCCATCGCCATTGCGGTTGGACAACATTTGGCTTATACCGCATCCACATGGCATGAGATATTAACATGGCACGGGTATCGCGGCATTGGTGTGTGGCCGGAATTTCAATCATCGTTTTCTTGGGAAGACAATTATTCCAACCTTCTTGGCTGTCATATTGCAGGTGCTGCCTTATGTGATCCTGATTTGAAGTATTCTGACGCAGTGACCCGGGAGATTAAGGTGATGATTAAAATCCTGGGTGGTCAGACCAAACGTGTGGCCCACAAGGCCAGTGCTGCCGTACGCGGGACATGGTTCAGTGGGGATTTGATATTCCTCAAGAGTTTTAAGCGTCACTTTGATATTGGGTTGACAAATGGGTATGTGACACCATGGATTGTCACCTGTGGCGCAGAATTTGGATTGGCCACAGCTCAGCCGGCATCTATTCCAGTGCCCAATATGGAACCGTTGTATCGACATGGATTTGACTTTACTCTCGAAATTGAACCCCGAGAGTTTGAAAAGAACGAAATTCTGAGAATCGTGTATCCCAACAAAAAAACTGCGAAGAAACGCATCACGCCTGAACTCCATTTTAAGCTTATTATGGATGCGATTATCAAGGATGCGACAAGGCGATATGGTCCTGGTGTTCAACAGCCCTATGGCCCCAAGAATCCTGCACCGGTTTCGTACGTGACCTTGGATCTGGCTTTGGGGGAGTCTATCCAAAAAAGCAATCATTCCTATTGGGAAACTCTCAGCGCTGGCAATTATAAGGCCATGGATAGCGTTCAGTAGGCAGCAACACTAAGGGATGAAACTTGAAAGGTACAAGCTGACGGGTGTTTCGAACCTGGCTTTTCCCTCTCAGGTTTCAAGTTTCAGCCCTTAGCTTTTACACATCACCCACCAGCCCGTTTGGCTTTGTAGCCCAGTGTGTGTAGTTCCTGGACGAGCTGGTCGCGGTGTTCGCCCTGAATTTCAATAAGACCATCCTTGACGGTGCCGCCTGCGCCACATTTTCGCTTGAGTTGCTTGGCCAGTTTTTTCAGTTCTTTGGCATTCACAGGTAGACCAGAGACAATTGTGACGCCTTTGCCTTTCCTGCCTTTGGTTTCTCTGGATACACGGACCTGTCCGTCCCCAAGCGGACCCTCAGAGCCTTGGCCGCATGAGCAGCTTGTGATGGGATTTGCGCATGTCGGACACATTCTGCCTTGACGGGTTGAAAAAACGATGCCTAAGTGACTGCCATTGGATTCTTTCATCTCTGGCATTGTAGTCAAAGTTTTGCAAACTTCAAGAACCCAGGACTTAGTACTTGGTACTTGGTACTTGGTACTGAGTGCTTTAAAAGGCCTCGTATTTAACCCGTTGATTCTATGTCAGCGCAAAAAAAAAACACCTCCTGCGTGCGGAGGGAGAGGAGAGAGAGAGGAAAGCGAGATATCCGCAGGAGGGTGTTTTTTTAGAATAAAGCGATTCTTTGGGTAACCGCATTATTATTTAATAAAGTGTATTGTAAAAGAGCAAAAACCCCACGGAACATAAAACACCGTTGGCATACCTCAAAGAAGCTCATCACGTAGGGTACTGAATATAATACGATATTCAGCAGCATGATGGCATGAGGTTTTACCTCTAAATGCAGGAGGGAAGGGCTTTTTACCCTGTGAGAAAAAACTAGAATCTGTTACTTCTGTTACTCTTGAATCGATATCAGGGCACGATTTAGTCTGGTTGAGTTGAGGGAAACATCGCCAATGCGAGGTGGACCATTCTTTTCTTCGTGACGCAACATGCCATTAAGTAATGTCGGATCGTAGTCGTTCCTGTTCAGCACGTACACGCCAATTTCGTAGAGGCTCCAAGGTTTGGGACCCCCAAAATGATACAGCCCTGTGAGGTTGTGTTTGAGTGTGCGAAGTGCGACTGTCGCAACTTCTTCGCAGGACACACAACTGCGGTATTCGTCATAGAAGAGTGTTACACGCAGATTTCGTTTGAATCGGTTCTCGATCCAGTCGACAGCGCCTTTTTGACCGCCGATTGAGTCGCCTAGGGGCAGTGCGATTCGAATAATGCAGTGTTTTGCGGCCATTTGGATCTGTTTCTCGGCCAGAACAAAGGTGCGACCGGCCACGCTGACTGGGTCGGGTGCCTGGTTTTCTGTGTAGCCGCTTGGGGGAGGGTCGATGCCTGAAAAGACCAGGTCTGTGCTGACATACAGGATAGGTAGGTCACCAAATGTCTCAACCACGGCTTTCGCGCCCTGGACATTGATCGCATGGGCCCAGTTCGGGCGTTCTTCGCACACATCCAGATCACACACACCTGCACAATGTACAATGTGAGTCGGATTGAACTGTTTTCGAAGGGTCTTCAGGCTTTGAACATCAGTAATACAGAGGGGGTACACGTTAGAATCATCAGGGACCTCCATTTTGGGCGGCCTGACGCCGAGCAGACGCTTTTGAGGCAAATTATGCATTAGGGCCTGAAAAATCGGCCATCCGTGGATGGAAGTAATGCCTGTGGCCAATACACGCCAGGATTCGGGAAAATCAATTTTTGGTGGATTCATAGGGTATCAACAAAAATGGGATTGTACTCATTGGGCCGTTTTGATACAAGAGGAAGAGGTTGATATTCAATAACTCATCAAATTAAGGAGAGTGTATGCGTTTACCAAGCGTGTTTCAGTGGTCTTTCTGCGTGCTTATTCTGAGTTTTACACTGGTTGGGGCCGTTGAGGTTGAAAAAGAGAGCCCGGCTCAGGCTGTTCATTTGCACTTGAGTGGGATGGTGTCGGAGCCGGTGATGGTGGATTCTCCCATTTTGACCAGCCATATGGGCTTGAGCCAGCTTGTTCGTGGTTTGCAAAAACTGAGTCTGGACCCGGATATTGATGCATTAGTCCTGACATATGATAGCATGGCCTTTGGATTTGCCCAGCTTGAGGAGATTCGTACTGCGCTGGACAAGGTTCGTGAGAAGGGTATTCCTGTCTATGTCCATGCCGAAGGGATGACCACCGGCGTGTATGCCCTGTTGTGTGCAGGGGATCATTTGAGTGTGGCGCCTGCCTCAACCCTCATGTTGACAGGCTTGTCTGGTGAATCAATGTACCTCAAGGGTCTGTTGGACAAATTGGGCATTCAGGCCGATTTTATGAGTATGGGTGATTACAAGTCTGCCGCAGAATCCATGACGCGTACCGGCCCCAGTGATGCGGCCCAGGAGAATTTGGATTGGCTGTTGGACGGTTTGTACGACAATTTGGTGGGTATGATTGCTGAGTCACGTGATATGGCCCCGGACCAAGTCAAAGCGATCATTGACCAGGGACCATTTATGGCAGAAGAAGCCCTGGGTAAAAAGCTGATTGATGCCGTTGAAACCAGGCAGGCCTTTTTGGAACGCATTGAAAAGGATCTGGGTGGGTCTGTGGTCTTCAATAATGACTATGGCAGAAAAAAACGTAAAAAGATCAATATGTCCAGCCCGTTCGGCTTATTTGCAGCCATGTCGGAATTATTTAAAGTACCTCAACGTTCAGCCCCCAAAGATACGATCGCTGTGGTGTATGTTGAAGGTACGATTGTGCCTGGTTATGGGCAGGCCGGTTTGTTCGGCGCCGCAAGCGGGGCATATTCCGGTACTATTCGAAAGGCCCTTGAAGCCGCAGCCAACGAGGACTTTATCAAGGCTGTGGTGATGCGTGTCAATTCGCCTGGCGGTTCTCCTGAAGCCAGCGAAGTGATTCTGAATGCGGCACGTGCCGTGCAGTCAAAAAAACCATTTGTTGTATCCATGGGTAACACGGCTGCCAGTGGTGGCTATTATGTGGCCTGTGGTGCTGACGCCATTTATGCGGACAGTGCAACCGTGACCGGCTCCATTGGTGTGGTAGGGGGTAAGCTTGTGACACAGGGCTTGTGGGACAAACTTGGTGTGAATTGGGTGAGTGACAAACGGGGTGCCCATGCCGATCTCTTTAGCGCATCCAAACCTTTTGACGAAGATCAACGCCAGGTGTTTGCCTCCCACATGGAGGCCATCTACGAAACGTTCAAGGGGCATGTGGTCAAGGGACGCGGGTATCGATTACGCAAAGACATCAATGACATTGCAGGGGGACGCGTTTACACGGGCAAGCAGGCGCTCGAATTGGGACTCGTCGACTATCTTGGAGGCCTGGAGCAGGCTATTGTCTGTGCCGCAGAAAAGGCCTCTATCACAGAGTACGACATTGTCGGTTTACCGGAAGCCAAAGATTTTATCACCCAACTTATGGACGAACTTTCAGGCACCGCTGAGCGACCTTCGGACGTGAGTCTCGCCATGACCTCCACATTCCCATCCTTAATGGGCACGCAAAACGGCCTGCTGGATCTTCTGCAAAAAGTTGAACCCAAACGAGCCCAAGTGTTTATCCAGGCCCTGCATCGTTTGGAACTTATGCGACAGGAAAACGTGATCATGATGATGCCCTATGATTTGGTTCTGGAGTAGGCACTCCCAATTCACTGTTCCACAATTGATTCTTTATCACATCCCCACTATACTATGTACTGGTTTTAGGTGTTAAGTGTTGGGTTTTAAGTGGACTGCTGCCGACCTTACACTGTTTGCCGATAACTGAAACCTATTTTCTAAATACTGAACACCGAATACCAAAAACTGGTTTGATATGCCCTATCTGATTGATGGTTACAATTTATTATGGTCGATTTTCAAGAACGACGAACATTTTGAGCCTGTGGATGATGCGGGGCTGGTCAGTACGTTGAGTCTGTATTGCCAGGATGTGTCGGATTATGGTGAGGTCGTGTTTGACGGAATTGGGCCGCCGAACAAACGTCCGTTTAAGCAGGTCACGCAATTGGATGTGATCTTTTCCGGGCAGGGCATTGAGGCAGATGACGTGATTGAAGATAAAATCGCTATGTGCCGATCGCCGAAAAAACTTTGTGTGGTCAGTAGTGATCGTCGGATACGCTATGCCGCTGAAAAGGTCAAGGCTCGGGCGATCAGATCTGATGAATTCTGGGCCAGGGTGCTGAAGCGATTGCTGAGAAAACGTGGTCCCAAAGAGCCATCAGGCAAACGCCACGGTGTGACCGATTCTGAGACACGTGAGTGGCTCAAGCAGTTTGGTTTGGACTAGACCCTGGAAAAACAGCTTTCAGCGGTCAGCAATCAGCTTAAAGGCTACACTACCTGGAACTTGCTTAACTTTCTTATCAGCGTGGGGCAAGGCCCCACCCTACTTAGAATGAGTCTGAAACTTAACACTTAACACCATTTTACTTTGAACTTTACGGAGTAACGTATGAAAACAAAAGTGGCTGTACCGATTAACGCATCCACCCAAGAGGGTGTGCTGGAACAGGTGGTTTTGGCCCTGGAAGCAGGTGCTGATGTGTTGGAGTGGCGAAGTGACTACCTGGAAGGTATCACGGCCGATTTGGCCGGGCAGGTGATTGGCCAGATTCAATCCAGGATCGGTTCTCAGGCCGAGTTGTTGGTGACGTGTCGTGACAGCCAGGAGGGTGGGGTTGGGGCATTGTCATTGGATGTGCGTTTGGCTGTTCTGATTAATGCCGTCAAGCTGGGTGTTCAGTACATTGATGTCGAATTTGCGAACTACCAAAAACCGCATGTTCATCAGGCCGTTGATGAGGCCTTGAGTGAGGTTCAGACCTGTCGGTTGATTTTGTCTGCCCATGATTTTGACGGTCGGTTCGGTGATATCCGTGCCTTGTACAGGTCAATGGTTCGATGCAATGCCAACGCCATTGCCAAGCTGGTGTACAAGGCGGATCATATTAATCACTGTTTTGAAGCATTTGACGTGTTACATGCCAGAGAGGGCGATGCGATTGTCCTATGTATGGGACAGGCGGGCATAATCTCCCGTATCTTGGCACCCAAGTTGGGTGGTTTTTTGACCTTCGCCAGTTTGGATGCTGAGAGTGCCACTGCCCCGGGACAGATGACCGTGCAGCAGTATAAGACTCAATATCGGCCGGATGCCATGAATGCGGACACCGAGTTATACGGTATCATGGCTGATCCAGTTGGACATTCCATGAGTCCGGCTATACACAATGCCTGTTTTGCGAAGTTGGGTTTGAACAAGCGGTATGTGCCCTTTCTGATCACTGGGTGTCTGAATGATTTTACTGAGTTTCTGGATCACTTGTGCGCCAGGTCCTGGCTAGCAGCACGCGGGTTTAGTGTGACCATACCGCACAAGGTTCATGCGCTTGAATATACTCAGGCCCGAGGAGGGTTTGTTGAGCCCCTGGCCCAAAAGATAGGTGCCGTCAATACGTTGATAAATGACCCAGCGACCTGCAGGCCGAGTGCCTATAACACGGATTATGCCGGGGCCATGGATGCGATATGTCAGACCATGAAAACTGACCGGGCGTCTCTCGCAGGCAAGTCTGTGGCGGTGTTAGGTGCAGGTGGTGTATCCCGTGCCATTGTGGCCGGTCTGATCGATGTGGGTGCACGTGTGAGTATTTATAACCGTACCGTCGAAAAGGCTCGAATTTTGGCCGAGGCCTTTGATTGTGATTATGCTGGCCTGGATGGCCTGAACAGTATGCAGGTAGACTTGCTGATTAATGGGACCAGTCTGGGTATGTCGCCACGTGTGGAAGAGATGCCAGTACCTGAGACCGCGTTAAATGCGAACATGGCAGTTTTCGACACGGTATACAATCCTTTGGAGACTCGCCTGCTTAAAACAGCCAAGGCAAAAGGGGCTGTTGTGGTGGATGGTCTTGCCATGTTCGTGGGCCAGGCCATGGCACAATTCAAGCTGTTCACGGGTCAGGCCGGTGATCCAGACCTGATGCGCGACGTGGTGACGGCTCATTTGAGCGAAAGGTGACATTGGCTTGAGAACACGACAACGATTTTATATCAGAGGGCGTGTGCAGGGTGTTGGGTTTCGTCCCACGGTCAGTCGGTTGGCCTTGAGTCTGGACCTGACCGGTTGGATTCGAAATGATACCCAGGGTGTGGTCTTGGAGTTACAGGGGCCTGAGCCCGTGATTGATGCCTTGATTGAACGTCTTCAAGGGGGCGACAAGCCCCGGTTGGCACATATACAGACATGTCAGCAATATGCTGTGCCTTCGATGTCCGAAGAAACGTCCTTTGTGATTCTGGCCAGCGACACCTCTGGTGATCCTCTGGCCCAGGTCACACCCGACACGGCCGTGTGCGATGCCTGTTTAGCGGAGATGCGTGATGCCAAGGACTTCCGTTTTGCCTACCCTTTTATTAACTGTACGCATTGTGGTCCGCGTTATTCCATTGTAAAATCTGTACCCTATGACCGTCCCAATACCACGATGAGTGTGTTTGATTTGTGCGATGCATGCAAACAACAGTATATGAACGTTCAGGATCGTCGATTTCATGCGCAGCCTGTGGCCTGCCCCACTTGTGGTCCGACGTGTTGGATTGCAGATGCCCAAGGCGAGACACTTGAAGCCGTCTCGGACAGGAGTATCACATGCGCTGCCGAGGCACTGAGACAGGGGAAGATCGTGGCGATCAAGGGAGTGGGCGGTTTTCACCTGGCAGTGGATGCCTGTCAGGAAGAGGCTGTTCAACGTCTGAGGGAACGCAAACATCGTGACCACAAGCCTTTTGCATTGATGGCGTCATCCATGGCTGTGATCAAACGTTATTGTGAGGTGGATGCCAGTGCAGAGGGAATCCTGACCGGCGCACAGAGTCCCATTGTATTGCTGCCCAAAAAAGAGGGGTCGAATCTGGCGACTGGCGTGGCTTCGGGTGTCAACACATTGGGATGGATGTTGTGTTATGCCCCGTTGCACTGGATGTTGTTTGCTCAGGGGCCAGACGTGCTGGTCATGACCAGTGGCAATGTGTCGAATGAGCCTCTCATTTGCCGTAATGATTTGGCTGTGGAGCGACTGGGCAACATCGCAGACCTGTTTTTAATGCACAATCGTGATATCTACAGGCAGGTGGATGATTCCATTGTGCATATGATGGACAGTCAGCCTGTATTGCTGCGTCGATCCAGAGGGTACATGCCCACGCCTCTGTATGTACAACAGGCCAGCGATTGGGACATCCTGGCCACAGGGTCTGATCTCAAAAATACGTTCTGTTTTGTGAAGCAGGACCAACTGCTGTGCAGTGAGCACATTGGTGACCTGGCTGATGCCGGCGTTTATCATCATTTTGTTAAATCCATTGATCACCTTAAGGGTCTGTTTGGCGTGACGCCTGCGGTTGTGGCCTGCGATTTACACCCTGGCTACTACTCTACGCAGTATGCCAATCAAGTTAAAGATGTGACAGTGATCCCTGTGCAGCATCACTGGGCCCATGTGGCCTCCTGTTTGGCTGAGCATCAGGAAAATGGCCCAGTCATAGGTTTGGTAGCAGATGGCACTGGATATGGCACTGACGGGGCTGTGTGGGGTTGTGAGTGTTTGGTTGCGACATTGGAGTCGTTCGAACGTTTCGGGCACTTGCAGTACTTCTCTCTGCCAGGTGGGGACAAGGCGGCCAAGGAACCGTGGCGGCCTGGTCTATCCCTGTTGGTGCAGGCATTTGGCCCTGATCTGGAAGGGCTTGATGAGTTGCTTTGTGAAAGGGTGTCAGATTTTCAGGCATGGGGTGTGGTTCGTCAACAATTGGATAGGGGCTTTAATTGCGTGGATACGTCCAGCCTCGGGCGGGTGTTTGATGCTGTGGCGTGGTTGTTGGGATTGGGGCAGTATAATCATTTTGATGCCCAATTGCCCATGGCCCTGGAATCAGTAGCTGATGCAGCCATGTGGCAGGGATATTCTTTGACGCTCGACACAGATCACGTGCCCATGCTGTGGCGCATAGACCGTATGATTAGTGAACTCGTGCGTGATATTCAGACTGGGTGTGATGTGTCAAAGATGGCCATGAAGTTCCACATGGCATGGGTTCAGGGATTTGTCGGCATGGCAGAGGCCGTTCAGGCCCGTACAGGCTTGAACACGGTGGTTCTGAGCGGCGGGGTGTTCTGTAACAGGGTTTTTCTGATACGGACGATTAAGGCTTTAAAGCAACGTGGTTTTATCGTATTATGGCAACAAGGTTTTCCCTCAAATGATGGTGGAATCGCTTTGGGGCAGGCTGCGATTGCTGCAAAACAGATGGAACACTTTTGCCTTGACCGGCAGAAGTGATGGTTCCGGTTAAAAGGTTCTCAGTTCACGGTTGAAGGCCAATAAAACAAGCCCATTCGACCACTGGAACCCTGGAACCCTGGAATCGTGAACCCTGAACTATGAACTGTGAACTGTGAACCTGCTTTGGCGGTTTCAAATCGCTAAAGCACAACAAACTAGAAGAGGTATTTATGTGTTTGGCTGTACCTGCAAGAATAGTTGAGCTAGAAGATGATAGGGCGAAGGTCGATGCCATGGGCAACCGATGGCAGGCGAGAACAACCCTGTTGCCTGATGTCAAGGTTGGCGACCTGGTGCTTGTGCATGCGGGCTTTGCCATTTCCAAGGTCGATGAAGAGGATGCAAAAAAGACCTGGGAATTGTTCGCCCATCTCGACGACTTTAATGAGACCACCGATAAACCTTTTGGATAATATTTATGTTGGATAAAATTAAAAAATCACAGGAAGTCATCAAGGCAGCCTGTGAAAAAGTGGGGCGACGTATCCAGGTGATGGAGGTCTGTGGGACCCATACCGTCTCCATTTTTCGCAGCGGTGTCCGTTCAATTCTGCCTGATGGGGTGAAGCTGTTATCTGGGCCCGGGTGTCCTGTTTGTGTGACGGATCAGGGCTACATTGATGTGGTACTTCAACTGGCAGACCGTGATGACTGTCTTATTGCGACCTATGGCGATATGATTCGTGTGCCTGGCCAGGATGGATCTTTGGAAACACGTCAGGCTAAGTCACGCATCGTGTTGAGCGCGGATGACGCTCTGCAACTGGCCAAGACTTACCCGGACAAGACAGTGGTCTTTGTGGCCGTCGGATTTGAGACCACCACACCGGCCACGGCTGTGGTGGTGCGTGATGCCGCACATCAAGGCATCAAAAACTTTTGTGTGCTCTGTGCGCACAAGCTGGTGGTGCCTGCGATGCAGACATTATTAAGTGCGAAGAATGACAAGATTGATGCCTTCTTATGTCCAGGGCATGTGAGCGTGATCATTGGCTATGAAGCCTATGCTCCTGTGGTCAATCAATATAAACGGCCCTGTGTGGTGGCCGGGTTTGAACCGGTGCAGATCATGGAGGCCTTGGCTGAAATCTGTGATCAGATGGCCAAGGGACAACCGATGTTGAAATCAATGTATACTGCTGTGGTCACGGCCGAGGGCAATTTGACCGCTCAAGCTTTGGTCAGCGATACATTTGATGTGACTGATGCCTATTGGCGAGGTTTGGGTAAGATTGAGCAGAGTGGATTGGAACTTAAGCCAAAGTACGAGGCCTTTGATGCCTTTAAACGATTTGGCCTCACAGAAGTGCCTGGCCAGTGTAATACAGGGTGTCGATGCGGCGAAGTCTTGTGTGGTCTCGTTGATCCCAAAGACTGTGGGTTATTTGGTCAGGCCTGTACACCCGAGTCACCTATTGGCCCCTGCATGGTTAGCTCCGAAGGCGCCTGCGCAGCATGGTATAAATATGGCTCTTAATTTTTGATTTTTGATTTTAAATTTTTGATTCTAGAAACCAGCAACCCTATGAAACATGACAAAATATTGATGGCCCATGGTGGTGGTGGGCAGTTAACAGATTCTTTGATTCATGACCATATCCTGTCTCGATTGAGTAATGAGGCATTGTCGCTGTTGGGTGATTCTGCATTGTTGTCGATGGGACGCGAAAAAATCTGTTTTTCCACAGACAGCTTTGTGGTCAAACCGTTGTTTTTTAACGGGGGGGATATTGGCACACTGGCCGTATGCGGTACGGTGAATGACCTGGCCGTGGCAGGGGCAAAACCCATGGCCTTGTCTCTGTCATTGATTTTGGAAGAGGGGCTGGAGATTGCCCTGTTGGATCGCGTATTGGATTCCATTGCGGTCGCGGCCAAGGCGTGCGGTGTCTCTGTTGTGACTGGGGATACCAAGACCGTCGAAAAAGGCGCTGCTGATAAGCTGTTTGTTAATACCGCAGGCATCGGGCTTTATCCTGCCGGCTTGTCTTTGGGCCTGGATCAGATTAAGGTCGGTGACAAGATCTTGGTTAACGGTACGATTGGCGATCATGGCATGACCATTATGTCGGAGCGTGAAGACATCAAGTTTGAATCGCCCCTGGCAAGCGATTGTGCGTCTTTGAACGGATTAATTGCCCAGTTGCTTGAGTCTTGTCCAGGCATTCGTTTTATGCGAGATCCCACGCGTGGCGGACTGGCTGCCACGCTCAATGAAGTGGTTCGGTCCACAGGGCTGAGTGTGGGGATTCATGAAAATGCCTTGCCGGTGACGCCTACAGTGCAGGCCGCAGCGGATATGCTCGGTTTTGACGTACTGAACATTGCCAATGAAGGCAAGGTGGTGATTGTGGTGGATCCTGACGAGGCAGAGGCCTGTTTGAAATCATGCCAAGATCATGACCTGGGTCGGCGGGCCGGTATTATTGGTGAGGTGGTGGCAACGGATCACACGTCTGTTGTAGAGTTAATCACCCAAATCGGTGGCAAACGTATTGTTCAGATGCCTTATGGACGTGAACTTCCGAGGATTTGTTGATGCACGAAACAGTGGTGGCTCAAAATATGATTGATGTGGTGTTAGAGGAAGCAGAAAAACACCAAAAAAAACCTGTACGTATCAAGGTGAGTTGCGGTCAGCTCAATGCACTGAATGATGAGGTCTTTGGTTTTGCATTTGAAGCTGTGGGCAAAGGCACTTTGTGTGAGGGGGTTCAGGTGGACATTGAACACAAACCATTTCAAGGGAAGTGCAAAAACTGTGATCAGATGTTTGCACTAGATTTTGAAGATCCCCGGTGTACGGCTTGCCAAAGTGATTCATATGAACTATTGCCGGATGCTCCCTTGATATTGGAACAAATTGAATTTCTTGAGGAGTAAAATATGCAAAAGGTGGATGTCGGTAGAACAATTCTGAGTGCCAACGAACAACATGCCTTGAAAAACGCTCGGATGTTGGCGGAAAAGAGAAAAGCCTGTCTTAATATGATCTCCTCACCGGGATCAGGTAAAACCACGCTTCTATGCAAGACCATTAAACATCTCAAAGGACAGCTGCGAGTGGGTGTGATTGAAGGTGATATACAGACCGAGATTGATGCCGATCGTATTCGTGCCACCCAGGCACCTGCCATTCAAATCAACACAGAAGGTGCTTGCCATTTGTCGGCTGCGCAGGTTAGCAAAGCACTCGCTCAGTTGCCATTGGATGATCTTGATTTGATTGTGATCGAAAATGTGGGCAACCTTGTATGTCCAGGTGCTTTTGATTTGGGCGAAAATGGCAAAGTCGTAGTGCTTTCAGTGGCAGAAGGAGATGACAAGCCCATTAAGTATCCCGCAATCTTTGCCAAGTCGATCGCTCTAGTCATTAATAAAATTGATATGCTCGCCATGGGAGTATCAGACGATTTTGATTTAGACAAGGCTATGGCAGACGCCAAACGTTTAAACAAAGACATAAAGATATTTCCGCTTTCAGCCAAAACAGGTGAGGGTATGGATGCCTGGTGTGATTGGCTCAAGACCAATTGGCGATTTTAGATTGACGATTTCAGATTGAGTATGCGGTGGTTCCATTCGTTCCATCGTTTTTTTTATGTTCCCTAACCCCTAACCCCTGACATAAAGGCTGTTGGCCTTTATGTAATCAGCAACCCTGGAATCCAGCAAATCCTCCGTAGAATCACCGTTTTGGAGCCGTTTTCGAATATCGGTACTGCTAATGGGAAGTAAGGGGGTGGTGATGATATGTTTATTCAAAGATGCCACTTTTTGCGAACTCAATTCTGATTCAAGCGATGAAAAATTTGGCCTGGGACAACCTGCTCTGTGCATGGTGGATAGGGTGCAGAGGTCAATCAGTTCATTGATACCGTACCAGCGAGGTAGATCAGAGACGGCGTCAGCACCTATCAGCCAATACAATGCAGAGTTGGGTCCATGCAAGTCTCTAAAATGTTTTATTGTGTGCAGTGTATAGCTGGGCGCAGGACGGTTTACTTCAAAGTCGCATACTTGATAGCCTTCAAAGTTTTGAATGGCCAGTTGAATCATGTTTAAACGTTGTTGGTCATTGGCTTGTGGCATGTGCTTTTTTAATGGCGAACGTTTTGCCGGAATGAAGAACACTTGATCTGCAGACAATTGATTGATGGCACAGTTCGCAACGGTAGTATGCCCCTTGTGAATCGGGTCAAAACTGCCACCGAATAGTACAATGTTTTTATGTGTCATAAAGTTGTAACAGTAAAATTGTGTGTTGTTAAAAGGTACGAATTTTTAAAAGACAATGCCATAGTGTACAACACTATGGCGATTCACCGGCAACGTTTATTAAAAAAACGTGATCATTATTGCAATTTTTATTGTGTTTACGTGACCTGGGGTAGGGTGGTTTCTGTCTCGCAGAGTTTTTGGTAACTGTAACACTAGAATGACTCAATTGAGCCGGTAGTCACGTTCTGTAAGCAATAACGCAATAACGCTAACGGTGTTTTAACCTTGTTTGCTTTCATGTTTTGCCAATTGAAAATGTGATCTTGACTTTCAAAGTGATGTGAACGAAAAAAAGTTTGAAGGTGTGGTCAAGTTATGGACGATAAAAAAACAGACTAAAGTTATTAGCATTTTTTATAGTTAAGACTGGAAGCTTCTTTTTTATAGAACTAGTATGACGCATACATGGTTCCATATAAAAAGGATTGATCAATTTTAAAGGAGTATGTTATGGCAAAAAAGAAAGTCGCCAAGAAGAAAGTCGCTAAGAAAAAAGTAGTGAAGAAGAAAGTCGCTAAGAAGAAAGTGGCTAAGAAAAAAGTAGTGAAGAAGAAAGTGGCCAAGAAAAAGGTCGCCAAGAAAAAAGTGACCAAGAAGAAAGTCGCTAAGAAAAAAGTGACTAAGAAGAAAGTGGCCAAGAAGAAAGTCGCTAAGAAGAAAAAGAGATAACATCTGATAGTCTCAGATTGTTCTTCGAACGTATGAAACAGGAAGTAAGGCT
This sequence comes from uncultured Pirellulales bacterium, assembly GCA_964494325.1. Classification (GTDB taxonomy): domain Bacteria; phylum Planctomycetota; class Phycisphaerae; order Sedimentisphaerales; family Anaerobacaceae; genus JAIPFM01. The sequence goes on from CAZBTJ010000079.1 coordinate 17,401, forward strand.
GAAAAGTCGTGCTTCCTGTTTTTTTTGTTTATTCCGACTTTAAAATGCGGTTTTGATGCTGATAAGCATGGTTTCTGCCAGTCAGAGATATTGTCTAATGGTTGCAAGCTTGTACGTTGCTATCAATTTCATTACTCTATATTACTTTAAACAGGACTTTCGCATAAAGCCCTGTAGTGTACAGTTTTCAGTAAGCAGTTTTTAGAAAAACGAGGTTTTCATACTGTATACTGCCATCTGAAAACTTCAGTTTAAACCTTAGACATGAAGAAGGAACCATGGATCAATATCAACTCTGCAACAAGTTTGAGCCTTCGGGAGATCAGCCTCAGGCGATTGAACAACTATGCCATGGGGTTTATCAGGGCAAGTCATTTCAAACATTGATGGGGGTCACTGGCAGTGGTAAAACCTTTACCATGGCCAATATGATTGCCAGGTTAAACAGGCCTGCCTTGGTGATATCTCACAACAAGACATTGGCTGCTCAATTATACGAAGAGTTTAAAGAGCTGTTTCCCAACAATGCCGTTGAGTATTTTGTCAGTTATTACGACTATTACCAACCTGAAGCCTACATACCTCAGCGTGATATTTATATTGAGAAGGACGCATCACGCAACCAGGATCTCGATCGTTTGCGATTGTCTACGACCACGAGCCTGTCCACACGAAAGGATTGTATTGTGGTGTCTTCGGTGTCGTGCATCTTTGGCCTGGGGTCACCTGAGGACTATCAAGCCAGCATGGTCCCGATTCGTGTGGGGGATGAATGCGATCGCAACGAATTGTTGGGGCGATTGGCAGACATTCAATATGCGCGAAACGACATCGACTTTCAACGAGGTACGTTTCGAGTGCGCGGTGATGTGGTGGAATTGCATCCCTCGTATGAATCGTATGCCATTCGCATTGAGTTTTTTGGCGATGAGATTGATCAAATCAGCTATATCAACCCTGTATCGGGTGAAATATTGGCTCAGGAGCAGCAGGTGTTTGTCTATCCTGCTCAGCATTACATCATGCCCGCGGATCGTATCGAAGCGGCTGTCGCAGGCATAAAGCAAGAACTTGATGAGCGTTTGCTCCAGTTGCGCGGTGAAGCTAAGTTACTTGAAGCCCAACGTCTTCAAGCACGCACGCAATACGATCTGGAAATGCTCCAGGAGGTTGGTTTTTGCAGCGGTATAGAAAACTACGCTCGTCATTTGTCAGGGTTGAAGCCTGGCGTGAGACCCTATACGTTGATTGACTACTTTCCGGACGACTTTATTCTCTTCATTGATGAATCTCACGTCACCATTCCTCAGCTCAAGGCCATGCATGCGGGGGATCGCAGTCGTAAGAATGTCCTGGTTGAGCATGGTTTCAGACTGCCCAGTGCCATGGACAACCGCCCCTTGCGTTTTGAAGAGTTCAAAGACATCTGGTCTAACGTGGTATTTGTATCTGCGACACCTGGCCCCCTTGAAATGGAATTATGCGACAATGAGGTTGTGGAGCAGATCATACGTCCCACGGGCCTTCTGGACCCTGAGATATTCATCTTTTCGGCCACCGACCAAGTGTCTCATTTGCTCAAAGAGATTGAAAAACGTGTCAAAATCAAAGAACGTATATTGGTGACCACCTTAACCAAACGCATGTCTGAAGATTTGTCCAATTATATCCTTAATCAAGGGTTTAGATGCAAATACTTGCACAGTGAGATTGATACATTGGAACGTATTGAGATCCTCAGAGACCTGCGATATGGTGAGTTTGATGTGCTGGTGGGCGTCAATCTTTTGCGAGAAGGTTTGGATCTCCCTGAAGTCTCTGCCGTGGCGATTTTAGATGCGGACAAAGAGGGTTTTCTGAGAAGTCGTACTGCTCTGATTCAAACCATTGGACGTGCTGCGCGTAATGTCAATTCTGCCGTGTTTATGTATGCCGATCGAATCACAAACTCCATGCAGAGCGCCATGGATGAGACTAAGCGTCGTCGCAAGATTCAATTGGACTACAATGAAAAACATGGCATTACACCTGAAACCATCAAAAAAGAGATTCGAAGCGGCCTGACTGAACAAATAAGGGCCCGTAAAACAGCTCGCGATGCAGTCCATCTTGACGAAACTGAGTACGACAAAGTTGAAATGGCCGCTCAAATCGAAAAAGAAATGCTTGCAGCCGCCAAAGCCCTGGATTTCGAAAAAGCTGCTGAACTCCGAGATCAGCTCAATGAACTCAAGGATATGCCGCAGCTTGTGATCGCAGGGTCCCACAAGAAAAAACGAGATTTTAAGACCGCGATCAAGAAGAGAAAAAGAAAGCAGTAGGAACCGCTTTCAGGTTTCAGATTTCAAGTTTCATCCCTCAGCTCTGTGGTATCAATCTGCGGGCACACATCGTCCCTTGGCCCATTCTCTGAGGGAACTGATTCGCTCGGCCATCGTCACAGATAGCGGGGGCGAGAGTTTCAGGCTTTGTATTAGGCGTTCTGTAGTGAGCGGCTGTTTTTCACTGAATGCGGTGTGCAGGGCTGACAACACAATACGCTCTATTTCAGAGCCGCTGAAGCCATCGGACGCTCGAGCAAGGGCTGCCAAATCGAACTGGTCTGGATTGCGTTTTCTTTTGCGCAGGTGGATCGCAAAGATTTCTCCGCGAACTGGTTCAGTGGGCAGGTCTACAAAGAAGATCTCGTCGAAGCGTCCTTTTCTGAGCAATTCCGGGGGCAGGGCTTCAATGTTATTGGCTGTGGCCACCACAAACACAGGGGCCTCATGCTCCTGGAGCCAGGTCAGAAGTGTCCCGAACATGCGTTGCGACAGACCGCCGTCTGCGCTGTGACTGGCAGTTGAGGCAAAGGCCTTTTCGATTTCGTCGATCCACAGAATCACAGGCGACATCATCTCCGTTTGACGCAAGGCTTCACGCAGGTTGTGTTCGGATCGGCCAATGTAACTGTTGTACAGGGTGCCAGGATCAAGTCGGAGCAGTGGTTGATACCAGGCCGTGGCAATGGCCTTGGCACACAGGCTCTTGCCAGCCCCCTGCACACCCAGCATGAGCACACCCTTTGGGGGTTCCAGGCCAAAATCTTTGGCATCCTCGCCAAAGGTGTCTTTGCGCTCATTGAGCCAGGTCTTTAGCACATGCATGCCCCCGATCTCTGTGAGGTCCAGGGGGGTCTGGATGTATTCCAGCAAGCCGTCACGCTGGATGAATCGGCGCTTGCCTGCAATGATTTTATTGAGGTCGTCGTCGGTGAATCTCTGGTTTTCAGCGACTGTCTCACGGATGATGCGTGCGGCCTGTCGTCGTGTTAGGCCTCGGAGATTACGGACCACCGCATCCAGCCCCTTGGGGGTGATACCGATCTCAATGGGTTTCTTGCGGTGGATTAGCAGGAGGGTGGCCTTCACAATGGACTTGAGCTCTTCTTCGTCCGGGTAGGAGAGTTCAAAAGTCTGGGCGTGGGACTTGATCACTTCGGGCAGCGACTCTGTATGATCAATCAAAACAACAGTAATGGAGCTTTGGTGGAATGTGTCTATCATGTCTCTAAGCAGGCGTAAAGGTTTGCCCTGACGCATCTGGTCTGTCATATCTAGGGCCACGCAGATGGCCCCGGACGTGGCCTTGGAAAAACTGGCCAGACCTGCGGAGGCCGTTTCTGTGTCAGGGACATAAGCGCTGCCGTCCAGCATGCCATCTCGAATGCCGCCTGCTGAGGACCAGACCCACATGTCGCGATCCAGGCGTTTGGCGGTCTCACGAATAATCTCTACAGCGTAGCGTTCTTCATGCGTGGTGATGGATACACAGGCACAGCCATTTTGGATGACATGTTCAAATTGTTCGAAGTCGTTCATAGGGATCAGTGTTCAGTTTTTAGTGTTTCGTTTTTAGTTTACAGTCCTCAGGTTTCATCCCTCATCCCTGCCTCCTAGTCTGCTGGGACACATCGGGTTTGGGCCCAGTGACGCAGGGCCTGCCTTTTTTCAGCCATGGTGACTGACAAGGGTACAGAGTTCTCGAGGACCTCAAGGAACAGGTCTGTGTCGGGTTCTGCATTCTGGCTAAAGGCGTTGCGCAGGCCTGAGATCACAGCCTGTTCGATTTCTGCGCCACTATACCCCTGGGTCGCCTTGGCCAGGGCGACAAGGTCGTACTCTTTTTCCTGTGTCACAATCGAAATGCACGGGCATCCAGCCTTCAGTATCTGTTCCAGTTTTGCAATATCGTCCATTCGGTAGAATCCTTGACTAATCTCTCATTAGATACTCAGTGTACGGCTTCAAATGCCGCCAATCAAGCTAAATTGGTTCGTCAAATGACTTGGGACATGTGACTTACGACTCTGGACTTTGGACTCACTCTTGCGTACAATGCCGCTATGAGCAACGCAAGAACAGAAAAAGACCTGATCAGTGCTATGGAAATCTCCGAAGGGGCCTTATACGGTATTCACACGGCCCGGGCTGTTGAGAATTTTCCCGTGGCCGGGCAAACCGTGCATGGGGCCATGATTCTGGCGTACGGCGACGTCAAGCTGGCCTGCGCCACGGTGAATCAGGATTTGGGCGTGTGGTCTGACACACCGGAAAAGGCAGAGGCCATCGTACGTGCGTGTCAGGAAATGAGCCAAGGCCTGCTGTCTGACAGCATTTTGGTGGATGCCTTACAGGGCGGGGCAGGCACGAGTCTCAATATGAATGTCAATGAAGTGCTGGCCAACCGGGCCCTGCAGATCCTGGGTAAAGAACCGGGTGACTATGCTGTGGTTTCTCCTCTGGATGACATCAATCTGCATCAATCTACCAATGACACCTTTCCCACGGCGCTGTGTATAGCAGGTATTCGCCAGATCACTGCCCTGGAGCAGGAGGTCCTGGCCTTGCAGGAGGCATTCCAGGAGAAGGAAAAGGCCTTTGCTCATGTTGTCAAGGTGGGACGCACCCAATTTCAGGATGCGGTGCTCACGACCTTGGGCCGTGAAATGGGCGCGTATGCTGAAGCTCTGAACCGGGATCGGTGGCGAATTTACAAATGTGTGGAACGGCTGCGAGTGGTGAACCTGGGTGGGACAGCCATTGGCACGGGGCTGGGCGCTCAGAGACAATATATTTTTCGCGTGGTGGACAGGCTCAGAGAATTGACCGGTCTGAACCTTGCCAGGGCGGAAAATCTGGTTGAGGCCACACAAAATGTGGATGTGTATGCAGAAGTGTCCGGCATTATCAAGGCCCACGCTGTGACGCTTGTCAAAATCTGTACGGATTTACGTGTGCTCAGTTCTGGTCCTCAAGCCGGTTTTCAGGAGATTAGTTTACCAGCCAGACAGGGCGGGTCGTCCATCATGCCGGGCAAGGTCAATCCTGTGATTCCGGAGGCTGTGACACAGGCTGCCATGATGGTGTTTGGCTTCGATGTGACCTTGACCCAGGCCTGCGCAGCCGGTACGCTGGAACTCAATCCCTTTCTGCCGCTCGTGGCCCATTGTCTCCTCAGCAGTTGTGACTTCCTGGCCCACGCCTGTCGCATACTTAGAACATTCTGTGTACAGGACATCCAGGCCAATGAAGCTCAGTGCCAGGCCCACGTTAATACGTCCACAGCCACGGCCACGGCCTTGATTTCTGTCTTGGGCTATGACAGGGTAAGTGATGTACTAAAAGCCATACAGATTACAGGGGAGTCCCTAAAAGAGTATGTGGTCAAACAAGGACTCCTGGACGAAAAAACATTCAACGAATTAATCACCCCAGAAGCCGTCTGTCGCCTGGGCAGTTCAAAATAACAGCTATCAGCTATCAGCGATCAGCCTTCAGCTGTCAGCTTAAACAGCATGGGCCAAGGCCCATTCAAATACTGAAAACTTAACACCTAACACTTAAAACTGATAAATTATGAAGACTCCCAAAGGATTTAGATTACACATCGGCCTGTTCGGTCGGCGCAACGTGGGCAAGTCGAGCCTGCTTAACGCCATGACCCGTCAACAGGTCTCCATTGTATCCGACACGGCCGGTACCACCACAGATCCCGTGGAAAAACCCATGGAATTGCTGCCGGTGGGGCCCGTGCTGTTTATTGACACCGCCGGCATTGACGACGAAGGGGCCTTGGGTGAATTACGCATCCAAAAAACCCGGCAGGTGTTTGAACGTACAGACATTGGTGTGCTCGTGGCCGAAGCGGGCCAGTGGGGGGTGTTTGAGCAGGGCATACTCAAGGAACTTGCAGATCGCCAGGTACCCACGATTGTCGTGCTCAACAAAACAGACCAGGCACCGGATGCTGCGATGCCTGACATACTTGACAAGGACATCGCTGTGGTCAAGGTCAATGCCTTGCAGGGCCACGGCATTCTGGAATTGCGTCAGGCCATTCTCAGGGCTGCACCGGATGATTACATCAATCAGCCAGCCATTCTCGGCGATCTGGTGCCCCCCGGCCAAATGGCAGTTCTGGTGGTCCCTATTGACAAGGAGGCACCCAAGGGCCGTCTGATTCTGCCGCAAGTCCAATCGATCAGAGATCTTCTCGATCATGATGCCTTGTGTCTGGTCGTCAAGGAACGTGAACTTGCCGCTGCGCTGAACCGCCTCAAACAGCCCCCCAAGCTTGTGGTTACGGATTCCCAGGCCTTTCTCAAGGTTGCGGCAGATACGCCACTTGATGTTCCCATGACCAGCTTCTCAATCCTTTTCGCCAGATTTAAAGGCAACCTCGTTAGTCAGGTGCAGGGCACTTTGGCGATAGATCAACTTAAGACCGGCGACAAGGTGCTTGTTGCCGAATCCTGTGCGCACCACCCCATTGGCGAAGACATCGGCCGGGTTAAGATCCCCAGATGGCTTACTCAGTACGTTGGCGGAAAGCTCCAATTTGACCACGTCCAGGGTCACGATTTTCCGGACAACCTATCAGACTACAAACTGGTCATCCACTGCGGCGCCTGCACCACCAACCGACGCGAAGTCCTCAGCCGGGTGCTAAGATGCAGACAGGCCGGAGTCTCCATGACCAACTATGGTTTGGTCATAGCTTTCAGCCTCGGCATCTTTGAAAGGGCATTGGGGCCGTTTCCTGCGGCATTGGAAGCCTATAAAAGCTGCCAAGGATAAGTCTTGGCAGTTTTAAGTTTTAAGTTTTTGGTGTTAAGTGGCTGTTGCTGGATTCAGATGACCCTTTGGCTATGGTCTAATTGTGCTGGAGTACCGTGACTTTTCGGCAAGCCTGTATGAAATAAATTTCCCCAGGTGGTATTCTATGCGTCGTCAGCAAAAACTCTTTAGAATAAGGACGACTTATGAAGAACCTACCGAACGTATCGTTGCCGTCCAAGCTGCCCTGCCCTTTACCCATAAATCATCGCTTATCATTAACCGTAATCCGAGAGCATGA
>CAZBTJ010000080.1:0-24352 GCA_964494325.1 uncultured Pirellulales bacterium
TTTATCGCATTTAGGCAAGTAATCTTCTTTTAGAGTACGCTTATTTTGGGACTAGGCGTGGCGGTCCTGATAAGCTCAGCACCTCGCCATCGAAAATCTTCAATTCGATGCCAGAGGCCTGCCACTCAATGTCTGGATTGTTTTCTGCCATCGCTTCAACGGCCAGGTCCACAGCCTGATCAGCCTGCAATGTCGGATTCAGTAAATTCAAAGATGCTTCCAAAGGTCCAGGATCTGTCATCCCATCGCAGACGACATACACCACGCCACCAGACAGATCAATCTGTACCACAGCCGAAGCATGATAAATATCAATTCCAGCATAGGTCTGCGCCAGCCGCACAATGGTACCATAGGATTGTGGTGTGACCTTGGTCACACTCCATTCCATGGCTCCACTGTTGACCATAAACACATCCTTCCATTGCTCCAAAAATGCCAGGACAATTTGATCAGGAGGTAAGCCATTACTCCCCTCCACCACCAAATACTCCTCAGGTTCCAGACTAATGGCATGCAAAAAACCGCGTTCTTTTCGCACAATTGCCCCATGTATTCCAGGTTCCATGGTCGCCAATAATTCCTGATACCGCTCATTCCAGGATTTTGTGGGTTTCACAGATCGACTCGCCTCCAGCGTCCCACCATACGCACCCATGTTGATCACCTCGCCGTGAGGAAACGTTTCCCAACCAATCGAACTATTCGGATCACCCGCATCAATACACGGGCTGGTCTCTTGGTCTTGAGTCCAAACGGCTTGATTGGGAGCCCATCGCCCAGCCTGACTCTTGAGGTGGTAATCCAAATTCACACCATCCAACTTTATAGTGCCTAGCAACCTTCTCCCCGGGATACCGGTATCTGGAACAGGATCTACAATCGGCTCTTCAATTGGATCTAAGGCAGCCTCGCCAACAAAGCAAGGATCACTTTCAATATTCCCATGTGCCCAATTCAATGAGAACCAGTCAGGATCAACATAAACATCAATATTCTCCGCCCCCCCCTGTATATCACTGAAGGCTATTTTTAATGTCGAATTAATGACAGGTATTATATTGCCTCCTCCTCGCCCACTGCTTGATCCTGACCAACTTTGTACTACTATTTGAGTGTCGTTCTCATTGGTATTTCCCCATATAATCGTGTTTCGTAAATCTAACTGAGATAATGTGGAATATAGCCCTCCACTATGCTCCGATGATGACGTATTGTTGGCTATAGTACAATTAATGACATTGGCGTCACATGTTTCTGCATGGAACCCACTTCCACCGTATCCCGATTCATTCTCTACAATAAGGCAGTTGATCAAATCCCCATCACTACCCCGAAAGTCAATCCCGCCCCCAGATCTGAATGTCACTTTATTATCACGCACCTCGCACTTCTCAATGAGAACGTCTGGGCAAGAATAACAGTAAATACCACCGCCAGCATCTCGTGCGCTATTGCCGGTTATTGTGCAACCTTTGATAAAGGGTTTCGCACGAATATAAGCAATACCACCACCACGGGTTGAATGGCCCAAACACACATTATCAGAAATCACACAATCAATAATATGGGGTTGTCCCTCATCAACCAAAATACCACCGCCCTTTTTAGGGGAATTCCGATACTTGCTCAAAGGCGTATCGCATAGGTTACTCTGTATCACACACTGCCTGATTGTGGGGCTTGCGTCTTGAATCAGCACACCTGCTCCCTCCAAATGGCATCCTCCTGTAATGGTCAAACCTGCCAAAGTCGAATTGGCGTCTTCCTGAGAATTGAAAACGATCCCTCGATGCCATTGACTCGGAGTCCCCTGACAATCAATCACTGTGTCAGCCACCCCATTAGGATCTTTCGGATTCAAACTACGAACCGTAATGGCCTTACCCTGAAAACTAATATCCCGATTACCCTCACCCGTATACGTGCCAGGGCTCACAATAACCACATCCCAATCCACACAGGCATCAATCCCAGCCTGAATAGTCGAGTACTCATCAGGCACCAGCCTTGTCTCCGCATGAATAGTATTGATCACCATAAAAGGTACAAAGAGCACTAATAGAACTAACAGCCTTGTCGCTTTCATAATACACCTCACTTTTTCACAATACGCAATTCGCCTAATTCGCGGTTAAAAACCAATCTAAAATCCGCAATCAAAAATCAAAAATGAACTCCTCCGCCCAAAGGCGCGTCATCGTCCACATAGATGATCTCCCCAGCCCAAACAGGAGATATCACCACAGAAAAAACGGGAACTACAGAAATCAAAAGGCCATATTTATTAATCATGGTTTCCTCAGTTTATTTGATGCTCAAGGTTCTGTGCTAAGTTCTCACTTTTCAGCAAACAACATGTCTTTTTCTGTGTATTTCTGCATCTTCTGTGGTTCATTGGTTTTGATCAACGTGCATCGCCAAGCGATTCCGCACTTCACACTTCTAACTTCACACCTCACACTTAATACTCCCCATCAGTCCAATGCCGCATCAAAATCGCCAGGTCTTCAAAGTCCACCCTACCATCGCCATTAATATCCCCAGCTACAATTGTCTCACACACCGGTTCACCAAAGTAGCTCTTGCTTGCTTCAGCAGTTCCGCCATATGAACCCATGTTAATCACACCCCCATTGGGGAACGGCTCAAACATGATGGGGCTGTTTGGATCACCCGCATCAATACAGGGGCTGGTCACCATATCACAAATCCAGGATTCTCCGTTGGAATCCCAATGCCCTGCCTGTGATTTTAGGTGGTAATCACCATTCACAAAATAATCATCATTGGCATCTGAAACCGTGCCGTTTGCATCCCAGTACCCGGGATCTACAAAACAAGGATCCGCATCGAAATTGCCCTCGCCCCAGGTCAATGTGCATTGGGAATCAAGCGCGATACTGTCCTGGCCTCCCTCTATAAGACAATACTCTGCCGACATAAACGAAGGAAGTGTTCCCAGGTAACTCTGTCCAATGTAGGCATTCATTCCTGATGGGGCAGCATTGCCCTCAAAAATACTATTTACAACCGTTAATTCCGCACTAACCGTGCTAAACAATGCCCCCCCCTTCCGATCTGAACGATTATCTGAAAACGTGCAGTTTTCTATCGCAGTCATTGTCCCTCCGATCTTTATTGCGCCTCCGTCATAAGCATAATTGCCACAAAACAGAGAATTCCTAATCGAGACGAAGTTGGACACATCTGAACTATATATAAGGATTGCCCCACCAACATCTGAATGATTATTGATAAACGAGCAATTCATGATGCTTGCATCACTCCAACTTAGACGCAGGGCTCTGCCAGTGCCGCTTGTATTATTTTGAAATAGACAGTCCTTAAAAATCGCCTCTGCTTGTGAACAAGACACACCAGGACCAAGATTGTCCTTAAAAACACAATGATCGAGATCCAGAGAGCCTCCACTGCACCGAAGGACTGGCTCGCCCCGATCCTGATCCGTATTTCCCACAAAAGTGCAATTCCGCAATTCCATTGTACTCGCTTGGCTAGAGATAGTGGTACATGGTCCATAGCCCACGACGTTCCTGTCGAACCTGCAACGAATCAGCAAGATCGCGCCACCCTCATCACAATTCATTGCTCCACCAATGGCATATGCATAGTTCTCCACAAGGCGACAGTCCTCCATGACCAGATTGCAGTCCTCGACATTGAACATGGCGCCGCCATGACCATGACCGGAGTTGTGTGCCAAGATGCAGTCTCGCAACGTCAGAGATAGGGCCTGATTGAAGATAGCACCCCCTACTTCTTCATCATCGTAAGAAACCGCGTCCCCCTTGGCAAAAGGAAGTTGATAGGCATTGCCACCGGTGATGATCACGCCTGTCAGAGCAACGCCCTGATTATCCCCCCTCGCAGTTACCACATGCCAACAGTTCTCCCGTCGTGTCGATTCAATCAACAAGCACCACTGCTGAGGCCGATTCCATCGCCCTTCACCCTCCTGAGCCACAAAATCACAAGGATCCGCCACCAACAGATCATCTCCAGCCAGATCACCACTAAGTACTGTACGGTACAGAGCGGGATCATAGACATTGGGATCAGCACCTGTCAATCCGGCATAACCACCCTTGAACACCATGCCACTGACCAATTCAAATGAGGCATCGCGAACCCCACTGCCCTCAGGGAAGGCCTCATTGCAATCCGGTCTGTAAACGCCCTGAGCCACACGAATCTCCACAGAACAGGGATCCACGACCGATTTGACGTTCATCAAACTTCGACTACCCTGACCGCCGGTGCCGGTATCTGGATCTGGTTCTTCCTGCTCAACCATGGCCGCGGCAACGCTGAGCCCATCCTGCAAAAACCGATACGCCGTCTCCCAGGATTGCCCATCGCCCCCCAAAGGTGCGTCGTCATCCACATACAAAATCGTATCAGCCAACACAGGAGCCATCAACACAGAGAACATCACGGACATGAAGATAACCAAAATATTACATTTCATAATTGCCTCACTTTTATCGCAATTCGCCAAATTCGTATAATTCTCGGTTCAACTCAAATCCAAAATCCGCAATCTAAAATCAAAAATCAAAAATGCCCCCCCTCCTCACTTCACACTTCAAACTTAGCACTTCACACTTCGGCTCTACCGCTTAACACCTGCGCATAACGATAAAAATCCCGCGAAAATGAGCCTATTTCAGCGCATACAACAATATCAAGGGAATATGAAGGCAAAAGGAGATGAAAAGAAATCGCTTATGATAACTATGCTAATATATAAAAAACTGTTTCGCCTTCTAAACGAATTTTATCCAGTGTACCCAAAATGGCCCTTGTGTTTCAAGGGGAAAAGCAAAAAATAGCTGTCAGCTCACGACCACGCGAATGGCTTCTTAACTTCCTGTCCAAATCCCCTCATACGCAGGCAGAAAGGATTTCTGCGAGGCACTGTCACACAACAAACTTCACCGCCTGGGCATCCAGACTCGCATCCAGCCTTCACCTCGGTTGGCGTAGAGATAATAGGGAATCAGCCTCAACTTGGGATCATTCTCACTGGTGAGTGTAACCACACCCTCAAAAAAATCCGGTTCGAATTTGGCCTTGAACTGTAGGTTGTCCGCGATCTTCAAACTTGATACATCAAAGGCGTTGTCCTTGAATTCCGCACAATACACCATGGGGCCCCGTTCGATGGCCACCAATCCGGCATCGGCAATGGCCTTGGGATGGGCCACCACGCGGCGTACCGGCATGGGCAGCACCAGATGGATTTCATCCCCGGCCTTCCACTTGCGGTTCAGCGCAACATAGCCATTCTGCGGGTCCACCATGCAGGCCTGACCATTGACAGACACACTAATGAACTCATGCGACTCATCTAGATATCTGTACAGATTGCCCGGCATGGGCATGTTTCTGGCCCAGCCTGGGATGCGAAGCTTGATCTTGAATGCCCCTGCCTTATCTGTCTCCACCTTGATTCTGATGTCACCGGCCCAGGGATACTGCGTGGTCTGCGTCAATGTGACATCCTGGTCAGGCAATGAAATCTGGCCCTGGCCCTCCATGTACATGTTCACAAGGATCGTGTCACACGTATGCGTGTATACGGTCCCGCCAATGGACGCAATCACGCGCACCAGGTTGGACGGACAGCACGCACAGTCATGCCCGGGCCATTCCCAGCGAGACCGGCCATTGGTCGTTAATGGGTTCGTGTAGTAGTGTTTGTCACCCTCGTGGGACAGAGAACTGAGCATGTTGTTTAGGAGCGTACGTTCTACCAGGTCCATGTACTTGCTCTGGCCGGTCATCTGATGGAGTCGATGATTCCACAGGGAAAAGGCAATACCCGAGCAGGTCTCCGCATAACAACTGTTGGCCAGTTCATAGTCATTGGCAAATCCTTCAGGCCCGCCGGGCTGACCAATGCCGCCGGTCAAATAAGTTTTGGCATTGACCACATTGTCCCATATGCGGAAGAGCGCGTTGGCATAGGCTTCATCGTGGTTCACCCTGGCCACATCCATGGCCGCACAGTACAAATAGCCAGCCCGCACAGAATGCCCCACGCCCTTTTCCTGTTCAATGAAGGGGACATGGTCCTGACTGTATGTACCATAGAGACCATGCCCTTCGCTGTGACCGCGCTGATCAATAAAAAACTTGGCCGTGGTCATGTATTTGGGGTCACCTGTAACATCATAGAGTTTCATCAGGGCCAGTTCGATTTCCTGGTGCCCCGGAGGATCTGTTTTTTTGCCGGGACCAAAAGTCTGACAGATAAGCTCTGCAAACTTGAAAGCCACATCCAACAACGTGCGTTTGCCTGTGGCCTTATAATAGGCCACAGCCCCTTCAAACAGATGCCCCGCACAGTACAGCTCATGCATACTGCCAATATTGGTCCATCGGTTTTCAGGTTTGTGAGGCAGGGAGTAAAACGTATATAGATAGCCATCGTCCCACTGAGCCCCGGCGATGGCATCAATGACCTTGTCCGTATAGGCCTCTAGCTCTGGGTTCGGATGGTTTTGAAGGGAATAGGCCGTCCCTTCAATGATCTTATACACATCGGAATCATTAAAATACGTGCCTGTAAACTCACCTGGCATCTGGCCTGCGGCCTTGCGAAAATTGTCCAGCCGCTTTGACGCGTCACCATTGGCTTTTGTGGAATCCTCACAACGGCCCCACACATGGGGTAGACTGACTTTTCGGTTCACGCCCATGCGTTCTTTCCAGAGCCCACCGGTCACGGTCACCTGGTCAAACGGAACAGCCTTGACTGACTGATCCGGGGCCATCCATTTCGGCCAAACTGCTTCCGTGTTCGCAAGACGCGGTCCATTAATCCTTATATCGTCCACGTACAGAGTGCCCGGTCCTTGAGCCTCTGTTATGGCCAATCCCATCTTGTGAACCTGGCTGAGCCTGAACGCTGGATTGGCTGACACCAGTCTCTGTAAATCTATGTCCCACCTGATCCAGGCAGAACTTGTCAGGACTGTGAGAGCACTCTCATATGTCACAACCGATCGACTGGCCAGCCAGTCCCCATCTTCAAAGGTCATGGCCAATTGCCCTGCCCCATTGTCCGGATCCCCCTTGAAATACACCGTGAGATATCGAACACCATACGCAGAATCCATCCAGTCCTGGGGCTTCGAAAATGTATATTCCGCCAGAGCATTATGGCCCGCGTCATACGCCAGCTCCAGCGACTGTTGCCCTGCATGAGATTCTGTCTTTGAAAGGGAAATGCTGGCCAAATCGTTGGCCTTCCAGCCCGAGTGCAACGCGGCCGTAGAAGCCGCCTCTTCAAAATCTGCCAGAGTCCGATCAAACGTTGTGAAACACCAGACAGCCCCAGCAAGCACCTGCCCCTCACAGACCTCGTCCACACGCCAGTAATAGGTGGTCCCATCGGCCAGCCCTGCTGCCTCATACTCAATCTCACTGACGGGCAGACGTCCTTGATACTCGGGTGCACCTGGCTGTGCAGACTGAACCGCTTTTCGGGCCTTGCCGAAATACACATCATGAGACTCTGCGCCAGATCCAGGCACCCACGACAAGGTCACACTCGACGCGGTGTTTATTTCTTCATTGTCCGGCGTATGCAATCTGGCTGTCTTGACCTGCTCGCCCCATTCGAGTGAAAAATCATCAAACACGATCTCTGCCTGGTTGCCCGAATAGGTGGCGTGAAACAATCCTACCTGCAATGGCACATTCAGAAGATCGGTCCGCGTGATGGGAGAACATGGCAGCTCCTGCCAGATCAGGCCATCGGGACTGTGACGCAGAAAAAACAGATTGCCCACGCGCTCCAATTGTAGGTATTTGTCTGCGTTGCGTCCCTGGCCACTGTTGGCATTTTCTGTACGATGGTTGTCATCCGACATGCGTGCATAAATCCCGCCGTACAGAGGAAAATAATCCACACTGATCCAATCCTCCCCTTCACCCGCATCGGCCCGATTGGCCACCCGGGCCATGATGCCGCCATTGTTGTACGAAATCATTTGGTAGTCCTTGATCTGGACTGTGGCCTTAAAATCGGCCACTACGGTTTTGTACAACAGGGGTCCCAGGGGTCGACCTTCGTCATAGCGACCGTTGGTGGATTGCAGGCGCAGGCAACCCTGTGATGCTTCAATGCCGTCAACCGTCTCTTGCTCCCCCTGCCCGAGAAAACCATCCCATCCTGTATCTGCCACACCCTGATCCAGAAAATCATGAGATCTGCCAAAGCGATCGGTAAACAGATGGTTTGGCGGCGTCTCTCCAGCCGCCTCCACTGTAGACAACCCTGCCCCAAAGATCAAAAACAAACCAACAGCCAAGCCACAGCGTAAGAGAAAACGAGACATAATCAGCCCTTTCAGATAGAATCACTTTGAAGCGACTTTACCTATCCCATGAATTCTTCGCCAGAACTTATCCCTAAATTTGTTAGAATGGGTTCTATACAACAAGCGTCACAAAAGAGTTTAACTGATCTCTGCGACCAAATGATCCAGGATGGCTTCCATATTGTCGTAGCTATTCTCGCTGAGCTTCTGGTGACGTTGCTTTCCGCCCTGGGAGTAGGTCACTGTGAAAACACCCTTCTTCTTGAACAATGTCTTGTCGATTTGCTCAATGGTTTCATAGGGGATGTGGATTTTGTCGTTAATCACCAACTCCGTGTCTGCAGCCACAACCTTGCGTTTTCGAATATACGCCCATCGCCCTGCCAACAAAGCGGCCAGGGCAAATAAGATGGGTGGAGACTTCTGATTAAACAGCAACGTGGTATTGGGCTTGCCGTCCTCAGTGTGTTCTTTCATAAAGGCTTTGTTGTAGTACCCGTCATAAATACAGTACACACCAAACCCAATCAGAAAGATGATCCCAATTACCAATGAATTCCGAGTATACTTACTAATCGGTGCCTCAATCACAATCCCATTCCTTTAAAGCTCAAAATATGGTGGCCTAAACTTGACCATGATGATAAACGCAAGGCAAGCACATGGCAAGGATTGAGTTGAAAGTCAAGAATCAAGAAGATTCGCTTGCACGCCAAAATGAATTTTAAGAGGTTCCCTTGAGTCCTAAGTAACGCTCACAGGCTGTGTCACAATGATGCAGGGGACTACGTAGTTGAATCATGAACGCCGATTAACGAATTATGAATGTCGAAGTAAAAGAAAAAAAGGCGATTAACGCATTTAGGCCTTCATTATTCATGATTCGGTGTTCGACATTCAGGGAAGTACAAAACTCTCAATTGTCAATTGTGACACAGCTTGTCAGCGACACACGCGAAAACCTATGGCGTGAAATGTGTCGAAAGCATTGTAACTCCCCCGATAAGAAACCTCATTTTGCCCACTTGCTTGGGTCCAGGCACCACCACAAAGAATCCTATCGCGACTCGAAATGGCGGTATCTGTCCATTCCCAGACATTTCCCGCCAGATCATGCAATCCATACCCGTTTGATGGATAATAGCCAACGCGTGATGTGTGGGGATACTCCGACATGCCATGGGGATTGGCCGTGGCGCCATCCCAATAATTGGCTCTGCTTTGATCAATACTCATGCCACATCCATACACATAGCTTCCATCATAATCAGCCACAGCTTGCCATTCCCATTCTGTGGGCAATCGGTATCCAAAAGAATCACAAAAGGCTCTGGCCCCAAACCAACTCACCTCCACCACGGGGTGATTGGCCATACTCATCCCGTCGCGCCTAATGACGCTGAATCGACCTTCAGAATAGGCAATCTGACTCGTAGAAATCTTATCAAACGTGTCAAAATAGGGCCAGAAATGCTGTGTATCATGGACACCATAGACAGTACCATAGTGTTCGACGATAAGATCTGCAGACATTGTCCAGTTCAGATATTTGCAATACTGGGCATTGGTGATTTCAAATTTACTCATCTTACCCCAAAAGCCTTCATGCTCTGGCACACCAGGATCACCAATAGACACAAACTCAATTTTTAGTCCATCAAGGACTTCAACGGCAGCAAGAACAGTATTGTAGGAGACGCTATCCAGGCTGTTTACATCAACGCCCGTACCCCTTACGGTGAGTTCCACTTCTATGCATTGCCCAGGGCCGACCTCCTCGCTGGAAAGTGACACAGTCCAAAAGCCACCCGCCTTGGACATGGCCGAGACCAGAGGCAAGAGAACCTTCTTCTTTGGGGCATCAACTATGGGCGGTACCCTGTCCGCATAGGTGGGCTCCGCATCAACCGTGAGCGTTGTTCTGCCCACATAGGCGGTCTCTGGATGAACCGCACTCGTATCTTGAAACAAAGGAATCACGATGTTGTTACACGTAGCCACATAACCCGGATCGACACACACATACTCATCCGATCCCATATCCACACGCTCATAAGCCACACGTGGCTGACCATCAAGATCCAACTCATTGGCGTCCAAATGAACCTTGGGATCCCCTGCATTCACGCAAGGGGAACCACTCATCAAATGATAGTCACCCGCAATCCAAATGGCGTTGGCACCTGGCACATCTATGGGCACCTCTGGAGTCGAAACGCTGGCCCAGTAGCCAGGTGAAACAAAACCGGGTTGACAGCGTATATTGGTGGCCCAAAATACTTCCTGAGGAAGGGCACAGTATATAATGAAGAGGGAGGGCAAGGAAGATCCTTCAAGCATGGAATACTCAATATCAGTGGGTTCGTTGTACCAGAGAATGGAGTTGGTCAATCCCTGGCTGGAATCGTCACTATAGAAACCTGCGCCGGCGTGTCCGGCAACATTTCCACTGATCGTGCAGTGGTCGAAACGCGCATGACTATCGTGACAATAAACACCCCCTCCTCCCGAACCGGTGGCACGATTACCCACAATCAAGCAATTGGAAATCTGAGGATGACTTCCCAGGCAGAGTATGCCACCGGCATCTCGACCTTTGCCACGCGTAATCGTAAATCCGGACAATTGGGTAAGATCGTCCTCTCCTCCAGTAAAAGTCACGACAGTGTCTTGATAGTTGCCATCAATGATCGGGCAAGGCTGGTTTCTCTGGGCTTCCACATGAGGGCTAAATCCAGTGACGTGAATGCTCTTTCCAAGAAAGTCTATGGTTTCACAGTACGTACCACTGAGTACAAAGATCTGGTCCCCATCGCGGGCCACTTCAATGGCCTCTTGGATGGAATCATAAGGATGTTCGAGGGTGCCCTCTTCATCAGGATCGCTAGAGGCCAGGTCATTGGGGCCAGGATCTGATACAGCATCAGCGTCTACATAGAGCCATTGCACAGCTGTCACACCCTCTTCGATTTTTATCACGCTCCCCGTGTTTTCATTCAGGTCTGCCCAGGTCTGTGAAGACAAACAATAAAGGAGTAAACAAATTGTTAAGGTTCTTTTACCCATAATCTCTTCCTTTCTCTATAGCAATGACACAGTGTCATTTGATCCCGCTTTGTACAAAAGAAGCCCCAGCCCGGCGGAGACACACCGGACGAGCCCAGAATCCTTTGTCCGGAGTCCTGAGTCGTTGATTTTATTAATTTCAGCCAACTCAGAACTCCGGACTTTGGACTAAGTGACGCTTATCTTCCAGAAGAATAGCCGTAGCCGCGATCATCATCACCCACGTCACCGGGATCTACGCCATCCAGGGCGCCGGGATCCAGGGGCGCATAGTCTTCCTCAAGGTCTTCGGGCACATCAATGAGTATCACCTGTCCCTCCTTAAAGATAAGCATGTCCTGAGCAAAAGCCAGTGCCCCCTGGCGGTTATCCAGGGCCATTTCCAGGGCCAGATCAAAGAAGGCCTCTGAGGCATATTCAATTACCTGATGAGGTGTAATATCCTCCAGAGACATCAAACGGCTATCAATCCACTTGCCGTCATTGAAGTATAATGTCATGTCATTGGCCTGCTGGGCGTTGACAATGCGCGTGCGCTCCATGCTGGAATTAAGATAGCTGCTGTCACGGTTGAGCACGTCCTGGGCACGCTGCTGCGCATTGTTCACAGCCTGACTCACGCCGCTTTCGCCAGTGCGTTCTCCCACAGCGGAGTCAATGAGATTGCTGCTGGCCTGACCCAGGAGATCTGCGTAGTCGCTGAGATTGGTGCCCTCACGCGCTAGGAATGCGGTATATTCTGTGATAATACCGAATTGGGCAGACAGAAACACAATGGTCTCAGTGAGTTCCTGGATCTCCGCATCATCCTGTGACACACCGGGATCTGCGCCCAGTTGCACGATCTGATCAATGAGCTGGGCAATTTTGCGACTGGCCCACAGTCTGGGCACAAATCCGTTCTTGATGTCTGCCCTGTCAAAGCCAAGGGTATAGGAAAAGGTCTGATCCTGGCCCAGAAAGTTGCCGTTGAACTTGAAGGTCAGAGGCTCAGGTCCAACATATCGCCCCATCAGCACCAAACGATCCCCTTCATACAAATCCGGCAGAAGTACAGGCAGCACATCCAGTGTGCGTCCAATCGCAGGTGAACCATCCGGATTAAAAATCTCGAGATTTGGACCAGAGAACACAGGACCGGCAAGACCGTCAAACACATCTGTTACGGCTTGTTCCACGTCCTGATCAGGCAGGACAAACACGGACTGAGCCCTGGACAGGGACGACAGAGCATCCAGTAGTGGCGCATTGACCTGGTATCCCACACCAAAACTGTACACACGCCTGTCAAATGGATTGGCTGTGGTCACAAGATCCCGTATGGCAGATTCTGACGTAATGCCTGATGTGGGCTGCCCATCTGTCAGAAACAGTACGATGGGCAGCATATCCGTGACAGGTGTTTGATTCAGGGCCAGATCCAGTGCGCCATACAGATTGGTGCTCCCAGACGCAGAAATGTTTCGGATGTATTGCTCTGCAGCCAGGAGCGTGTCCAGATCCTTGATCACGGGATCGGGAGAAAACCACTGCACCTGACTGTTGTAGGTGATCACATTAAATGCCTCGTCTGGCTCCAAAGCACTGATCACCTGGATGGCGGCATCCTTGGCCTGCTCCACCTTGCGTCCGGCCATGCTGCCAGACTGGTCAATCACCACTGTGACTTCACGCAGAATGGTCTCACGCATGTCAGAAGGGATGGCCCCCAGACCAGCCAGCAGTAGAAAATAACCACTGTCCACGTTCTCGCCCGGATACGCCAGCAATGAAGCGGTGACACCGTCCTGCTCTTGAAGATAAGACATCTGAAATGGACCAGGTGTGTACTCGGAGTCCGGGTCTGTCATGGCAGACATGTGTGTGTCACTGATTCGACTCACATACACCCTATGGGTGGGAGAGTAAACCGTGGCAATGGGTGAGGCACTCTGGATCTGAACCTTGATCTTCCAGGGCACCTGATACTGGAGCGATTCAGTACGTGCCAGGCTGTAGTCAATACGGTTGCCCTCAGTACCGAGCGCATGCTCAAAGATAACTTGAATATGCTGCTGAGCATTGGCTTCCACTGGAAACACGCTGGTGCGGATCAGCTGATACCCAATGAATTCACACAGGGCGGGATCGCGGATCTGCGAAACCAACCCATTGTAAATACTGACAGCCTCTGCCTTGGGCAGGACCTGCGCTGTGATCAGTTCACTGGTACCGTCATAGGCAAAATGACTGACCACGGCGTCGTCCGGCACGGGCAGGATCAGTTCCGCCTCCTGGCGACTGTTCGTAGTATTCTGAAGAGTGATGTCCAGCTGCGTGGTAGCCATGGCCTCCACAATGCGAACAGTACAGTCCACAGCCGTGATCTTGACTACGGCCTTCTGAAGCGGTGTGTATCCATAGATTCGACTCTGGGGAATCAGCACATTGGGTGCAAATTCCTGAGCACACACAGGTCCCCACGCCAGCCCCAAACAAGCCAGAATGGACAAAACGGACGGAAACAACGGTCTCGATTTCATAATTAGACCCTTTCCATGATATGAAGGATGAGAATGATGACGCGCAGACACGTGCCTGCTGCAATATCAAGGGATTTCATCTCAAAAAGAGGTGCAGCCCAGACAGACAATCACCGCAATCAAAATACAGTGAAAAACCACCTAAGCCAAACGAGGTCCGGTGTATGAAATGAATGTTTATGATGACCTGACTATAAATCCTCGGACCAACGCTTATCAAATTGTCTAGAATCAGTGTACAGTCCTGCAGGAACGGATTGCAAGAGAAAAGTTTTCAATCCTAAGAAGTCGTCAAGAGACGGACACTTCAGGAACTCAGACCTCCGCATTTGTCTGGGGGAATCGTGCTCAGCGCAAAGGCTGTATTACAATTTCTATTCAGGGTTTTGTACTTCTCTGAATGTCGAATATCGAATATCGAATAATGAAGGATTAAATGCGTTAGTTGCCTTTTTTTCTTTTACTTCGACATTCATGATTCGTTAATCGGCGTTCGTGATTCAATTAAGTAGTGCGTTATTTGCGTTTATGTATGATTATTCAGATTATAAGCAGAATCAATCCCCATTGTTCATTGACACATGCGGGAACCGAGAAAAACCTTTTTCTTGCATATCAGGCCGATGAAAGCTAGTCTACGGGCTTAATTTTTCTCTAATACAGTAAACAGATGAAAGGATATGCCATGGGTGAATATTTCCCGAAGGTCAAAAAAATCAGCTACCAGGGCCCTGATTCAAAGGATCCAATGTCATTCAAGCACTACAACGCCGATGAGGTCATCCTGGGGAAAACCATGGCAGAACATCTTCGGTTTTCTGTCTGTTACTGGCATACCATGAAAAACATGTGTGCTGACCCCTTTGGTCCAGGCACGATTATCCGTGAATATGACAATGCCCCTGACCTCATGACGGCTGCAGAGCAGACCATGGATGCCGCCTTTGAATTCTTCACCAAGTTGGGCGTAGGCTTCTGGTGTTTCCATGACAGGGACATCGCCCCTGAAGCAGACACACTGGCTGAAACCAACAAACGCCTGGATAGAATCGTGGCCAAGGCCAAGACCCTCCAGAATGACACGGGCGTCAAGCTCCTCTGGGGGACCAGCAACATGTTCTCCAATCGTCGCTTCATGGCCGGTGCAAGCACCAACCCGTCCCCCGATGTGTTTGCCTATGCAGCCAGTCAAATCAAGAAGGCCCTGGAGGTCACCCTGGAACTCGGTGGTGAAGGGTACGTATTCTGGGGCGGTCGTGAAGGCTATGACACCCTGCTCAACACTGACATGGGCCGCGAGCTGGACCATCTCGCCCAAATCATGCAGATGGCCGTGGACTACAAGAAGAAAATCGGCTTTACCGGCCAGTTCTACATTGAACCCAAACCCAAAGAACCCACAAAACATCAGTACGACTTTGACTCAGGTAACTGCTTTGCCTTCCTGCAAAAATACAACCTGATTGATCACTTCAAGATGAATATTGAAGCCAACCACGCCACCTTGGCAGGCCACGATTTCTGCCACGAACTCGAATATTGTACGGCCAATGGGATTCTTGGCTCCGTTGACGCCAACCAGGGTGACATGCTGCTTGGATGGGATACGGACGAATTCCCCACCAACCTCTATGAAGCGGCCCAAGCCATGTACATTCTCCTCAAAAATGGCGGCTTCACCACGGGTGGCCTCAACTTTGACGCCCATGTTAGAAGACAATCCATTGATACGGATGACCTCTTCTATGCCCACATCGGTGGCATGGACACCTTTGCACGCGGTCTCAAGATCGCTGCCAAGATGATCGAAGACAAAACCTACGAAAACGTCATCACAGAACGCTACATGGGCTGGTCAGGTAATCTGGGGCAAAAAATTGAAAACAACCAGGTCGGACTCGAAGAACTCGAAGCCTACACCTTGAAAAACGGCGAACCCAAAATCCAAAGCGGCCACCAGGAGCTTCTCAAGAACATCTTCAACGATTATCTGTAGAAAACCAGCGTGGGGCAAGGCCCCACCCTACGCATCTCATTTTCCAAGCAACACAAGGGAGGCCATTTTTCGGCCTCCCTTTTTTTGTGCGCTATTCTTACCAGCGTGGAGCGAGGCCCCACCCTACGCGAAACACATCCCAATCCCGTGAGCATATCCTCCAAACCCCGTAGGGTGGGGCCGTGCCCCACGCTGGTAAAACACGTTCCCAAAACACCAGAAACCCTGTATCATCAGAGCATTCAATGTTTAAGGTGGTTCCTATGTCAAATTACCGAAGAGCTGGTCTACCAGGTGGGTATTACTTCTTCACGGTTGTCACCCATGATCGACGCAAGCTGTTTGTGGCCCCTTTGGCTCGAGAATGCTTGCGTTCGGCATGGCAGATCACCAGAACGAACCATCCATTTGACACAATCGCGCTTTGCCTCTTACCCGACCATCTTCATTGTATCTGGAGATTACCTGATAACGACGCCAAGTATTCATCCCGTTGGAATGCGATTAAAGGCATCTTCACCAAATCATTTCTAGCCCGGGGCGGTCGAGATGGTACACGAAATGCCTCTCGAAAACGAACAGGTGAAGCAGCCCTCTGGCAACGGCGTTTCTAGGAGCATCAAATCAGAGATGAAATCGATCTTCAGAGGCATGTTGACTATATTCATTATAATCCTATTAAACACGGCCTGGTCACGGATCTGACTGAGTGGCCCTGGTCCACATATCACAGGTATTTAACGGAAGGACGCTATAGCAACATCAACCAGACCAGTATCAAGGAATCTTCGATAAGGATAGCCGTACCAGGAGAATAACGGCCCGCGTGGGGCGAGGCCCACGGCAATCCCTCCCAACCCCGTAGGGTGGGGCCATGCCCCACGCCGGTAAAACAAACTTTCAAACACCTCAAATAATGTATCCCTCCAGAACATCAATATAATCAAGCAACGAATCGGTTGTAGATTGGAATCATAGAGACCGCGTGGGGCATGGCCCCACCCTACGCCCTCAAATCAAAAATCCGCAATAAAAAATAAAAAATGAATCCTCGATGCAACGCGGCTCCCAGACTGCGTCACAATGCCACGGGACCCAAATTAATTGAATTATGAACACCGATTAACGAATAATGAATGTCGAAGTAAAAGCCAAAAAAAGCGATTAACGCGTTTAATCCTTCGTCATTCATTATTCGGTGTTCGACATTCGATGTTCAGAGAAGCATAGAATCTCTATAATTGGGAATTGTAACGCAGCGCGGCTCCGCCACGCACTGCACAAAAACCTGATGTGCTCCGCACATACTATGGCTCGCTCCGCTCACCTGCTTGAGCTCAACCCACTGAACTGGGGACCAAAGCCACACGAAAGCCCAGAACGTCGCGCCGGAAGTCCGGAACGCCCCAGTCCCGGGAGGAGCAGAGGCAGAACTGAGCGGACTCGAACCAACTGCCGCCCCGGAACACGCGGAACGAGCTATCCTCACTATGTTTATTGTGACACCATTCCCATACATTGCCTGTCATATCCATACAGTTGTACGGACTTTTGTCTTTGGGAAAACACCCAACTGCACTTGTGCTCTCAATATGAGTTTTCCGGTGATTCGCCAAATTCGGCGTCAGTTCATCACCACAGGGGTAAGGACGTTTTCTTGGGGCAGGCCCACGCGCTGCCTTTTCCCATTGTTTCTCAGAGGGCAAGGTGAATATCCATTCCTTGGGATTCAAATGCGAGAGATTCTCGCTGGCAATCTTACTAGCCAGCCACTGATCTGTGAGCCAGCGGCAATAGGCCATACTCTCATACCACGATACAATCACCATAGGATGATTGGCCAGACAAAATCGGTCCGGCAGCTCTGCCAGGCCTTTTCGCCAGGCTTCTCCATATCCATATCTTGCCTTGAACCGTCCGGACTTCCAGCATCCGGCATCCTCGGCCTCCTGCCAATATGTCTCGCCCTGATACCCTCCGGCTTCAGAAAACTGTCGGAACTGGGCCACTGTCACCGGATACCGGGCCAGGCGATACTGATAATCCAGTTCCTTGCATTCATGGCCTTCTTCACCTTCGCCATACCAGAATGGGCCTGCCTCAATCTTGCGGAATTCCATGCAAGTAGAGTCCAGGACTTCTTTGCGTAGATCACCCAAGCGTGCCAACACATCGCCTGCATTACAACGGACACTGGGATCAATCTCACTATCTGCCATGATGCCAAGCAAACGCTGGCAAGTTTTTTCGACAGTGTCAGAAGAAAACCCATCCTCACCCACCTCAAAGACAGCCTGCCCTGCCAGTACGGCGGTTTTTCCGCGACTGCCCGACTGATTTTCAAGCAGATTAACCACAACTTTGGTGGCAAAGGGTTTCAAAGCCGTGGCCTTCAAGGCCAGATACCCGATGGCCAGGAGGCTGACCTCATACCAGGGCTGCTGATCAATGTGTTCTATGACCAGATTACTAACCGCTTCGTCGCTGGTATTGATTTGATTGGCCAGATCAATGGCCGCCAGATACTCTTCAATGGTCAGATGCATGAATCCGTACTGGCCCAATCCCCGTTCCATCAGAATGCCAGAATAGGATCGAAAATCGTTGAAGAACCGCAGGGCTTCTTCTCTGGGATTGGGCCTGCCCCGATTCTTCTGTATCCGGGTCAACATATCCATCAGATGCTCTTCGCTGACCAGGCCCACACCCGCGCTCTTTTCATGCATTAAAAAGGCGAGCGGTGCAAGAACCTCCAGTGTGGGATTAAGTTCCAGTTCACCAGAGAACCTGCGTCCCAGGCCTCGGACACGATTCCAGCTTGTGATCAAGGTCTCCATGTACTTGTCATAGAGCTGGGCACGCCTACGCGGCAAGACCACGCCCTGGCGTTTCATCATGGCCAGGATCGTTAGAAGCAACGGGTTGCCTGCCAGTCGTCGCACGCCTTTGTGATCGCCCACTGAATGCATCAATTCTGAGCGTTCCTGTTCAGCCCTTTCTCGTGCATTGTCTCCCTGTCCCAGAACATGTTCTTCCACCACCTGGGTCCACTTGTCTACGAACGAAGCTATATCCTCGTCATCAAAATCAACCAAAGTGCACTCGCGGAGCCCCTCAATGACGCGTCGTACCGCTTTGTAGCCAATAATACGGCTGGTCATAACGAATCGGCAGCGCCCTTTGTAAAGGCAGTAGAAATTAACAACCTGATCCATGACATAGTCACGCAAAGCACCGTCGCGGACCTCATCCAGCCCGTCCAGCAAAATAAAGGCCTTATCCTGGTCCAGACATGCCTGGATCATCTCTGCAATCGGCAACCTTGACATACCCACGCAGCCAGCCAAATACTCCAACACAAACTCAGTCAAGGGAATCCGCTTGGACTGATTTTCCAGGGCCCTGGCATACTCACTGAGTGGTAGTAACAGGGGCAAGGGCGCGTTAGGCGACTGCGCCATGCCCAGCGATAGTCTCTTGAGAAACGTGGTTTTGCCTGCACCAGGATCACCCAGTATCACCATGCCATCGTGCTTTTTAATCAGATCCTCAAGCACGACAGACTCATTGCTGAGACGTGCTTGGGCCTCGTGCAGGCGATCCATTTTGCGACCTGCCAACTCCAAACCCTCACACCCGCGTTCGCCCTCAGGCAACTCGATGCGCGCCTTACCTGAGACATAAAGATCCTGCAATTTCAGGCGCAAAGGCAACTTATCCGTCAACCCGAACCCGCGAAACTGAAGATACTGATACTTATCCACTACCCAACGACGATAGGCTTCCTCTGCCTTGTTCAGAGACGACTGATCTTCAGCTTCAGCACCGCCCTTTATTGGGCTATCTGGCCCAGCGTGCATGTGGACAATCTTTGTACCCACAACAACATCTCCGCCGCCTGTTTTGATATTGTCAGCAGCAATCCCATTGGGTGCCTGCTTTATATTCTCTCCTTGAGCCACAAGGCCATGATCCCCATGGACGGTTGCCGTAAAAGCCTGCTTCTCCTGATCATATGCCTCAAACAAGCCCCCAAATTCCTCCCTCAACTCGACGTTCTGCTCACAGGCCTTTTCCAGCATTTTCTTGAGCGGCCCCTGCCAGACATCGGGTTCCTTCTGAAATTCATCAAGAATCATATCATGCTTGGGATTGCCCCGCAGCCTATCGAACATTGTCAAAGCCAGTGTCTTACACTTAGCATAAGCCTTATGTCCGACCTTGTCAGCAAACACCTTGGCATCCTCTGCCACATAGGCTCCCAAAGCAGTCACAATTGAGGCCAACAGCGTTGATTCATCCATGTCTCTCAATCTCCTGAAATCTCGTTCAACCTTCTTGAATCCATGCAGTTTTTCACTCTGCCCCAATTCAAGAATCTCTTGATACGATTGCCCGGCACGCTGCAAATCATGGATCTCAACGGCCAGCTTGAAGATGGGCCATACATACCGATTTGTCCGTGCCAAAGGTGTTAGTTTTGTATTGATGGAATCTGCATACTGCTTTTCCAGGAGTTTTAATTGCCGGACAGCTTTGGCAGATCCCATGGCGACGTGGAACGATTCAGGTGATCGTGTTGGTTCAGAAGGACGACTCTTCAGGAATATTTTGACAGTAATCCAATCTGCCAAGTGCTCAGAGGCCGTGAGTAATAGATGAAAGTTTTCCGGAAAAAGCAAAAAGATGACATGGCTTTCTATCTGTCCCAATGCTTCACGCATGAAGTTCATATCTCGCCAGAAACGGAGACTCGCCATGAAAGTCTCTGTTCGATCACATACCAACAGAACGCCACATTCCGGTTTGTGCAATCCTGACAAATGGCCAATATCTTTGGCAAGGTCAGCCGGGATGGCTTTTGAAGTGTCTATCCATATATCGTGATACGGAATCTTGCCTTGCCTTAAAGCCGACTCGGAATATTGAATCACCTCAGTGAGTTCCGAAGAGGAAGACACTTCCACAGCACTGAGCCCAGGTACCGGATCGGCAAGAAGATTTACCAGGAGATCCCACTGGTCGTCTTTCAGCAGTATTGAATCCAGGGTCATTTTAGCAATCCACGATTCTCAAGGCTCTCAATAATCAACGGATGCACCCCAAACCACCCGGCTCCGTTGTATTCAACCAACACACAGGATTGAAGCAGGATTTGATTGGTGGCATCGGACCAGGAGGCATTCTTTTGACCGCTCAACTGCTTGGCTGCGTATTCCGCCAAACGCTTATACAGCATGGCCACATCCTCCGGGGCACCAGGAAGTGTTTCATAGGGCAGGGCAATTTGTCTTTCCAGAACCAGCTTCTGCTGGTCCAAGCCGTAGCGAATATGCTTTTTTGTCAGGGGCGCAGTGGCGTTTTTGATACAGGTGGCCGTATGAATGACCTGAAACACATGCCGCAACACACCTCCTGTTTGTTTTACCAGGTAATCCAATGCCTCATCTTCAATCAAGTGGGCCTTCTTGTCCATGCGCTCGCGAACCAAGTTCTTGATCATGTCCACACCCAAGGGAAGGGACTTTGGATTCTCCGGATCGAGGATTTTGATCATGGGCAGGCAGTAAGTTTCATCAAACCGTTCCTTAAAGGCGCCGGCATCCGGTGAATGAAACAGGTAAATGGGAATGGTATAGATGATGTTGGTATTGAGCCCAATCAGCAGATTCACGTTTTCCACAAAGATCGTTCTGGCACGGGCTATGTCCAGCTTGTCAAGGTCCTCCACGACAATGAGCAACTTCTTACCGGGCGGTAAAGCACGACGTACCGCCTCAATCAACTGGTTGGCCTGAAAGAGCAAGTCACTCGGACGATTACGCAACTGGGCCACAGTCGTCAACTGGCTATGGGCGTTAAACTGAATTTCACTGGAAAGTTTGGCCAGCAGTTTTAGCAACAAGACTGAGACAGAGGCTTTGACTTCGGCCTTGACACCTATCTTAGCATCCCGACTGGTTGACTGCGTGCGTGTGACCTGATCAAAATAGTCATAAACACCCTGAAGCACGGCTTCATCAACCTTATAGCCAGCATCCAGAGCAGAATCTAAGACCTGCTCGCAAATGATTAGGATCAAATCTTCCGCGCACACAGCAGTCATACTCATCTGATCTTCAACTGAAAATTTGACTTTTAAATAGGCACCCCCCAGTTCACGCTGAAGCATATTCAGTTCCGTTGATTTTCCGCAGCCACGATGCCCGTAAAAGAGGATTCTTGCATCATCGGTTTCTTCCAGAGTCTGCCTGAGTAATTGACGCGTATCTTGGGCAGGATTCCTTCCCTCGGCAGTTTCAACAAAAAACAAGTCTACCTCGCTCTCCTCTAATGGCCGAGGACTGCATAGTTTCCTGAGTGCAACCAAATTGGTGGCTTTGGCAATGACTTGTTTCATGGATACGGTCCTTTATTCAGTACGATTGTCTCTGTCTACTCACGGCAGAATATAACAAGTATAGCCCTGATATGGGTTTGATAAAGCAAAAAAGACAGCCGCTTTTTCGAGAATGCATCCGCAAACCTACTCCATCGGCTGTCTTCTGCGTTTTTTGTCCCATTTCTGGGAGCCGGAATCCATCCTGTTCAGTAGGAGACATCTGTCGGTCCTGTTGAGCTGGGGACCAAAGCCACACGAAAGCCCAGGTTGTTGTTCCTGTTGTCCGGATTGATCCTGTTCCGGTAGGAGCAGCGGCAGTTCTCTGCAGGATTGTTCCAACTGCCGCCCCGGATCGCGCGGTTCGAGCCTACGGATAGATCCCGTATTGATTGATTATTTGAAAGCGAAAAGAATATGTATCTGCCTGCCTTGCGAATGCAAAAACGGGTATCACGTGCTTGGCCAACTCCCACTCACTCCACTGCCCCTCTGCCCACAAAGCTTCATAGGTTTTGAATGTCCTGACGAACCGTTGCCTGCTGCGCTGTGAGAGCCGAATTGTATGGGGAAACACCCGATAAAACCTGCTCCAAAAACACCGGCAACCCTGTATCATCTGAGCATTCAATGTTTAGGGCGGTTTCGATGTCAAATTACCGAAGAGCAAGCTTGCCAGGTGGGTATTACTTCTTCACGGTTGTCACCCATGATGGACGTAAGCTGTTTGCGGCTCCTCCGTTATCCGTGGCAAAGCGAGGGGCATTTCCTTAAGGGAGCCTAAGCGAGCGGGATATGTTCCGGTTAAATCCGAGGCGCCAGCACCATCCGAATGTGTGATAAGGTTTGCCACCCATTCATCGGCGCATGAGAAAAAACCAGGATCAAACCATTTGACTTTTGCGAGGGTTGCTGACGCGACGCCTGTCACCGGGACAGAGCACGCTCAGACTTCTTAATGCTCTATCCCTCCATTGCTCTTTTGCCGAACAGGGAACGCCGCTCCAGAGACAGTGTCCCCTGATGACCTCACACTCCACACGGCGGCCCTCAAATCAAAAATCCGCCATCAAAGATAAAAAATGAATTCCCTTTTTAAAAACAAATTGCCCATTCCCATGTGACTCCTCTCCATATCGAGGCCTTTATAAGATAGGTAAAGAAGCCAAAACAACATAAATCACTCAACTGAGTTTTCTATTCTGAAAGGAGCCCCAAAATGGCACGTATACGCACTCTCTCTATCCACAGTCTAATCGGCCTGATGGTGGTGTTTTTTATGACCAATCCCGTGCTGGCGTCTTTTAACATTGATGTCAAAGCCGGGCTTCAGAGCCTGCAAAACCCTTTAACACTCAAAGATACATCTCGTACCAGGTTTGAGGTAGAGCTAGCAGGTACGACTGCAGCAAGCGATTATTTGGAACTGACCATGGCCTTTGGCGGGGCCTCTGTGGCCAGTGCTATTGATACCTACACCAAATACGACAACATTGGCATGATTCAGGATACATTGGAGGACAATTTTCAAACCTATGATTTTCGTCTGGGCCTGCGCCTGCACGCTGTCTCGCCAGAAGAAACAGACCGCATCCATCCCTATATAGGTGCGGGCGTTGGGTATTACTGGCTTGTGGATGAATGGAAAGACACGCATCTGGAAACCGTTAACAGCCCTTACAGCGAATTTGTCACGAAAGACAAGGGACACAACACACTGGCCAAAGGGGTCTTCCCCTATGTCACGGCAGGCGTGGACATCCCCATCACGGACCAGGTTGCCCTGCTATTTGAATACAAATATGATTTTCTAAAGAAAAAAGACGGGGCAGATTATGGCGGCCACATCATGACGGCCGGCATGCGATTCAGATGGTAAGTACAGGGGTCAGGAATCAGGAATCAGGAATCAGGAGTCAGGGAACAGGAGTCAGAATGTGTCGTGAGCCACCTCATTCATCCAAAGGGGTGGCTCACTGTTTTGGAGCTATGACCTAACACTTAACACCTAACACTAAAAACTTAAAACTAAAAA
>CAZBTJ010000081.1:0-24245 GCA_964494325.1 uncultured Pirellulales bacterium
TCCGATCTCGGGCCCGTGACCTTGACAGGCTCCATGGCCCCAGAGCATTTCGGTGTCCTGGCAATTATCACGGGTGCCTCCATTGGAAATACGCATATCACCGGTTTTGACTACGTGGGGACAGAATTGATACTAAACGGCCATCTGACTCCAGGGCATTCTCCAGGCATCCTGGATATCGATGGCCATGTGACCCTGACGGAGAACAGTGCGGTGACTGTTGAAATTGGGGGCGTTTCATCGGGCACCACTGACAGCGACCACGATCAAATGGTTGTACGTCATGGCATTGTGACGATTGGTTCGAATGTGGCCCTTCATGTCGCCCCATGGAACAGCTTCGTGCCTGTGGGAGGGGAACAGTTTGTAATTATAGATAATCAAGGGTCCGATGCCATTGTAGGTCAGTTTACAAATTTTGTCGAAGGTACAAGAATCGCTAACTTCCTGGGTTCAGGCTTGGACGCCGCATTGAGTTATCTGGGTGGCGATGGCAATGACGTGGTGCTTGCCGTGAATGCGAGGCCGATTGCAGAAGCTGGAGGTCCGTATAGCGTGACGGAAGGTTCGACCATTGCACTGGACGGGTCAGGCAGCCATGACCCAGATCAGGATTTAAGGCCGCTTTTTTATGCGTGGGACTATGACAATGACGGGCAATACGACGATGCAGTGGGGCGGCAACCGACCTTTTCGGCCGTGAGGCTGGATGGCCCAATGTCAATGACTGTGCGGCTACAGGTGACTGATAGTCAGGGTGCAAGTGACGTGGTTTCGGCGACTGTTTTTGTGAATAATGTGGCGCCTGCATTCGAGGTTGGAGGAGACGAGATATTGCACGCGCCGTTTGGCGGCGTATTTAGTCGCACTGATATTGCATTTAGTGATCCCGGGACATTGGATACCTGGACAGGGACTGTCAATTTCGGTGATGGCACGGGTGATTTGGCCTTAGACATTGATCCGGGCAATATGACATTTGATCTAAATCATACTTTTACGGCCATCAATCGCTATGCTGTCACTGTGACTATTCAGGACGATGCCGCTGACAGTCATGCAGATGCCTTCAATCTGACTGTACTTCTTGGGACGACCGAAGTTTCGTTGGATGGATCAGGCAATATGTGCATTGCAGATGTACTGGGTGGTGATACGGATGATACCCTGATCATTCAGTCAGATGATGTCAATAGTCAATATATTATTAGCGATTCAAATAACCCTCTGACGACCGACATTGCCGGGGCCACAGGTAATGGAACAAACACTATTATGGTTCCATTCAGTGCTGTGAGCAGTACAGAGATCCTGTTCAACACGCTGGGCGGCGATGATTCTCTCACCATCGACTGCTCCCTGGGGAATTTTGCCAAGTCTATTACGTATAATGGCGGTGAGCCGGTCACAAGCAGGGAGGATGTTCTGACGCTGGCTGGTGACTGTGACGTGATTGAGTTCACAGCCTCTGATGATTCAAGCGGAACGATCCAGATGTCTCATAATGCTCTCATCTCCTATACCGGATTGGAGCGAATTATCTCAATGGTGTCCGTCAAGAATATTGTGTTGGACTACAGCAGTGCCAGTGAAACGATTACAGTCATGGCTACAGATGCTGGCCAGACTGTCGTGGACTCTGCAGCGGCTGAGTCGTTTACATTTGTGAATCCGACTGGTGCGCTCACCCTCAACGCGGGTGGCGGTGATGATGCGATCAACTTGGATAGCCTGGCACTTACTTATCCGGCCCACGTTGCCATAAATGGCCAGGAGGGCACTGATACGATTGAGGTAAGGGACGTTGTGCATCTCGATCGGGATAAGAATCTGCATCTGTGCGCAGAGACCATCAAGGCATCGGACCACTGTGCCATCAGTGCCAGTGGATCTGGCAGTGTGACCTTGATCGCCGACCGAAATATCGACATCAATACTGGGGCTACGATCGAGACAGCCCATGGTGACCTGATCATGGAGGCCAATCTTGCAGAGAACGCTACGGGCAGTTTGGTGGGCGTGGACATTGATGGGGCCATGTTGACATCGACTGGCATCGGCTCCATTCTGATGACTGGCTGGGGGGGGGATACGAGCAGCGGCGATGGTATTGGCATTGACAAATCAACTGTGCGTACCGTGGATGGCGCTATCCAGATCATCGGCAACGCCAGTCATGGCATGACCAGTTCTGACGGTGTGGACCTGGATGACAGCCAGATTAGATCTGCCAGGGGTGCTATTACCATAAACGGTACCGGCAGTGGTCAATCGAGTTCCGAAGGGGTGTATATCGCAGGCAGCCAGCTGACAGTGACCTCGGCCTATGGCCATATTCTGATTACGGGAGACAGTGGGGGCGATGACGATGGTGTTGAGATTCATGACGGGGCCGTGATCGCATCCACCGGCACTGGCGTGCATGCGGCGATGATTACCCTTGTGGGCAGGGGTGGCAACGGGACCACCGATTACGGTATCGAGTTGGATGATACGGGTACCAGGGTGACGTCCTTGGACGGTGACATTCTCATGATCGGTACCAGCCCAGGTGGCGATGGAGTGAATGTGGGAGACGGCGTGGCTATTTCCTCCAGAGGATTGGGGACCCATGCTGCCAAGATTACGATCAGCGGCACAGGGGGTGGTGTCAGTAGTTCAGAAGGTGTGGTTTTTGTGGGTTTGGGGACCTCTGTTGTGTCTGTGGATGGGACCATTCAAATCACAGGAGACAGTGGTGGCGATGACGACGGTATAGAGATTCATGGTGGGGCACGAGTTGAGTCTACCGGGACCGGGATCATGGCAGCCAGGATACTCTTGACAGGCATCGGAGGCCTTGGTTCTACAGATTATGGCATTGAACTGGCGGACACAGGAACGGTGGTCGCCTCAGTGACTGGTGACAT
Organism: uncultured Pirellulales bacterium; assembly: GCA_964494325.1. GTDB lineage: Bacteria > Planctomycetota > Phycisphaerae > Sedimentisphaerales > Anaerobacaceae > JAIPFM01. The sequence goes on from CAZBTJ010000081.1 coordinate 2,910, forward strand.
GACTCTATACGGGTCAAGTTCAGGCGGGGATGGGATCTTTATAGGTTCAGAAGCACAGATATTCTCAGTCGGTTTGGGATCGAATGCCGCCTCGATCTCCATTGAGGGGACGGGCGGGGGCACCTCCAGCGATGAAGGTGTTCACATCAGCGGGGCTGGGACTTTGGTAACATCGATTGACGGCCACATTTACGTCATGGGGGATAGCGGGGGAGACGACGATGGTGTGGAGATTGACAATGGGGCAGAAGTGAGTTCCACGGGCACCAGCTCTCAGGCCGGCAGTATCACGCTAACAGGTCTGGGGGGGAGTGGTTCCACGGATTACGGTGTGGAAATCACAGATGCAGACACATGTATTTCAGCCGTGAATGGACCTATCGAGATTCTTGGCATCAGCCACGGGGCCGAGGGCGTTCACATAGGGGTTGATGCCCTGGTGTCTTCAAGCGGAACAGCCAAGTCTCTGACTATCAAGGCCAATGATGTGGATCTTGAAGGGGAGATCCGGTCAAACAAGACCCCGGTTTTATTCCTACCTGCCACATTCGGTCTGGCATTTGATCTTGGTGACACAGGCGGCACAGCGTCTTTTGTCTTGACCGATACCGAGCTGGATCAGATTCTAACCGAGAGGTGGGTTGCGATTGGCGATCAGACCGCTGGCTCCGTGACCTTTACTGGCCCTGTGGAGCCCGCTCAATTTGGCGTGCTTAGGGTTTTTAGTGCCGTGTCCATTGGGGATACTCATGTGGCAAGTGCTGACTATACGGGAACGGAACTGAGTCTCAACGGGGTGGTGGCACCCGGCCACTCGCCTGGTGTTTTGAGTGTCGAAGGCACTGTGACTTTCGCGGACAATGCGATGTTGGCCATTGAGCTTGGCGGCACAGTGCCTGGTTCAAAGAATACTCATCATGATCAATTAGCCGCTACACGCCGCGTAAATATAGGTGCGAATACGACACTGTCACTGGCTTTGGTGGAGGGTTTTATATTCTTTCCAGGGGACAGCTTTGTGATCATTAATAACCTTGGCACAGAACCGATCGATGGCACCTTTGCTGGCTTGCCTGAGGGTACTGTGTTTGAAGATTTCCTGAATAGTGGAACCTTGGGTTATATCACGTACGTGGGTGGAGACGGGAATGACGTTGTGATCTGGTGCAATCACAGGCCCGAAGCGAATCCAAATGGCCCCTATGAGGTGGAGGAAGGGGCTATGATCACTCTGGATGGGGTTGGCAGCCTTGATTTTGAAGATTCTGAAGAGGTCTTGGTTTACAGCTGGGATCTTGATGGTGACGGCTTGTATGGCGAAACAGGCCCCGAAGCACAGTGCGGTGATGAAGCAGGAAGAAGGCCGGTGTTTTCAGCCACCAGATTGGATGGTAATTCATGCGTTGATGTGTCCTTACGCGTGACAGACTCTGCTGGGCTTAGCAGCACAACCTATACCTCTGTCAGCGTAAAGAATAGGGTCCCCAGTCTGTCATTGAATTCTGTGGTTGCCATTCACGAAAACGATGTTGCCACGGTCACTGGTACGATAACCGATCCCGGGACACAGGATACCTTCACTCTGGACATCAACTGGGGTGATTCGCTAAATCCGAACCAGGTGGAGCAGTATAGTTATGATGCCACTGCTGCTGGCAGGCAGGCCTTCACCTTGACCCATCAATACTTGGACGATCAGCCGAGTAGCACATCTCATGACACCTGCATCATCAGTGCGACAGTGACGGATGACGATGGAGGCACAGGTCATGGTACAACCACTGTGACGGTCACTAACAGGGATCCTGTGATCCGTAGTCTTCGGACGGCGGAGTTCTCCAATGAGAATGCTACGATCCACTTGACCGGGACGTATATGGATACAGGGACACTGGATACACATGTACTCACCATTGACTGGGGTGAAGGCGGTCCACAGAGGACGCCAGTGGCCGGTGGGGCGTTTGATATCACACACCTGTATCTAGACGACAATCCAACAGGGTCGGCAATAGATGAGTACCGCATCAATGTGATTCTATCAGATGATGATGCCGGCACGGATGCAGGCAGTGAAATAACCACCATCCACAATGTGTCGCCTGTGATTGATGCTTTGAAAGTAACCACGATTAGAGAGAATGGCCAGGTCACTCTGACAGGGACCTATAGTGATCCTGGCACCGGCGATATGCACAGTCTGACCATAAACTGGGGGGATGGGACTGTGCAGGATGTGGCTGTGGGGGGCGGCGTGTTTGAAATTGACCATCAGTATGATATGCGTGAATCCGCTGGTGGCAAGTTTACCATTGGTGTGATCTTGACAGATGACGACCTGGGGCGAGACATCAGGGGCATCACAACAGGCCATAGGCCACGGGATGTTCATCCTGCTCCGATTGTCACTGTCTCGGACATTGCTGTGGAGGAAGGCAGCTCAGGGCAGTTTGTCCAAAAAGCCGTGTTCGAAATTATCCTCTCAGAATCCTGTCCGGATCTGGTCCAGGTCCGTTACGAATCCATGGATCTCACAGCCATGCGTAGGGAGGATCACTGGGCAACCAGTCAGGGCATCTTGCACTTTGGCCCAGGTATCACACGGGTCGTATTAAGTATGACTATTAAAGAAGATGTGTACCCTGAGTTAGACGAAACCTTTGCATTGAATCTGACAGGTGCGGTAAATGCCCTGATTGATAAGAATCAAGCTATATGTACAATTATAGATGACGACTCCGTTGCGGCGACACCAGTAATTTTGGGCATCGTCCGCGATACAGGTGCAAATGATGGCCGGACTTCCGACAGCACCGTGATGATTCACGGCACGGTAATAGAGAGCGAAATGGTGGAAGTCTTTCTGGACGACGTCTCTATTGGATTTGCCATTGTGAATCCAGACAATACCTGGACACTGGACTACAGTTCAGTCATCCTGGCAGACGGCACGTACGACCTAACAGCTCAGGCCATTGTAGCAACCGGGCAAAGGTCAGTCCTGTCCGAAGTCTATGTTCTGACCATTGAATGCAGTACCTTATTCATTACTGTAGATGACGTGACAGTCACAGAGGGCGACAGCGGACGTGTCTATGCTGACTTTTGGGTTCACCTGTCTCATGTCAGTGACCACATTGTGAAAATCAGCTATGAGTTCAGCGATGCCAGCGCGATCAGTCCCAGCGACTATTACAGTTTCACAGGCACCTTGTGGTTCTATCCAGGCAGGACGAGTATGAGGCTTCCGGTCAATGTTTTTGGTGATACGATTGCGGAGACCGATGAGCAATTTGTCGTAACACTGACCAGCACGAATATGGGCCAGATTGGTGATGACACAGCCGTGTGCACTATCCTGGACGATGACATTCAGGCCCCCACACCGGTTGCGAATTTCACAGACGGAGACAATAGCCTTGATCAGGCCCACACCCGTGTCACTTTGACACCCAATCCGGAAGTCACACCCTACACGGCTACTGCTGAGCCCAGCAGCCCCTTGCCCAGCAACCCAACAGGGGCCATAGCTGGGCTCCAAGGCAATGACATCAGCACCTGTATTGAACCTCCAAATCCAGTGATCGATTATGCAGAATCCATCACCGATCACAACATTGTCAGACAGATCTCAGCGACCCTAGGCATCTTTAGCACCCAAGGCACCTTCGGCCTGTTCACAGACCTGAACGCCAGTCGCTACGATCAGATCAGCTATAAGACCCTGTTGGACAACCGTTTCGCTATCACTTTGGATGCATACTACGCGTTAATTCAAGTTGGACCGGTTTGCTGGCTTCATATTCGATCCACAGGATGAGATGCGTCCCTTTCAGAAGGTCACGATGTCCCACGCGGAACGTCTTACCGCGTTCGATAATTTGGCCGTTTAATGTCAGCTTGACATCCTGCGTGCCCCAGTTTTCAATGACCAGGGGAATATTCGCCAGGGTCGATTCGTGATCAGGCGTCAGGCTGCACAGCAGCGAGTCCGTGGATGCTGCATCCGCGCACACGATACGATAGGCTCGCTGGCCACGGTCATAGCCTGCATTCATGAAGCCTTTGGTTTGAATCTTGAGTGCGGGTGGATGGTTGTAGCTCCTTGCCACCTCGGTCAGTTGGGCCATGGTCTGGTCGGTCATGCCGTAGAGACCGTTCCACCAGGAGCGACCTGCCTTCTCATGGACGGGAGGATATGAAATGGGGAAGCCCAAAAAATGGGTGGGCCTGTCTGCGACTTGCACGCTCCGGCCGTCGCACAGGGCCTGTCCCACGGGCCAGTGATTACAAGCCCCGGGGATATCCAGCCCGCGGTCGCCTAATTTTCGATCCTTGACATAATGCATCTCATTGCCCGATTCAAACACGATAAAGGGCTTGTTCGCAGAGCGGAAGTTGTATCTTTGCAGGATGAGATCTTCTGGGATCGTCCTTGCCTTCGGTTCCTTAACGTGCCAAAGCTCGTGGGTCTGCCCCTTGAGGTTGCCCACTGTGGCCCATTGTTCATGGATTACATCACTGACCAGCTGTCCGGGGCCGGTAAAGGGCAGGGACTCCTGAAACTGGTGCGGATTGCCCAGGGTGTCAGTCTTCCACATGACCTTGCGCACGCCCATCTGGTCCGGGTAGATCGTGTAGTATTCGTCGACCCAGCAGGCACGGCCTGTCTTGGGATCGACTCGCCAGAGGTGGTTGCTGGAACTGACCGGTGCATATCGCCAGTGTACCACCACACGCGCCGGATTGCTCTCGATGATGCGCACGTGAGAATAGAGGCAGAGCCTGTCCTGCATGTGTTCGAAGCAGCCCTCCTGGTTGTCCCAGGCTTCCACACTCTGGTCAGCCATCCACTGTCCCTTTTCAGTGACCCAGGCCGGGGAATAGCGGCTGCCTCGCCAGAACACCACGCGCACATCCGAGTCGGCAAATCGCACGACCACATCCGGATCAGATCCCACGGCCCAGAGTGCGTCCCACTCGTCATAGTACTTCAGATGTGTATAAAAGGCACCGAAGCGACGGGGGCCCTTGGGGCCGGTGGGCAGGACACGTGGTTGAAGGGGCGGTTTGATCCCTGGCGTGACCTCTGCATATTGGGCTTTGACAGAGTCTGATGACAGGGCCTGATCGTAGAGCTTCAACTCGTCAATTATGCCGTCCAGGGAGAACCAGCCGGGGCGCGTGCCGTGCTCGCGGTGAATGTTCGAGGGCTTTAGTGCGCTGTCGTTCATGCCGATGCGCAGCGGGCCCGCCGCAGCGAGCTGGGGCATACCTGGGCAGTTCAAGGTGCCGTCCTTTACACCATTGATATACAGAGATATGCCTGTGGCCTGGTCATAGACACCCACCACATGGACCCACTGAAACAGGCCGACCCCAAAATCCTGGGACGTACAGGTCTGCATCTGTCCATTGACTTTCACAGTCAGACGAATCTGTCCCCTGGGACCTGCCTCAAAACGGAACCCCGCTTTGATGGCATCGGTCTGCGCAACAATGGGGCACCAGTTCCAGGGGTAGGCACCCAGGGCAATCCAGGCGCTGACTGTTAATTTGTGCGTGAGTGGGGGCATGTTTTCCGCCTGCCGTATGATGCAGGTCGTATACCCGTCTAGCTTGAGAGCGGCCCCCTTGACCCCGGCGACTTGCCTGTATTGTCCCTCTATCGTGTCGGTCAGATGGCCAATGCGATCCAGAGTGATGGCCGGGCCACTTTTTTCAAAGTCCCACCAAGTCACAGGGTCTGTATCTGCCAGGGCGGGCGCGATCCATACCCATCCCAAAACCATGAAATACTTAAACAAATTCATACTGCTTTACCTCCTAACGGGGCATATGGAAATGTCAACCGTGCAGACCGCAGAATAGGGCACAAAGATCTTTCAGAATTCTGCCTACTCAAAACTGAACACCGAATACCACAGGCTTTTATCAAAAAGCCTGTTCTAATGAAGCCACGCGTACAGAAAAATCATGATGATGACGAGGACTGCGGCCATCAAACGCGGATCGGTGATACCTTCCATTTTACCCCGCAGTGCATCCAAAGGCCGGGTCCAGCAGAGACCCTCGACCTTTTCTGAGGCTGGCGCGGGTGTGGCCAGGCTGACGATGAAGTACATGGCCGTGGATATGAGGAAGAGATACCATCCCACCTGCATGAACGGGATGCCAAGGCCCTGGGCGATGATTTGTTTGTCACCGATCAGCGGGATATCAATGGCCAGGTAGATGAAGCCAAGAATCACGTTGGTGACCAGTGCGGCCATGGCGCCCTGTTTGTTCCCGCGAGGCCAGAATACCCCCCAGAGGAATACCGTGGTGATCCCGGGTGCAAATGCCATGGGGATCTTGTTGACCGCCTCGAAGATGCTGCCGAACTTGCCGCCCTGTGTGGACCACAGCATGGCCAGCACAATGACCACACCGGCTGTGACACGGCCAATCGTCACCAGCTGTTTATCCGACGTGTCAGGCCGTAAACGCTTGACAATGTCTTCGGCCGTGAGCGTGGCTGTGCTGTTGAGCGCGGCCTCAATGGTGCTCATCAGGGCTGCCAGCAGGCCAGCTGCCATCAGACCCCTGACTCCAATAGGTAGGAGTTCTGACATCATGACCATGAGCGTACGGTCGTTGTCGTCGCCAATCTTGTCCTTGAACAAGACATAGGCAATGACACCGGGCAGGACCATGAGAAAGACAGGGAGGATTTTGAGGAAACCGGCAAAGATCGCGCCGTCACGCCCATCCTTTTCCGTCTTGGCGGCCAAGATCTTCTGCACGATGGTCTGGTCCGTGCACCAGTACCAGATGCCAAGTATGGGATATCCGAAGAGGATGGAGTACCAGGAAAACTCACGAAGATGGAACTTAGGCGCGATAACTTCGACTGTTTGACCTGTCTTAGCCGATAACTCTACCGCCGCTTTTGTCGCCGCCTCAGCCGCCGCTACGATACCCTCTTTAGACATTTGGATTGGCTGGATCATACTCAACTGTTCCGGTTTACAGGCATCAACAAACGCTACCCAACTTGTAATGCCCTGCTCATGGAGTTCATAAATACCGAAACCTGTCAGAGTCGCAGCGCCTGCAAGCAAAAGAACGGCCTGGATCGCGTCCGTGATCATCACGGCCTTGAGACCACCAATAATGGTGTAGATGGCTGTGATCACGGAGATGCCTATAATGGAGTAGATATAGGGGAAGCCAAAGAACTCTTCCATGACCTTGGCACCAGCGTAGAGGCTGATCCCAATGTGGACGAGCAGGGCGGACATCACAAAGATGAACGCCAGGAAGGTGCGTGCACCGCCGCCATAGCGTTTCTCAAGGTATTCCGGGAGTGTGCTGATCTTGCTTCGGAAGTAGAATGGGGCAAAGACGATGCCAAGCAGAATCAGGCAGAAGGCGGCCATCCACTCGAAGTTGCCAATGACCAGACCGTCTTTGTACCCGGAAGAGGCCAGACCCACCAGATGAATGGTGGAGATGTTCGCGCAGAACAGGCCTGTACCAATGATGGGCCACTTGAGCGATCTGCCACCCAGGAAGAACTGTTCAGAAGAGGTGTTCTTCCTGTATCCGGCCAGGATACCGATGACCATGATGCCCAACAGGTAGGCCACGATGATGATATTATCAATCGTTAAAATGTTGGCTCCTACGTCTTCCATCCATAGACTCCTTTCTCACGATTTCAGGCATGTCACGTCTGATCTGCTGTTTACTCGAAGAAGATCGGAGCCTGTTATGCCTGATCATTAACATTAATCATGACTTTGAGCGTTTTATTTTTCTTTGTTTCAAGCAAGTAATATGTCTGGTGAGGCCTTCATTGTCAACTGATAGACGATTTAATTTCAACATACAGGCGACAATACCTAGTTCACAGGTATTATCAGAAGTCTCTGGCTCGCCGTTTGAACGGCAAGCACACAGTTTCGAGTGGCATCATAGCCCATGTCGCTCCATCCCTTGAGGTCTTCGGCAAAGGGTCGCCAGCATTGGTCTTTACCCAGTGCATAGATGGCATCACCAGACTGGCTTGTGGTTATGAGCTCACCATCATTTCATGCCTTAACCATGGAAATGCCGGTTGGTCCGAGGTATACTCATACCTCATGGCTGTAAAAAAAGGAGCTTATGATGATACAAGTAAGAGCAAAAGGCTGTTTTTTGGTTACCTTGGTGATCGTGTGTTTTCAAAGTCTTGCGGCGCAAGCGCCGAGGCCGAACATTCTTTACTTCTACGCAGATGACATGGGTTGGGGATCCATAGGTCCCAACGGTCAGGCCCTGCGCCGTGCCAATGGTCTGCCCAGCGTAAAAACGCCTACCATTGATCGTTTGGCAGAGCAAGGTATCAACTTTCGGCGTGCCTACGGTTGCATGGTCTGTTCTCCTGCACGCTCTTCCCAACAGACAGGCTTCCACCAGGGTCATACCTGGGCTGACCGCAATACACCTGACAATGCAAAAAAGGCGATACGCGCCCACGATATGACCATGGGCGATGTCTTGAAAGCGGCAGGGTATGTTACCGGCTACTGGGGCAAGTGGGGGTATGGGGCATCGAGCAACAAATCGAGTCCTGTGATTCAAAACGTACAGACGCTGCCAAATTCACATGGTTACGACTATGTGCTGGCGGAGTTGCATCATGTGCGTGCGCACACCTTCTTTCAACCCACACTCTGGTCCTTTCAACCCGGCGACTCCCAGATCGGTTTGGTGCCCAATTCTCTCACGCCCTATGCGAACAATCCCAGTTACTCAGAATCCCCCGCCAACCAGAGTCATGCCAATTATCCAACCACTGCCTACTGCGACGACAGTTACGCCTTTGCTGCGCTCAATTTTGTACGCACTCAGGCACAGGCCTATAACGCTGACGGAACTCCATTTTTCGCACTCTTTGCCGCTCAAATACCCCACGGGCCGTACGGAGACGTCACACGCCTACCCGGCTGGGATGAGTTCTACGACGGCAATGCGAACTTTGCGGGGCTGTCGCAGGAGGCCAAGCAATGGGTCGCTATGGTGACACGCCTGGACGCGCACTTTGGAAACATCCTTGCCGTGCTGGATGACCCTGACGGTGACGGTGATACGTCCGACTCTGTGGCTGATAACACAATCGTCATTTTCCAGTCCGACAACGGAGCGGCCGGCAACAAGGCCATTGCCGAGGTGGGTTCCAATGCCAATCTACGGGGCAGGAAAGGCCAAATTTGGGAGGGCGGTATTCGTGTCCCCATGGTGATGCGGTGGCCTGCCAGAATCACATCTGACTCAGCATTGAAGGCGAGTACCGACAGCAACCTAGTTTTTGATGTTACGGATCTTCTGCCCACCTTCTGCGAACTGGCGGGTGTCAGAACACCCCTTGGAATTGATGGTGTATCTCTCGCCCCGACACTCATCGGGGCAGGGCACCAACGTCAGCGTGACTTCATCATCCATGAGGCCGGAAAGTATGCTTCACTCATTCGCGGCAATTATAAACTGGTACGCACCAGTACCCGTCTTGAACTGTATGACCTTGGCAACGACCCGACTGAAACCAGTGACATTTCGGGAGCCCATGCCGCGTTGGTGGCTGAACTCAATACCCTTCTTCTAGGGGAGCGGGTGACCGAGCCCAAGTGGTCGGCCAGTACCTATCACCACTGGACCGGCCCTGACGGTGGGAGCATTTCGGATCCCTCACACTGGTCGGACTACCTGTACGAAAACAAGGGTATCGTCTACGATACCGACCGAGGCGCTCCTCGGATTCCCTGGATTGCGAAGATGGAAAATAAGCATGACACGGATCAGACCGCCATTCTTGATACGGATATTGAGACGCAAAGCATTGAGATTTCCGGAAATTCGGCGACAGGTGCAAAACAGACGGTAACCTTCGAGCCGATGAGAAAACTGACTGGGCGCAACGAAATCCGGCTTTCACCGCTTTCCAAAGTGGCTCTGAACGGTGGCACTCTGGCCTCCCTTCGCTGGGTCGATCTTTCCGAGGACGCAACCCTGACTGGCATTGGAACCGTGGATGCCAGTCTCTATAATGAAGGAACCCTCTGCATCACCCCTGGCATAACCGGACTCACAGTCAACGGCGATTATAGCCAGTCTACCATCGCCACCGTCAATGCGGCCATGAGTGGGCACATCGCCCTGACTGTCAAAGGGAAGGCCACCATAGACGGTACGCTGGCCTGCACGCTTGCGCCAGGCATTATGCCGCAGCCTGGCGATCGCTTCACCCTCCTTGTGGCGGATTCTGTGACCGGACAATTCAGCAACGTCCAAGGCATGGTTGCAATCGCAGGCCAGTCTTTCCGGGTTTTGTATACGGCTGACACCGTGGAACTCGAGAAAATTTCTGATGCCACCCAATGATGTAATGGTTCGCGATAAACATTGGCGGCATAAGTGACATCTGAAGTGTTTCAAGCTTACTTGTCGTTCCTGGGCTGGTCATACTGCACGTTAGCGCGATCGGCCCACTGTTTCCACTCAGCGGCCATGGCTCTAACGCGTTCAGGATGCTGTTTTGCCAGGTCGTTGGTTTCGCAGCGGTCCTTGGCAAGGTTGTACAGCTCCCACTGGATGGCGTGGGGCATGCGTTTGGACCAGACAAGTTTCCAATCGCCTTTTCGCAATGCATGCGCTTTCTGATGATCAAAACCAATGGTACGCTCCTGCAGAGTGTCACCCCGGATCAAGGAAAGCAGGCTGCGACCTTCCATGGGCAAAATCGCGTTTCCCCTGAGTGTCGAGGGATACGTGGCGCCAGCGGCCTCCAGCAGAGTGGGCATCACATCCATCACGTGGGCCGGCTCACGCACCCAGGTATTCGGCGATCCAAACCCCTTGGGCCAGTGTGCAATAAACGGCGTGCTGATGCCGCCTTCGTGGGTAAAATGTTTGTACAGACGGAACGGCGTGTTGCCAAGGTTTGCCCAGGCACTGCCATAGGATTGATGTGTGCCCCGGCCGCCGGTCTTTCGTAATTCATCCCCGGTGCGCAGCGTTGTGATACCACGTCGTGACACACCGTCGAAACCAAAAGGTCCCCATTCATAACAGGCGCCGTTATCACTTAAAAAGAGAATCAGGGTGTTCTCAAAATCGCCCGTACGCTTCAGATGTTGTACGATGTGACCCACGCCTTGATCAACCGTTTCGACCATGGCTGCGAACACAGACATGCGGCGTGCGAGATCTTGCTGACGATCCTTGTCCACCGTATCCCATGCAGGATTGGGTTGGCCGGAGAAACCATTGGCAATGGTGTCCTTGTCGACGGGCACCAATGAGCGTGGCGTAAAAGTCCACGAGTCGTCATCAATCAGGCCTAACTGGCGCATGCGTGCGAAACGTTCCTTGCGAAGCACGTCCCAACCTCGGAGATAGGTTTTTTCATACTTGTCCGCTTGTTCTGCAGGTGCCTGCACTGGAAAGTGGGGCGAGGAATGGCCCAGAAACAGAAACCATGGCTTTGTATTCTTCTGGCCCTGTCTGATGAATTCCAGGGCATAGTCATTGAACACGTCGGTGGCGTAATAGGCCTCCCCAGGCGGATCGATTTCCTTACGCCGACCCTCGGGCAGTCGAATGTAGTAATCTGCGTCGTACTGGTCATGGGAGTGGCCGCGTGTGTATCCATAAAACTCATCAAAGCCTCGCTTGATGGGCCCTGTTTTCTCGTGCATGTGCCACTTGCCCACATAGTAGCAGGCGTAGCCCGCAGGCTTGAGTGTCTCGGCCAGGGTGACGCAGTCATTGCTTAATCGTCCGAGATACCCCGGGCCGCGTCTGGCATCTGGCCGGGACGTGGTGAAATCGCCAATACCCGCTTGTGAAGGATACAGGCCCGTCATGAGTGAGGCTCGCGTGGGACAGCAGCGGGCCGACGTATAGACCTGAGTGAAACGCGCACCGCCTTTTGCCAGGGCGTCTATGTTCGGCGTGTTGATTTCTCCACCGTAGCACCCTAGATCCGAGTATCCCAGGTCGTCGGCAAGGACCACGATGATGTTAGGTTGTTTGGCAAAGGCAGATTGGTCTGCACAAAGGCCACACAGGGTCAACAGGCAAATCAAGAGGTTGGCAAATCTAAAGTTCATTGTTCACGCCTTCTGTTTCTAATTAGGTGTTTCCTTGATTATTTTATACTCCATGTTATGAGGGTCTGCTATGGTAAAATGCCTCTTTCATCTGATTTCCTCCGGGGTGCCTGGCTACAGGAGGGTGGTCAGAAAACGCGGTGTTTGGGCAGTGGGCACATAGTCCGAATCAAAGAACCACTGATCCTCCACACTGAAGAGCCCGGGATTCTTGAACAGAGGGTCCTGGTCATTATTGTACAGGGCACCGCCCAATACGGTGGCCCAATTGCCAGTGATTTCCGTATTAATACTTCGCATGCAGTCGGAATCGGGGTTACCAAACGAGCCAGCAATTTTTTTTCTTGCATTCGGGCATCATTTGGGTATAGTACATCCTGTTTTAAAGAATTTCTCTTGGAATGTGATTGTGCATTGTATGTGAAGTTTTGCAAACTTCAAGTTTTCAGTAGGCAGTTTACAGTATGAAAAACGCGTTTTACTAAAAACTGAAAACCAAAAACTGTACACTACAGGCTTTTTGCAAAAGTCCTGTTGTGTGTAACAAATACGCCCCAAAGAGGATGTTTTTATTGGTGTAACGACGCAAATCAGTCTTTTTAGTGACTGAATGCAAGATTATCGCAATCAATGCGATCTTTTCTTTTCCACGTGTCCGGCGGGCTAAAGACTTGTAAACCCCGGACCAGGACATATATGAACGAAAAGAAACACGCAAACGCGCCACAGGTGCGTAAGAACCAAGCCACAGATAGATCCCATTTTAAGTCTCAACCTGCCCAAGGTGCTTTTTCTGATCTCATTCCGGATATCCAGAGGGCCGTGGCTGCTCAGGGATATACGCAGCCCACACCCATTCAGGAGCAGTGCATTGGCCATTTGCTCAAGGGCCGAGATCTTCTGGGGAGTGCTCAAACAGGCACTGGCAAGACCGCTGCTTTTTCGCTCCCACTCTTGCAGCGGCTTGTCGCCAACTATCGTAAGCCTCGCAACGGAACGCCCAGGGCCCTAATTCTTGCCCCTACGCGGGAGCTTGCAGCACAGATTGACGAAAATATTGGAACCTATGGACGTTTCTTGCCGCTACGAAATGCCGTTATCTTTGGCGGGGTGAATCAATCCAGTCAGGTCAGAGCCTTAAGGGGTGGCATTGACATTTTGGTCGCCACCCCCGGGCGATTGCTGGATTTGATGCAACAGGGCTTCATTCATCTCAACAAAGTGGAGGTCTTCATTCTTGATGAAGGGGACCGGATGCTTGATATGGGATTCATTCCTGACATCAAACGCGTTCTAGCTGAGATTCCGGCGAAACGTCAGACTCTCTTCTTCTCTGCCACACTGCCGCCTAAAATAGTGCAACTTGCCAATACGATGGTCAAGGACCCGGTACGCGTCACCATTGCACCGGATAAACCCACTGTGGAACGTATTAACCAGAAGGTGCTCTTTGTTGGGAAAAGCAATAAAAATGCCTTACTTGTTTCCTTGCTGGATGACCCCCAAATCAGCAAGGCAATTGTTTTTACGCAGATGAAGCATGTGGCTAATCAGTTAGTCAAAAAATTGCTGAAAGTCGGCATTAACGGGGTTGCGATTCATGGAAACAAGAGTCAAGCTGCGCGAACAAAGGCTTTGGATGGCTTCAAGCGGGGCCAATTTCAGGTGCTGGTGGCCACTGATGTGGCTGCACGCGGCTTGGATGTGGACGATATCAGTCACGTCATAAATTATGATCTCCCCATTGAAGCAGAGACGTACGTGCATCGCATTGGTCGTACTGCCCGTGCCGGTGCTGATGGCGACGCTATCTCGCTTTGTTGTGCTGAGGATCGGGCTTATCTCAACGATATAGAAAAGTTACTCGGTAAGCCCGTGCCTGCTGATATTGACCACGACTATCATTGCGACGAAGCCTATCGTTCCAAGCAGCTGGCCCCAAAGACCTTTGGCAGAAGCAGTGGCGGTCGAGGCCGTTCAGGGCAACGCCGTAGCAGTGGTAGGGGACAGGCACGCTCAACTGCCAAGACACCAACTAAGAGCGCTCGCCCAAGCCGGAAAAGACGACAGCGCGGAACTCAGCGAGCGTGATCGTTATCTCGGTCTTCTACTTGCGTGGCCGTATATAGGATTCTTCGCGAAAGCGTTTTGTCCTGCCCCGACCCCACACGCTTTCATCGGTATCATCATAAAATGTGCGTGTCTTCCAAAAACGAGATTTCATGCTCTTTAGCAGTGATCCGTATTGGGGATCTGAGGCCAGGTTCGACATTTCCTGTGGATCCTTTGTAAGGTTGAATAGCTCCCAGCGGCTTTTCTCCTCTGCATCATTGCGCGGATGATCGAAGTAGAGCAGTTTGTACTCGTTCGTTCGGATCGCGCTGTGTTGGGCCACGCCATGTCCACCATCAATGTAGCGATAGTACAGCGTGTCACGCCAGTTGGGCGGTGTGACGCCGCCTTGGGTGAGCAGTGGCATGAGGCTGAGACCCTGTACTTTCCAGTCGGGTTCGAGTCCCGCGACAGCCAGAAGCGTGGGGGCATAATCGATGTTCTGTACCATGGCCTGGCAGCGGCTTGAAGCCTTGACCTTGCCTGGCCAGCGAATGATCAAGGGCATTCGCATGGACTCTTCATACGCCCATCGCTTGTCAAACCAGCCATGCTCTCCCAGATAGAAGCCCTGGTCTGCGCAATACACGACCACCGTATTCTCGGTCAGGTTGAGTGCATCGAGCCGGGCCAGGACGCGGCCGACGTTTCGGTCAACACCTGCCACGCAGCGAAGGTAATTCTTCATGTATCGTTGATACTTCCAACGGACCAGGGCCTTGCCTGTGGGTGGATTTGCCTTGAAGGCGGCGTTTTCTGTGGAAAAGGCCTCCACGTAGGCCTTTCGCTGGTCTGGCGTTAAGCGGCTGAGCACTTTTTGTTCCTCATTGCCACTGAACATCATAAGATCGCTGCCCATGCGCATGTGCTGGTCAATGCCCATCTTGTGATTGGCTGCGGCCACGCGAGTGGCGTAGCTGTCGAACAGGCTTGGTGGTTCGGGCAGGGTGATGTCACGGTACCGTTGAAGGTCATGAATACTGGGCTTCCAGTTTCGGTGAGGTGCCTTGTGCTGCACGAGCAGGGCAAAGGGCTTGGACGTGTCACGGTCTTCGAGCCAATCGAGTGCGAGGTCGGTGACCACATCTGTCGAATGTCCTGGGATTCTGCGACTGCCCTCGGGGCCGAAGAGGTCTGGATTGTAGTAATTACCCTGACCACTGAAGACTTCCCACGCATCGAACCCGTTCGGTTTGGTCTTCATGTGCCATTTACCAAACACGGCCGTGGTATAGCCGTTTTGGCGGAGCGCTTTGGGCCAGGATTCCCTATCTGGATCTAATGCGCCGCCAAGATGCACAATGCCATTCTTGTGGCTGTGCAGGCCAGTCATGACGCTACCACGAGAGGGCGTGCAGATGCTGTTACCGCAGAAACTGTTCTCAAAGAGCATGCCTTCTCTGGCCAGGCGGTCGATATTTGGGGTGGGCGGTAAGTCCATACCGTACTGGTAGGCCGAAATCGCCTGCGTGGTCAGGTCATCGCTGAAGAAGAATACAATGTTCGGCCTTTCGGCCCCTGCGTATGCCATGGGGATGGCCAGCAAAACGATGAATGTGGTAATGAATGTTTGACATCTGTTCATGGCGTCTCCAGGACAAAAAAGGCATTTTCGTTTTTCAACCATGACACCGATTATACAGGCGATGGAAGGCAGGGCAAAGGCAAAATGTGTGTCAAGTGAAGTTTCAGGCACCCTCGATAGTCGTTGCCTGGATACATGAAATGAGCCGGAGTGACTTTGGAGACATACTGACGCGCTTTACATGGCGATAAGAGGGTGTTAGAATCCTCGAACATGTATGCCGCCGGTTTCAAGGCATAAAAAAACGTAATCTTGAGGATGACTGGCAGGAAGGGTATCCAGATGCCCGCGATTTTGCGCGGACCTTGGTGCATTGTATTGATGTGCCGGACAACTGTGTCATTGGTGAAGCCATTATTTGGGGCACCAAACAGGTGAAGGATATGCTGAATCCGTACTAGGTGTCGCTTTTGTGGACGCTCCTTTCAGGCAGCCATAGCTTGGTTTTGACGTTGTAGGTGGTATTTATGAAGTTTGGAAGGGCATGGCAGAGGGCAAAACAATCATAAGAACCGACCACGTCACCCCGAGGCACCGAGGGGTCTATTAAACCAGCAACGCGAAGCGTTTCCACCACTAAAAACTAAAAACTGAATCGCAGCGCCCACAACAAACCACGAAAACCTGTGTTACCCACGAATCTTCATGGCGCGGCCAATGGCCGCAACCAAACTTTTGAACTACGGAATTCGCGGAAAACGCGGAAAACGCTATCGCGGCATCGAAAAGTTCGCCAAGACTGCAAGGCATGTAAAATCCTGTGAATACGCAACTTATACATGTTGCGTCAAAAACCTCGAGCACGAAAAACAACAAGTTGACTGGTTGTAACACGAACAACGAACATGGGTGATGTTCATTGAATTGTGCCGGCGCCGGCACAATCTCATGAATCAGATCTACTTAAGCGATCCCCGACAGCCCTAACGACCCGACCATGCCACCCCGAGGCGCCGAGGGGGCTATTTAACAAACATCCCAGAGCGTTTCAAAATAACTGAAAGCTGACAGCCGTTTTAGCCAAACAACAACTGTTCTTAAGCCACAGATGAACACAGCCCAGCCTGCGGCCGGAACCAAAAGACTCAAAAAAACTACGGAAAACACGGAAAAACATAAAAAGCAAATCGACCTCTTCCGTGAATTTCGCGACTTCCGTAGTTGAAAAAATACCTGGAAATGTTTTTCAGTTGTTTGGAGTTTGTAATACAGATGCCGAAACGGAATCGACACGCCCAGCCCACACGTACGTCGCCGTCATACACGCTTCGCGTGCTACCTGCTGAACAGCAGGTCGTCCTACGGTTGACTCCGCTCTGAAAACTCGTTTTCGACGCTGAGCCATCCTTGTACTTTGACGACGGCTTGGATCTGCACCCATGGGTCCCTTTCAGTATGTGAGTTAATCGGAAGGGATATCCTGATTCTTATGCGCTGACGCGTCTTTGTAGGGACCATCAGGGCTTGGCTATGGCTCTGGGGAATACGGTCTCTATGTCGTGACATGCAAAATACAAAGCCCCATTGAGGTCGCCATTGAGGTCTTTTTGCCGGGGGGCTGGCCGCCACCAGCGGGGCAGTGGGCGGTAAGGCCGGGGTCTATATGGCTCTGGCCGCTTCGATCCTGGGCACCCTGGGCGGGCTGATCCCGGGTGCACGTATCGCCAAAGCGGCAAAGGCCAAGCAGGCGACCGCCGAGACCGCCATGGTCCAGACTGTCAAGGGTATTGACAAAGCCATGAAAGCGGGGGCCATCCAGGCTGAGAAATTCGCAGTGGCCATGGATTCCAAGCAATCCCATGCCACCAAGGACATGGTGGATCTGATCCAGGGCAAAGCCGCCTAGACAATATCTGAAACTTGAAACCTGAGGGAGTTTTCGCCCCCCGCGTGAGCTATCCTCAGGTTTCCGGTTTCATCCCTCATCCCCTAGCCAAGGTTCATATACACCTTTAGGCTCCCCTGATCAATGAATTCCAAATCCATTGATCAAAGGAATCGAACCATGAAAAAACTCGCCTCCTACCTGTTTTTCCTGGATATCGCGCAATATTGCGTTTATTGTCAGTTTCAATAAATTGGATAGCGAGCAATATTGCGAGATAATCAATGTTCACTACGACATTAGGAAAGGATTGAAGCCACATGACCCTGACACGGACGACTTTTTTTGTGATCATGATTGTCATCATTATCCCTCGGCTTTCCCTGGCAACACTAGGTGTTCAGGATGGCGTTGCACCACTGCGTGAGAAAAGCCTTTCTGATGCAGGACATCCGGTTGAGAGGGCGACCTTTGTCAATCGCACCCAGGGCTCTCACCCCCAAGACATTCTCCTCGAACTATTGGACCCTCAAGGATTACCAGTTGGGACTACGAGCATTTACTTGTGTTTAATGATTGAGAGCCAGGAGAGAAGTGGAAGCCAGTCCGAGCACCAGGTTAGCAGTATGGTCCTTCTCCCCCGAGAAAGCTTCTATGTACTAAATCAAGGCCAAATTACGATACCTTACAAAGCAATATCGAAATATGCCGAATACCAATATACGACCGTGCATGTCAGTATTACACATGAAGGGTGTAGACTTGGTGCACATCAATCGATTCCCTGGCAACGGAAACTCCCTTCTAAAATCATAACGATGGAGCTTAATCCCCTTTGTCGGGTACACGGTGCTATCAACAGCTCTGACTTAAGCAAGCTAGGCTATCCACTCGATGCGATCTCGATTCATTCATCATCGACGAATGTTTTTTACTCATCGTATCAATCTACAGCGTCCAATTTTGAACTCTTTCTGCCTCCTGGCAATCATAGATTGCACATCTCAAGTCAAAGTAAAACCGCCAAAACTGACCCCATCAAGCAGACTATTCTTATCGAGCCAGGACAAAGAGAAATGGATATAGGAGTTATTGACCTGCCTGCTAACTACCTCACCTCTCAATTCGGGCAGCCAGCTCCTGAATTGGAAGCCATTCAAACATGGGTTAATGGGTCCCCTGTAAGATTGAGTGATCTGAAAAACAAGGTTGTACTTTTGCATTTCGAAGGTCGCATAAATGGCATCAATCGCTATATGGATCGATTGATTGACTTGCATGAGAGGTACTATGATCGTGGATTGGTCATAGTCATGATCTTTAATGAACCAGGTGATGAAAAGCAATTTACCCAGCGTTTGCAAGAGTACTGTAAGGGGGACCAAGCCCCAGCATCTATTCCTTTTAGTATTGCCCTGGATCGCCCAACAACAGGATCGATTAACAGAACAACGGTCGTTGGCACTGCCCATCTTGCCTACCACATAACCAGAGATCCCACGAATGTATTGATAAATCAACAGGGCGAAATAATGGGTCAGCTGGGGACGCGTTTTAAGGATGCCAACGAAGTCATCGAAGCATTGTTGGCCCAGAATCGTTCGCATGAGCAAAGCAAAGGCAAAGAAGGAACTGTTCAATTTGAACTCAAGGAGGTTGTGTCAGCCGGTTCAATGCAGAACGAAGGAAAGGGGGCCAATCTTAATCAGGGCAAACCATTTACTAATTCTATAGGCATGAAACTGGTGTTGATACCTGCCGGTGAGTTCCTGATGGGTAGCGGAGATTCACCTGCTGAAGTGGCAAGCAAGTCGAAAGTTAAAGAAGAGTCCTTTATTGGTGAGCATCCCCAACATCGGGTGCGCATTTTCAATGGTTTCTATCTGGGGGTGTACGAGGTGACACAAGCCCAGTATCAAGCCGTGATGGGAACGAATCCGAGCCATTTCAAGGGCAATTCTAATCGACCAGTGGAGAGTTTTAACTGGTATGAAGCTATAGAGTTCTGCCAGAGGTTGAGCCAGAAGGAAGGAAAAACATATCGACTTCCCACAGAAGCAGAATGGGAATATGCCTGTAGAGCAGGCACGGATACGGCCTTCTGTGACGGAAATAGTCTGGGTACAGGCATGGCGAATATTGATGGATGCATATCTTATGGTAGTGGTGGTAAAGGTGTATATCGAAGTGACGGTGTATATCGAAACACCACTGTTTCTGTCGGCAGTTTCAGGCCAAATGCTTGGGGCCTCTATGACATGCATGGCAATGTGTCGGAATGGTGCCAGGATAGGTATGACAAAGGCTTTTATGCACAAAGTCCAGATGTCGATCCCCAAGGCCCGGCATCCGGCATGTATCGTGTTATGCGCGGCGGTAGTTGGAACGACATTGCAGTGAACTGCCGCTCGGCGAGTCGTAGTTGGTACGTGCTTGACGTTCGGACCAGAAGCCGTGGATTCCGTGTCGCCCTGGACGCGATTGAGACACCCTCGCAGCCCAACGCGAGACCGGCTGCGCTTATCCATCCTGACTCAGGACGCTGATCAGTGAATTCTAAATCCATTGTTAAAAGGAATCGAACCATGAAAAAACTAACCTCCTAACTCTTACCCATCCCCGATGTTAAACGCGCGCACTTTAGCCAGATTCAATATCTGGATAGCGTGCAATATTGCGCGATAATTAATGTTAGTTGCAGAGAAGAAAGTGAGAAAAATTATGTATAGACAACTAGTTCAATGTTATTTACTCCTGATATTTCCATGCGTCTCATTTGCGCAGGAATCATTAACAGCGAAAGCATCATAAGTGGGGTCGGACCTGAGTAAGTTATTACTATGCATGATGTTGCGTCCAATGTCACTCCATTTTAGTGCCTTAGAGCTATGTTTTTGACCCCAAAATGGGTCGTTTAAGAAACCATAGATGGATGCCATTCGGGTCTGGCTTTGGATCTTGCGATTGAGGCGCAAGGGGCACTCGAGAATAGGCATGCTTTCGATTCCATCGTATCTATGCTCGGGGTTTTAACCCAACGCTCTCAACCGGGACAATCCACGATCGTTCCTCCTTGATATGGATCGTCCCATTTCACACTATCCTTACGAAGGGGCTTAGCGTTCCAAGGATCAATGAACATTTTTGCAAACGAACAAATACCAAATTAAGACAATCGAGCGTAGCGACTTCCGCCCTTGGACATTGGATATTCCTTGTTGGATATTGGATATTCAATCTTTTAGCGATCAGCTATTGGAACGCTGCGCAGGCTGTTTAAATAGATCCCTCGGTGCCTCGGGATGACAAGGTCGGTTCCTGTATCCATTCAGATTGCGTCAGCCTCTTCTCTTCCTGCCTTTTCTCTGTAGCCCCCCCAATTCAAGCAACGCTTGAATACTTTGCGGCTTTGCGCGAGAATCATCTTTTCTTTATGTTTTGTAGGTCTTACTGGTTAAATTCGTTTTGATGATTGTTTGTACGGGGTCCAAAAGATTTCGCAGGATCCTGCGAAATTCAACGGACGATAATAGGTGGCACGTGCGGCCCTGGCACGGTTTTTCAGGAATCCATTGTTTGTTTGGGGATAAGGGGTCAGTCCTCGGATTTAAGTAAAAAAAGGGGTTTGTATCTAGTTATCGCCATGAATTCTAGACGGTTTACTCGGTAGGGCAGTGGGC
>CAZBTJ010000082.1:0-24067 GCA_964494325.1 uncultured Pirellulales bacterium
CATCACAATAATCACACATAATTCGGGGGCCAAGAAGATTTGGCCGGCGCCGGCCAAATTGAGTTGGAATCACTGCCGTTCGCCTGAATCACCCTCGCTTAAAATGCTAAACAATGGAAGATTTTGCGTCGTGCCTCCTCGCAATGACAACCAGTTTTATGGGCAGAGCCGGGCGCTACGCTGAAGTATGAAGTATGAAGGGTGTGAAGAAGTGTGAAAAGGCAAGGCCGTTTGGGAGTTCGGTTGGTTTTATCTGTACTACTAACTTCAAACAACTGGAAATTCTCTCCGGATAATAATTCAAGTACAGTCCATTTCTAACTACGAAAGACGCGAAAGTGCGAGAAAAAACACACATGAGCTTCACTCTTTCGCGGCTTTTCGCGTATTTCGTAGTTTTAATGTCTTTTTTGTTGCGGCCACAGGCCGGGCTGTGTGCATCGGTGTTTCTCTGCGTTTATCTGGGCCATTATCTGTGGCTGAAAATCAGTTATTCGTTGTTAGTTTCTGGCTGATGGTTTGTTTTAAATCCGTGTAAACCGTGAGAACAGCGGCTTCCGTTGAGTTGTCGTGGTCCGAGCATTATATCCAGCTAACCGTTTCTCTTGGAATCACCCTGCATTCGCCTCTGCATTTAGCCGGGACAGAGCACGGCGCAGGCTCCCTTAATGCTCTGTCCCATCCGTTTGTTCGGCAGAATGGTGAGCGACCTAAACCCTTCGACTACCATGAGGACAGTGATCAGTGGTTGTATCGCCTATAAAACCAACATGGGCTGCTTCTTGTCCTTGCCAGAGATTAAAATTGCTTGCTCTCCCCCCAGGGACAGGCGACGTCCAAGATAAAGTGCCGGTTGCAAATTCTGGTGTTTTGTTTTATGATCTGCGTGTATACAAGCAAACAGAACCGGGCGGCACGGCTGTCGTCCTGATAAACGGAATAGATCTTTTCCGGAAGAAGGGAAATGTCGTATGAAATCACTCTCCATGAAACCTCAAATTTGGCTGCTCACTGTGCTGCTATTGGCCACAATGCCCCTGTACGCAGCTGACAACGCCAAGTATGTGGACCCCACGATCGGCAACGTGTCCAGATTGCTGGTGCCGACCTACCCGACCTACCATCTGCCCAATCAGATGATCCGCATGTTTCCTATAAGCAAGGATTATATCGATGACCAGGTCACGGCCTTTCCCCTTCAGGTGGTCATGCATCGCGATGCGGGCATCATGCGTTTGGGTGTGAGTGTTGGGGCGCTTACCTCCAAGACGTGGAATCAACGTATGACCTACGATCACGACCTGGAAACACGTCATCCCTGGCTGTACTCCACTGTTTTGATTGAGGACGACATAACGGTCAGCTTTACGCCCGGTGAGAAGTGTGCCATCTACAAGATCGAATTTCCATCGGCAGATCAAAAGCATCTGATGATCAAGGGGGGGCGTTCCTTGCAGAACAAGGTTTTGAATGGCCACGCATTTACGCTGGAAGAAGCTATTCGATATAAGACACGCGGCACGAATCCCGTGACACGCGTTATGGCAGCCTACTGTTACGCAGAACTGACTGACCTGAATGGGATGCCTGTCAAAAACATTCATTTTGAAAGCAAGTCCAGTCGGCTCAGCATGTCGCTGGGCAAGAAAGCCCCGGACACGGTGCTGCTCAAATATGCCATCTCCTATATCAGCCACGAACAGGCCAAACGTAACTTCAAAGCAGAGGTGGGGTTCGTTGGTTTTGACGCCTTGGCCAAAAAGGGCAAGGTCGCCTGGGATAAGGTACTCAACCAGATAAATGTAACGGGTGGGACCAAGGCCCAAAAGCGAACCTTCTACACCTCGCTCTATCGCACGTATGAACGTATGATCAATGTCAATGAACAGGGACGTTATTTCAGTGGCTATGATGGAAAGGTGCACGAATCTGATCAGCCGTTTTATGTGGATGACTGGGTGTGGGATAGCTATCTGGCGCACCATCCGCTCCGTGCTTTGCTCAATCCGGAACAGGAAGGACACATGCTTGATTCCTATGTCAAGATGTACGAACAAAGCGGCTGGATGCCAACCTTTCCCCAGGTGCATGGCAACCACATGTGTATGAACTGTTTTCACTCCTCTGCCATCTTCCTGGATGGGTATCGCAAGGGCATCCGTGACTATGACATAAACAAAGCCTATGAGGGCATCAAGAAAAACCTGACCGAGGCCACCATGCTGCCCTGGCGCCAGGGCATAGCCAAACGTCCGATTGACGACTTCTATCACGAACATGGTTTCCTGCCCGCGCTGCATCCCGGTGAAAAAGAGACCGAACCCATGGTGGATCGGTTTGAAAAACGTCAGTCCGTGGCCGTGACACTGGGTATGAGCTACGACAGTTGGGTTCTGTCCCAACTGGCCAAGGAACTGAATAATCGCACCGATCAAAAGAAGTTCGCAAAGACCGCGTTGAACTACCAGAATCTTTGGGATAGCAAAAAACAACTCTTCATGCCCAAGGATAAGGAGGGCAAGTGGATCAATATCAATCCCAAAAATGCCGGAGGCATGGGCGGTCGTGACTACTACGATGAAAACAATGGCTGGACCTTTGCCTGGCAGGTGCAGCACGATATTGATGGTCTGATCGCATTACTTAATGGCAAGGAAAAGGCCTCGGCACGACTGGATCAACTTTTCAGAGAACCCATAGGTCAGAGCTTGTACGCCTTTAACGCGATCTTCCCGGACTCCACCTCCATGGTGGGACAGTTTTCCATGGGCAATGAGCCGAGCTTCCACATTCCCTATCTCTATAACTACTTTGGGGCCCCGTGGAAGACTCAGAAAAGTATCCGTCTGCTGATTGACCTGTGGTTCAAGGACAATGTTTTTGGTATTCCCGGTGACGAAGACGGCGGGGGCATGACGGCGTTTGTGGTCTTCTCACAGATGGGTTTTTATCCCATGGTCCCGGGCCTGCCCTATTACACAATCGGCAGTCCTGCCTTTGAAAAGGTTACCATTCAACTGCAAAACGGCAAAACCTTTACTGTGCTTGCACCCGGCGCCAGCAAACAGAATAAGTACATACATCAGGCGTTCCTCAATGGCAAGGAAATCGATGGGCCGTTCTTCACCCATAAAGATCTGATAGATGGTGGGACACTTAAACTGATCATGGCTAGTAGGCCCAACAAGGCATGGGGCGCTCAGGCGGAACCGCCATTGAAATAGTCACAAGCCTGTGACTGGTAAGTTCAGGTAAATTGCAGGAGAGTCAAAATGAAAAAGGTACTGTTTTTTTCTTTAAATGGACTGATTCTCCTGGTTTTGGCATCAGGTTTCCCAGGCTCTTTGGTTGCTCAAGAGAACTCCGTTCTCAGCCAAGGCCAAAATTCTCAGGTTCACACTTGGGAGAAGGTTGAGATTACGCTGCAGGCTGAAGGGGCGTACGACAATTCCTACAAGGATGTATGCGTGTGGGTGGACCTGAAGGGACCTGGATTTGCAAGGCGATGTTATGGTTTCTGGGATGGTGGCAACCGTTTTCGCATTCGTGTCATGGCCATGCGTCCGGGGGAATGGACTTGGCAGAGTGGTTCGGAGCCGTTCGATGCCGGACTGACCGGCAAGAGTGGCAGTTTTTTCGCAACCGCCTGGACGGAGACCGAAAAGGAGAAGAATGCCTGCCGCAGGGGAAACATCCGTGTGACGTCCAATGGCCATGCCTTTGAGCATCCCGATGGCGTGCCTTATTTTCTTACGGGTGACACCTGGTGGTCGATTCCGACCTACCGCTACCCATGGTTTGACGATGACCAACGTCGTCCCATGGGGTCGAAGACAGGTTTCAAGGACATGGTCGAGTATCGTGTGCGCCAGGGCTACAATTGCTTGGCTTTGATCGTGGCCTTCCCCCACTGGCTCAATGACGACAAACCGTCGAATTGGAGCATGCCCGACGGCACCGTGGTGCGTGCGGCCTGGGGCCAGACCGGCACCAAGAGCGCCAAAGACATGGCCAACGAGCAGGGCGAACGCCCGTTTCTGTTTCCCGGAAAAATAAAGGGGTACGAGGCCTACATTCCAGACCTGGACCGAATCAATCCGACCTACTTTCAGGCGCTGGACCATAAAATTGACTACCTGAACTCACGTGGTGTGATTCCCTTCATGGAAGTGGCACGCCGTGACATTGGGCAGGTTTGGAAGAAATACTATCCCTGGCCCGACTCCTACACACGTTACATCCAGTATGTGTGGAGCCGCTATCAGGCGAACATCTGCTTGTACAGCCCGATTCATTTTGACACGCCGCATAAGAGTATCCAGGTGGAATACTGGAATGCTGCCGCGAATAAAGTGATCGAGAAGTTCGGTCACCCGCCCTTTGAAACGCTCGCCGGGACGAACTCGAATCCCTCGTCGCTTCAGAACTGGGGTCATCTGGACAAGGCGAAATGGCTTAACTTCCATCAGATTGGCAACAAACGGACACACGACTGTTACACCTACCTGACTGAGATCTTCAAGGCCGACCCGCCCGTTCCGGGCATCAATGGTGAGCCCTATTATGACGGCATGGAGGATGCGGAACCGGGCAGTCAGCTCGCGGCACTCTATTGCCGGTCAGCCATGTACGGCAGCGTTCTTTCCGGTGGCTTGGGGGGACATATCTACGGTGCCGGTGGATGGCAGGGAGGTATGTGGAGCGGCGAAGTTGAAGAAGCTTCCAAGTATCCCATCTGGGAGGTGATCCAGTGGGAGTCCGGTGACCAGATGCGGCATCTCAAGACCTTCATCCTGTCCGAGGGACGTCGGTACCAGAATCTCGTTCCCGCAGTTGATCTGGTGTCACCAAACCAATCTGACGGCCCCAAAAAAAATGTGGGTTGGGCCTACTGTGCCCGAACCGACGAACGAGATTTGTTTCTTCTCTATTTTGAAAAAGGCTGTCCCACTGCCGTTTTGTCTGACGCAAAATCTGGTACGCCATACCGGGCACTGTGGTTTAATCCGAGGACAGGCCATTGGTCCGAAGCAGGCACAGGCGTGGTTGTTGCAGACAAAGCAGGAAAAATCCACATCCCGGCCTTCCCGGGAAAACGGAAGATTTCAGAAAACGACTGGGCGCTAAAACTCCTGGCTACCCAGGTGGCATCCCTTCTGAAATAATCAAAGCGACCGTATGTATGCACTCATCCTCTTTTTTAAGGAATAGCTATTCATGAAGCGTTTTATATTGAGTCTTCTACTTTGCAGTGTCGTGTATGCGGCACCTGATTCTCCCCAATGGCACATTGTCAAAACCAAGTATCGGACCGCAGACACGGTGGTTGCTGGTTTTTCGGTGTTGGAGTTTGGGGCCAAGGGGGATGGGCAACAGGATTGTACGGAGGCCTTTCAGCAGGCCCTGGACAGTATGAATGCAGCCGGCGGTGGTACCGTGTTTGTACCGGAAGGCCGGTATGTGATCAAGGGGACATTGCGGATTCCTGTGTCTGTGTGTTTACGCGGCGAGTGGAGTGCGCCGACCAAAGCGAATCCGACGATCCGCGGCACAGTCCTGATGGTCTATGCAGGGCGTGGTCAGGCCGAGGGCACCCCCTTTATGACTGTGGACTACTGCGCAGGCGTCAAGGATCTGTCATTCTGGTATCCTGAGCAGGATGCAAAAGATATTGTGCCCTATCCCTATTGCCTCACGCAAAAGGGGGGTAACAATGCCACCTTCGAGAACTTGACCCTGGTGAATTCTTATCAGGGCATTCGAATTGGACCGGGCAGCAATGAACTGCACTATGTACATAATGTCTTTGGCACGCCTCTGAAGGTGGGCATACGGTATGATTCTACGACAGATATTGGTCGTCTTGAGAATGTCCATTTTTCTCCGGATGTCTGGTGTCAAGCGGGTCTGGCCAATGCACCGGCTTCTCGTGACAGCTTTGCCTCTTGGCTGCTGGCCAATGGCACGGCTATCCATATGGAACGAAGCGACTGGGAATATGTGTCGTATGTCTTTATCGACGGATACAAATATGGCTACCTCATGACCCAGGGTGCACGCGGGGCAGCGAACGCCCAGTTCTACAATCTGATCATTCGCAACTGCCAGACTGCTGTGGAGGTGCAGGAGACCAATCCCTACGGTATGGTCTTTACAAAATGCGTTTTTGAAGGCCGCGATTACGGGTTTCGCATGGGCAAGAAATTTGAGGCCGCCA
The DNA here is from genome assembly GCA_964494325.1 of uncultured Pirellulales bacterium. Taxonomy (GTDB): domain Bacteria; phylum Planctomycetota; class Phycisphaerae; order Sedimentisphaerales; family Anaerobacaceae; genus JAIPFM01. Next base: position 6,218 of record CAZBTJ010000082.1, read on the forward strand.
TCTTGCTGAATGACTGTGATGTCTCTGCCAATCAGGCCCTGTATTCTGAGGGTACGGGCTGTTTTGTCACCCAGAACAGCCGGGTGACACGCGGCCATATTACCCTGACTGGGGGTGTGCTGGCCATGACGGCGTCTCAGATCCAGGATGCTGGCACACAGATTTCTCTGGGGTCAGCGGTTCAGGGGGTTTCTTTGGTGGGCAATCGCTTTGCCAAGACCATACCTCGGATTAAGAGTGACATGCCCTCCAAGAGACTGAAACTGATCAAGCGCCCACTCACACTGGAGGCCTTTCCCAAGTATGACGGAAACCAGACTCGAGAAACGCGTGTGGTACGTGAGCAGTTGTATGTGGTCACGGATGCGCCCTGGCATGCCAATGGTCACGACGAGCAGGATGACACACAGGCCCTGCAAACTGCCATGGATCAGGCCGGACAAGACGGCGGTGGAATCGTGTTTGTTCCCGGGGGCAATTATGTCCTGCGTGGCAGACTCTCTGTGCCAAGCGGGGTAGAATTACGAGGGATTCACGACGTACCGCATCACACCATGGGCCATGGCAGTTTGCTGCATGTTTACCCTGGAGCTGACCCGGGGCCCACTGTCATCGTTAATGCGCGTGCAGGGTTGCGAGGACTCTCATTCAGCTATCCGGAGCTGTTCGTGGAGAATGTCAAGGACACTCCCTTCCTGATTCAGGGGCAGGGTGAGGATCTCTATATCGTGCATGTCAACTGCAGAAATCCGTTTCGTTTTCTGGATCTCATGACACACCGCTGTGACCGGCACTACGTGGATTATCTATCCGGGTCGCCCTTGAAGGTGGGTGTGGCCATTGGCGGCGGCAGCGTCAAGGGCGAGGTACGCAATACGCAGTTCAATCCCCACTACTGGTCCCGCCTTGGCGGAAGAAATCCCTTCTTCCCAAGAAGGAGAACCGATTTTCAGACGCTCTGGACCTATCAGAAAGAGAACCTGGATGCCATGGTCGTGGGCCACTGCTCAGAAGAACTGTTGTTTCAGAACTTTGTGTATGGCTCGCTCTACGGTATCCATTTTACCGAGCAGGCAGGACACGGTCCTGAGAACTGTTTTGTGCATGGCCATGGCACGGATGGTTCCAAGGTGGGCGTATTTTTTGAACGAGGCAAAGGACGCATAGACATGGTTAATTCCGAACTGGTGGCCATGTCTTCTCAAAACAAGATTGCCATTAAACTGGGCGCTGACTATGAGGGCACGGCTCGACTCATCAATACCATGGTCTGGGGAGATCCCAGTACGTTGGCGCAAGTGGACAATGGTACCCTGTGGCTCCAGGGATTGCATGCCTGTCGCCATGGCAATGGTCTCCAGATCAATCAGGGGGAGGTGACGGCTGTCAATGTAAACTTTGTCAGGTCGGGCAACCATCTTACCCTGGCTCAAACCAAGGCAAAGGCCACACTCATCGGTAATATCACCCGGGGCCCATTGATTATAAACGGCAAGCCAGTGGCAAAAAGGGCCAAAACACCAAATGTTGTGATGCGTGGGAATCTGAGTCAATGAGGCTTGGGGGAACCTTTGCTAAGTTGTCGGAAAGGAAATAGTCATGTTAAGAAAAGCGTTTACCCTGATCGAATTGTTGGTCGTGATCGCGATTATTGCCGTGTTAATGGGAATCTTGATGCCGGCTCTGGCCAATGTCAAGAAACAGGCGCGCGCAGCGGCCTGTATGTCCCAGTTAAAACAATGGAGTCTGATATGGTCCATGTACACGGACAACAACGAGGGCAAGTTTCCCACGGGTCAGATCGCCGGTGGTCAGAATATGGGCAATGACATGCCTCGGGGTGCTTGGATTACGGCTCTGCGTTCAGGATGGGAGAAACATCCCGAACTGCTCATCTGCCCCTCTGCAAGGAGACGCAATGAAGGAGAGAACCATGGCAGTTTTGACCAGACCTACACCATGGCAGACTACAAGGAGCTCCTGGGCGGTAATCTGGCGGATAACGATGAAGCGAGCTATGGCATGAACTGTTGGGCCTTCAGCACTAGAAACGACCTACAGGGGCGCAAGGCTGAATGGCATTGGAAAAGTACGTACAAGGTCAAGCAGGCGGCCGACGTTCCTCTGTTCCTGGATGCCATGTGGCGCGGTGGAGGGCCCCACTGGGGGCAGACAGAAGCCATTATGACGCCCAAAACGAATGGCATGTGGGTCGGTGCCAAGTATGAAATGCTGCATTTTGCAGTAGATCGCCATGCTGGCGGTGTCAATGTCCAGTTCATGGACAGCTCCGTACGCAAGGTACGTGTGAGAAAGCTATGGGGACTCAAATGGCATCGGACCTTTGACACCCGGCGTTACCTGGCCCAAGAGGATTCCTGGTGGGGAGGTTGGCTGAGCAAGTACCCAATGGATTAGCGTGAACGGCTTTGGGGATGCGATGCTTCCGAGTTTTGCACAGACAAGGAGATCAATGTGAGGATTAAAGGGTGTGTGAGTTTTCTGTGGCTGTTATTTGCCTGTTCGATCGTTCGGGTCCAGGCCGGGCCACTTTCTTCTGTACCGAAAACTCTGAAGCCGAATATCGTGTTGATATTTGTGGACGATTGGGCGTGGAACGGTACGCCGATCCGCATGGATAATAAAATGGCAAATTCGGCCATGCCTGTGTTGCAGATGCCGAATCTGGAAAGATTGGCGCACGATGGCATGAGGTTCTCCAATGCGTATGCTGGGGCACCGCAGTGTTCGCCATCGCGAGTGTGCGTGCAGACCGGCAAGTCTTCCGCGCGAAGCGGTTTTACCGTGTACATGAACGCCCGGGGATCGGATTATTATGATCAGTCAAAGGCCTACAGCCAATTTCCTGTGGTGCCCTGCGTGTCGGACATGACCATTCATGAAGAGGCCGTGACCATTCCGGAGGCCTTGAAGCCCCTGGGCTATGTGTCAGCTCACTTTGGAAAGTGGCACATGCGTGGTGATCCTGGTGACGAGGGATATATTGCCCACAATGGTGATTTGGACAACAAGCCTGGCAACCAGAAGATTCCTGATGATCCCAAGCTGATGTTCAGTATTACCCGATTCTCGATTGAGTTCATGGAAAAGCAAGTCCAGGTCAAGCAGCCGTTCTATCTCCAGATTTCCCATTTCGCCATGCACGAGGGGCGTGAATGTTTGCCTGAAACTCGCAAGAAGTATGCCCAGCATCCTGCACTCCAGGCCTATTACAAGTCAATCAATAAAACCGCAAAGACCATCAAGGCCAGACAGGACCTTGCGACCTGGCTCGGGATGGGAGAGGATCTGGATGGACGGATTGGCGCAGTCATGCAGAAGATAGAAGATCTTGGTATTCAAGAAAACACGTATGTGATCGTGACTTCAGACAATGGCTACCGCCACAAATTCTTTCCTGGCCAAAAGCAACCTTTGCACGGGGCCAAGTGGTGGGTGTGGCAGGGGGGCTTGCGCGTACCCATGGTCGTGACAGGCCCGGGCATCAGACCCGGTTCTCAGTGTGCGGCCAATGTGGTGAACTATGACTTCCTGCCCACGTTTGTTTCATGGGCCGGTGGTGATCCGGCCCAGCTCAAAGACGTCGACGGTATCAGCCTGGCCGGCATCCTGCAGGGTCAAACCCCAGACAAAGCATTCAACAATCGTTCCCTTTACTTCCACTATCCGCATTACCGAACCTCCATGCCGCACTCCACCATGGTGGCAGGTACCTGGAAGGTCATGCACTTTTATGATCAACCGGAGTTGCCCATGTTGTTTCATCTGGCCACGGACCAGGGGGAGGTGAAAAACGTAGCCTCAAAGTATCCAGAGAAGCACAAAGCCCTCCATAGCGAGATGATGAAATACTTCGAAAAGGTGGGTGCACGCCTGCCCAAAAAGAATCCCAACTATCATCCTGCTGTGTATAAGAAGGCCAAAGAATACGAGCAGCGCATGGTTTGGGGACCATTTGAAGGACAGCGTCCTCTTGAGGAAGATGAAATCCTCAACCTACGACAGTAGGTCTCCGGTTTCTTCCTTGCATCTACCCATTGGGTGCTGCACATACCCTAAACTTAAAATGTGACAAAGCATTAGAAGTGACAGGTGATAAAGAAAGACGTGCCTAATTGAATTGTCTCATGTGGCTATTGACGTAATGGAGAATAAACCCCGGCGCCAGTCATGACGGACTGGTCCACATTGAAATTGGTGTATGGGAGAGAGGCACGGGTTGAAACTTATTGAAACTCTTTTGGACGCTGGACGCTTGACACTTGACACTAGAATCCAAACACGGTATTTTTTTGTGTTAAAACAGTGTTATATATATGACACCTTGCTTTTTTCCAAGCCTGGAGGCCTGCTGTAATGAACCCATCACGACTTGTCCTGGCTTTGTGTTTGGCAGGCCTGGGCCTGTTTAATGCCACAATCGCATTCGCTGGTGAATTCCTTCCTCAAAGTGCCCACAAGCTGAAACTGGCCATTGAAGACCTCATCGAAATGCATGGATCTGCCTATCCTGAGGGTACGTACTACCTGCAACAACTCAATGCGTTGCTGCCCCGACTCAACTCGAACAGACGCCAGGCGCAGGAGAAACTCGAAGCCCTGCGCCGCAAAGCGCTCCTGGCGAATCCCACGCTGCTGAACCTACCGGGTATTCTTGTGGTGCAGCGTAAGCCAAAAGATCCCAAGTCGCCCAGTGTCATGACCTCAAGGGACGCGGAGATCGGCTATTCAGCCGGCCTGGCGCGGGACATCGCCATGCCTTCAAACCATGAATGCAACGCGTCTCTGGAGCGCATGGGATATGACGACCGGATTGCGATGTTGGCTCCCGGTGCACCCGGCGCTGCTCTGAAGACGGTCTACCGCCCGGACCACAGTGGCTATGTCGGTCAGCTCGATCTGGACTTCGATGCGCGCCACGTGCTCTTTACGCAATCAGACAATACGAACTGGAAACTCTTCGAACTGGACCTGGCAGATGCAAATCTGCGCCAGGTGTCCCACATGCCGGACGATGTGGATTGCATGGACGGGGCATACATGCCGAACGGCGATATTGTATTCGGCTCAACAGCCTCTTATCAATCCGTGCCGTGCTGGCATGGGCAGAAGCGCGTCAACAATCTCTACATCATGAAACGAGATGGGAGCGCAGTGCGACAGGTCTGTTATGATCAGGACCACGATTATCACCCCACGATCCTGAACAATGGGCAGGTCCTCTATCAGCGATGGGATTACACGGGCATTTGCCACATCTTTCTGCGTCAGCTGATGGTCATGAATCCCGACGGCACAAAACAGCGTGCCATCTACGGCAGCAATTCCTGGTATCCGAATGCCCTGTTTTTTTCGCGGGCTTTGCCCGGTGAATCCACGAAGATCATCAGCATCCTTTCCGGCTATCACGGCGCACACCGCGCAGGGCAACTGGTACTGGTCGACACCAGCGTGGGGTGGTACGAGGCCGCAGGAATCGTCCAGCGCATTAGCGGCAAGGGCGATTCCATCACGCCGAAAATCAAGGACGACCTTGTCCGAGGCGACTGGCCCCTGTTCCTCCACCCCTATGCGCTAACCGATAAACACTTCCTCGTGTCTGCAAAACTGAATGCTCGATCCAATTGGGCCGTGTATCTGGCGGACGTATTCGACAATCTGGTCCTGCTGCGCGAGGAGCCCGGCTATGCCCTGCTCGAACCCACGCCGATTGCACCGAGAAAACGGCTACCCGTGGTGCCCGAGCAGGTGGATCTGGCCAGTGACACGGCCACCGTGTTCATTCAAGACGTGTACGCAGGTCCTGGCCTCCAGGGCGTGCCCCGGGGCACGGCGAAAAAACTTCGCCTCCTCGCCTATCACTTCGGGTATCGCGGCTTGGCCGGATCAGACAAGATCGGGTATGGCGGTCCCTGGGAAGCCATGCAGATCCTGGGCACTGTGCCGCTGGAAAAAGACGGATCGGCCAGCTTCGAAATCCCGGCCAATACACCTGTGGCTGTGCAGGTTCTGGACTGCGAAGACAAGGCCATTCAACTCATGCGCAGTTGGTTCACGGCTATGCCGGGTGAACATGTGTCTTGCGCGGGGTGCCACGAAGCACCGAATGAGGCCGTTGAGTCAAAACCTGCCCTGGCTGCCAACAAAGCACCGCACGCCTTGACACCCTGGTACGGGCCTGCTCGCGGGTTTGATTTCGAGCGAGAGGTCCAGCCTGTACTGAACCAATACTGTGTGTCATGTCACGATGGGACAGAATCTGGGGTGGCAGATCTTCGATCCGAGTCAGACGGCGGCAGGGCTGAGCCCAAACCGATTGGCTATGTGGCACGTCTCCATCCTGATATGTTTGAGGCCACCCAGGGTAAACTGAAATACAGCCCGGCCTATGATGTGCTGATCCAATATATCAGGCGCGTGGGTATCGAGGATGATGTCAGCCTTTTGACACCCGGTGAATATCACGCCAATACCAGTGAACTTATCCAAATGCTCGAAAAGGGACATCATGGTGTCAAACTGGATTCTGAAGCCTGGAGTCGGCTGGTCACCTGGATCGACCTCAACGGCCCCTGTCACGGGACCTGGGGTGACGTCTTTCCCATTCCGGATGGTGCGCATGAGCGGCGCATGGCACTTCGCAAACGCTACGGCGGCCCCACGCATGATCCTGAGACAATTTATGTGAGTGCGACGAAACCGGGGGACGCTGTTTTGGCACATGTGAGTTCACGGCCAGAGCCTCTTTCTTTGAAAGACAAACACAAGCCACGAGAAATGTCTACGCCTGTCAAACGCCAGGTCAATCTTGGAGGGGTCCAGTTGTCATTTGTGCGAGTGCCGGCAGGTCAGTTTGTCATGGGGGATATCTACGGCCAGGCCGATGAGTTTCCTCAAAGGGTCGTCCACATAGACAAACCCTTCTGGATCAGTGAATGTGAAGTCACCAATGCCCAGTTTCGACAATTCGATCCATCACACGACAGCGGATACTATTCAAAACGCCGGGATCGTGCAGATGGAAAGGGGCTTTCTCTCAACGGGGCAGACCAGCCTGTAGTACGGGTGTCTCATGACCAGGCCATGGCGTTCTGTGAATGGCTGTCAAAACGGAGCGCCTTGACAGTGACGCTTCCCACTGAACAGCAGTGGGAATACGCCTGCCGGGCGGGGAGTGAAACTCCCTTGAACTATGGCATGGTTGATGACAACTTTTCTGCGTTTGCCAATATGGCCGATCTTAGCTTCAGCATAGGCCTGGGCAAACACATCGGGCGCATGATGCCCGAAGGGGGAGTCACCCAGGCCACCGGAGGTGTGCCTCATCTGCTCCTTGAGGGTGCGGAACTCGCCAACACCCGTTTTGACGATGGCAAGCGTGTGTGCGCAAATGTGGGCTCGTACAAACCCAATCATTGGGGATTACGTGACATGCATGGCAATGCTGCCGAGTGGACGCTCAGCGACTATGATCCCGATCGAAAAATCGTTCGCGGCGGCTCGTTTTTTGACAGGCCTTCAAGGAGCCGCAGCAGTTTTCGCTTGGGGTATTCCTCCTGGCAGCGCATATTCAACGTGGGTTTCAGGATCGTAATCATGGATGAGACTATCGCAACTAGTGTTGCAAAAGGAGATACCAATTGAAGCAGAAACAACGATGCGCACATGGATTACTCTGGATCATCGCGATTATCTTGACAAACTTGTGTGTGCCATACGCGATGGCCGAAATGCCCAAACCGAATCTGATCTTTATCCTGGTCGATGACCAGGGATATTATGATCTTGGGTGTTACGGCGCCAAGGAGTTGGATACACCCAGAATAGACACCATGGCCAAAGAGGGCATTCGGTTCACCGATTACTATGCGGCCGCCCCGATATGCAGTCCGTCGCGTGCGGGCATTTTGACAGGCTGTTATCCTCGCAGAGTGGGGTTGGCCACGTGGGTACAACGTGCTGACTCACGTAAGGGAATTCATCCTGATGAATTGACCCTGGCTGAACTGCTCCAATCCTCCGGCTATGCCACAGCCTGCATAGGAAAGTGGCATCTGGGTTTTCTGCCCCCATTCCTGCCGAGGCAGCAGGGATTCGATCACTACTTTGGGTTGCTCCATAACCTCGATCCTGTGGAGGTAGTCTATTTCGAGAAGCAGGGCGGCGTCCCCTTGATGCGAAATGAAACTGTGATCAAGCGCCCGGCCGATCCTGCAGAATTGACCGAAGCCTATACCAATGAGGCGATTGGCTTTATCCGGGAAAACAAAGATCGTCCGTTCTTTTTGTATCTGCCTCACACCATGGCGCATAATCCCTTGGGTGTTACAGATGAGTTCAGGGGGAAGTCACGCTTTGGCCTGTACGGTGATGTGATCCAGTGCCTGGACCATCATGTGGGACGAGTGTTCGACACATTGAAAGATCTGGGCATTGAAAATAATACATTGGTGGTGTATGCCTCTGACAATGGTCGCGGCCCAGGACGAACACCCGACCAGCCCATACGGGGCAGCAAGCTTACCACATTGGAGGGCGGTATCCGAGTCCCTTGCATTGCATGGGGACCCGGCCTTGGGGTCAAGGCAGACCAAACCTCTGCACAGCTCATACATGCCATGGACTGGTATCCTACCTTCGCCACGTTTGCTGGTCTGGAGGTGCCCGAGGGGCGGGTCATTGATGGACGTGATATCTTCCCTCTGCTTAAGGGGCGGAGCAAGACTGTGCCTTCGGCCACAGCAGGACTGTCACTGAATGCATCGGTGCCTTTGCGTCGCCCGTGGAATCCGCCAGGCGAGTGGAAAGGCATCGTGTCGCAGGAAGAATATCATCAGGCATTTTTCTATCATGGCAGCATGGGATCGCTTGCTGCAGTGCGGTGGTCGCACTGGAAATTACGACTCCATCCTAATCTGCAGCTTTTTGACCTGGAAAAGGACCCTGGCGAAACCAGGCCGGTTCGTAATGCCCAGTTGATCAAGAAGCTCCGTGCCATGGTCATTCTTTTCCACGAAGAGATGCGCACCGGTATCCGCCCGGCAGGTGAGCAGCCTGTATCAAAGTAAAAGACATCATATGCAAGGATTGATTTATGTTTGGTAACGCGCTCAATGGGAAATCTCAGATTGAATTATTCGCCCTCATGTTCTTGGGGATGCTGGGTTTGGCTGTATTGGGAGCTGCCCCTGCTACGGTCCTTGTTGAAGCGGAGAGTTTTACTGAATTGGGAGGGTGGGTTCTTGATACCCAGGTCATGGATCAGATGGGCAGCCCGTATCTGCTTGCTCATGGGCTGGGCAGGCCGGTTGACGATGCCACGGCAACGGTGACCTTTCCGAAAAAAGGTGAATACAGACTTTGGGTACGCACTCGAGATTGGGTAGGGCAGTGGAAGAAAGAGGGCCTGTCACCGGCTATGAAGGCAGAGGGGTTCCCAGGTAAGTTTCAATTGTCTGTCAATGGAAAAGCGGTTGGCACCATGTTCGGCACGGAGGGGGCCCAGTGGCATTGGCAGGATGGTGGGGTGGTGCACATTCATAACAAGAATGTGGTACTGAGCCTCCATGATCTTACCGGTTTTGGTGGACGGTGTGACTCGATAGTTTTCAGCACTGATGATGAACTCAGGCCTCCAAACAGCCTTGAGGCTCTGGATGAGTTTAGAAGGGAGCTGCTCGGGTATCCAGATTTACCGAGAGATGCGGGAGAGTATGACATTGTAGTTGTGGGTGGTGGGATGGCTGGGATATGTACGGCCATCAGCGCCGCACGCGGCGGATGCCGTGTTGCTTTGATCCAGAACCGTTCTGTGCTGGGGGGCAACAACAGTTCTGAGGTAAGGGTGGGGCTGTCAGGGCTTGTGCGCCAGGCACCCTATCCAAAGCTGGGAAATCTTGTGGACGAGATCGGTCCAGTTGGGCACTGGAACAAGTGGGAGGCAGATCGCGCCCCTGATTTGCCGCGAAGTAAATATGTTCAGGATGTGATTGAGAAACATCCGGAGAAGATGACGCATAATGCCGGCCCTGCGTCGAATTATGAAGATCAGAAGAAGATAAATGCCGTACTTGCTGAAAAGAACATCTGTCTCTTTCTCAATATGCATGTCAATGATGTGACAAGGGAGGGTAACCGCATTACGAGTGTGACCGGACAGGACACGCGTACAGGTGAGAGGTTGAGTTTCAAGGGGCGGTTGTTTGCAGATTGCACCGGGGATGGAAACCTTGGATTTATGGCCAAGGCCGATTTTCGTGTCGGCCGAGAAGCCAAGGTGTTGACAGAGGAGAAGCTGGCTGTTGCGAAAAGTGACAAACTTGTGATGGGAACGTCAGTTCAGTGGTACTCGATAAAAGAGGAACGAACATCCCCGTTCCCTGAGTGTCCATGGGCTGTACAGTTTGATGAGCACAGCTGCACAAATACAACCCGAGGCGACTGGGACTGGGAAACAGGTGCTCATTATGATCAGGTGATGGATTTTGAGCATATTCGGGATTACGGTTTACGCGTTGTTTTTGGCAATTGGGCAGTGCTCAAGAATCATGAGCGTTTCAGAGAAAAGTTTGCCAAACGCAGACTCGAATGGGTTGCGTATATAGGCGGCAAACGTGAATCGCGTAGACTGCTTGGTGATGTGATATTATGTCAGCATGATATTGAAGGCCAGAAGGCATTTGGCGATGCATGTGTGACCACAACCTGGACAATCGATCTGCACTATCCCAAGACGCCGCTGTGTGCCTGTGATGCATTTCGGGCAGAGGCCAGAACATTGAAGATCTCGCCATATCCCATTCCATATCGGTGCCTGTACTCGCGTAATATTGACAATCTAATGATGGCAGGCCGCAATATCAGTGTGACACATGTGGCACTTGGCACTGTACGCGTGATGAGAACCACAGGCATGATGGGTGAGGTGCTCGGTATGGCCGCATCTGTGTGCAAGCAGCACGCCTGTGATCCTCGTGATGTGTATACAGAGTATTGGGCTGAATTGAAAGAGCTTATGAAGAAGGGCGTGCCATTTTCTACATTTGCTGAAACAAAAGAAAGTCAAGAAAAATCAAATGGACCGCGTCCATAAAAGGAAAATGACAATGATACGAACAGGATTGATACTGATAACATCGCTGTGTTTGAGTGTAAACGCAGCTCAACACAAACCACAACCGAATGTCCTCTTTTTTGCGTTGGATGATCTTTGTGACTGGGTTGGGCCCAATGGACATGAGCAGGCTGTGACTCCGAACATGGACCGTCTCGCAGCATCCGGCGTCACTTTTCAAAACGCGCATACGGCCGGTATATTTTGTGCGCCATCGCGTTCGGCCATCTTCACCGGGCGACATGCCACCACGACCGGCTGTTACAAGACGCAGGTCTATCACCACAGCTTACCGGAGATTCAGCCCTTGCAGGTGACATTCCAGAAAGGCAGTTACCTGACGTATGGTGCGGGTAAACTGTTCCATCATCCCAAGGGGTATGTTGACCTGCGTGGATGGGACGAATTTTTCGTGCGCAGCCAGGACCAGAAGGAGAACGGCTGGGGGCTGGACAGTTGGTCAACCGACGATCCCATTCTCCCCAAACCCTACCCCAACAGCATTTTCAATCATGACCGAAAGCCGGCCAATAAGTTCTTTCTCGAATGGGGCAAGGTCCTCAACAAAGACGAGGAGAAGATGGCCGATACGATCCGAACCATGTGGGCCTGTGACCTTCTGAAAAAGAAACACGACAAGCCGTTCTTTGTCGCCGTGGGGCTCTATACACCCCATTTTCCCAACTATTGCCCGGAAAAGTATTTTGACCTTTACGATCTTGAAAAGATCAAGCCACCAGCTTATAAAGCGGATGACCTTGACGACCTGCCGCCAGCCGTGCGTAAGGCCAAGATGGCCCGAGGCGCCCATCATCGCCGTCTGGTTCAGCTTGATGCTGTTGAAGATGCCATCCATGGATATTTGGCCTGTATTTCCTATGCGGACGCGATGCTGGGCCGTCTTATCGATGCTTTGGAAGAAGGCCCCAATGCGGGCAATACCATCATCGTCTTGTGGAGTGACCATGGTTACCATCACGGTGAGAAACTGGACTGGGGCAAGCATACCCTTTGGCAGCGCACCTCAGGTGTGCCTTTTATCTGGGCTGGCCCTGGCATCGAGTCTTCAGCTGTGGTCAAGTCCACTGTAAGCCTGATCGACATGTATCCGACATTTACTGATCTGTGTCGCCTTCCCACTCCGGAGGGTCTGGAGGGAACGTCGCTCGCACCGGTTCTTCATAATCCCGAATTGGCAAAAGACCGCAATGTCCTGCTGCCTGGCATGATACCCGATGAATATGCCATCATTAACCAAAACTGGCGATACATCCATTACAAAGACGGCACCGAGGAACTCTACGATGTCAAGCGAGATTTTAACGAGTGGGACAACCTGGCTGGTGACACCCAATATGCTGCGGCCAAAGCCATGCTCAAGGCCGCAGCGCCAAAATCGTTTGCACAACCCGGTCCGATGAGCCACAGATTGCGACTCAAAGTCAAAGATGAGACTTTCCATTGGGAGGCAAAATAGCTGAACAGACGGCGGATGTAGGTGGCCGCGAGAATGGGTCGCATTCCCCTCAGGTCTCTGAGTCACTTATTTGTGGCCACCCGTCAAATAAGGGTCTCTGTTAGATCTATTGCTTTAACACAGCCTTGGCTGCAGCCAGCAGAACGTCTGCATCGAGCCTTACCTTGTAATCGGGATTGACATAGGCAAAGCCGACCCGTCCGTCCTTGCCCACAATAAAAACCGAGGGCACGGGCAACTGATGGTGGGTTTCGCCCGAGGCATCTTCAATGTCGATGTTGTAGTTGGCCAGCATTTTGAGCATGGGCTTGTCCAGTTGAAATGCGATGCCAAAGGCTTGAGCAGCCTTCATGCGGCTATCCGAGAGCAGGGTATAGGAGACCTTGACCTTGTCCAGGCTCTTGCCCAGCATGGCAGGACGATCCGGAGTGATGGCCAGGATTTGATACCCCAGTTTTGATTCTCCGTTGGGTTACTTACAACTCGTTCATGCATTAAGACGCTATCATAGCCCCAACACAGTTTGTTCAGCGTCACGGATGTTCGCAATGCGCACTTGTTTTTTGTTGCGAAAAAAAAGTCATTTGTTGCACAGGTCGTCGACCTTTTTCGACGTCCAATTATCTGAATCAGTGGTTTCTAGCGCTGGCATCCGAGACATCTCAATAAGTAAAGAGGAGTATGAATCATGAGTGACAGGATCACACAAATCCGAGAAATGCTGATATTGGGTTTCATACTGGTCATAGGACTCAGCGGAGCAACGTACGCTCAGGAGTCAATGGGTGAACCCCAGATCACGCTGGTCATAAACGAATTCATGGCCTCTAACAGCCAGACCATTCAAGATCCGCAGGGTGATTACGCAGACTGGATAGAACTCTATAATTATGGCGCCGATGCGATCGATGTCGGAGGACTCTATCTGGCAGATGACTTCAACGAACCGACCCTGTGGCAGTTTCCCCTGGACAATCCTACGCTGACGACCGTTGATGCGGGGGGCTTTCTGGTGATCTTGGCCGATGGTGATCTCAACGACGTAGGCTTGCATGCCAATTTCAAGCTCAGTGCAGACGGGGAGGAAATTGGATTGTTTGGTCGTGACGGTGTGAGTTTGATTGATAGTCTTGGTTTTGCCGAGCAAGACGAGGATATCTCCTACGGACGCTATCCGGATGCCAACGAGTGCTGGCAATTCATGGCCACGCCCACACCCAATGCGGCCAATAACGACGGGTACATTGACAGTGTGGATCGGGTTGATGTCAGTCATGCCCACGGTTTCTATGAAAGTCCGATGGACGTGGCTCTGACCTGTGATACGGAGGGAGCGGTCATCTATTATTCACTCAATGGTGCAGAACCCTATACAGCCACAGGACGATATTCCACCGGAACGGTCTATTCCGGCCCAATATCCATCACCGAGACCTCCTGCCTACGTGCTCAAGCCGTAAAATCCGGTTGGAAAACCAGTGACATCAGTACATGCACCTATGTGTTCGCTGCCGACGTTATCCATCAGTCGTCCAATGGTCAAAGACCCACTGCCGAGTGGCCATCACCCAGTTCTTCAAGTACCTCGTCCGGGCCTGGACAGCAACCGGGTGGACCGGGCCCGGGTGGACCCGGTGGAGGAGGTCAGGGTGGCAGCGCATCACAGGTCATGAATTACGGTATGGATCCTGATGTCGTGAATGATCCCCGTTACACTGACCTGATGGAGGAGGCCCTTTTATCCATTCCCTCTATCTCTTTGGTCACTGGCGCAAGCCATCTCTTTGGTACCACGACCGGGATCTATATGAATGCCCAACAGGACGGAAGAATCTGGGAACGCCCGGTATCCGTGGAACTGCTCAATCCGGATGGGTCGGAAGGTTTTCAAATTGATGCCGGTATACGTATTCGTGGCGGTATGAGCCGCAACAGTAGTAACCCAAAGCATTCCTTCCGCCTGTTCTTCCGCTCTGAATACGGAGAAGCCAAGCTCCGCTACCCTCTCTTCGGTGATGAGGGCGCCGATACTTTCGACAAACTGGATTTGCGTACCGGTCAGAATTTCTCCTGGCACCTGGGCAGTGCTGCCGATAGCACTTGGCTCTACGATATCTTTGCCCGAGATACCCATCGTGACATGGGACAACCCTGTACACGCGGAGGGTACTGTCACGTCTATATCAATGGCCAATATTGGGGACTTTATCAAACCGAGGAACGCCCGGAAGCCAATTTTGGGGCTGCCTATTTCGGCGGCGACAAGGAGGACTACGATACTGTTAAGTCGAGTGACAACCAGGGTGTTATTGAGGCGACTGATGGTAATTTGGAGGCCTACTATCAATTGTGGACTGAGATCAATGCCGGGATCAAGGATCTCGCGGACTATCAATGCATCCAGGGGAACAACCCTGATGGGACTGATAATCCTGACAACACCAAGTTGTTGGATGTGGACAACCTGATTGACTATATGATCCTTGTTTTTTACGGCGGCAATCGGGATGCTCCGATCGGAGGACCTGGTAGCGATGCCATGCCTCGCAATCTTTTTGCCATTTATAACCGTGTCAATCCGGATGGGTTCAAGTTCATTTCTCATGACGCAGAGCATCTCTTGGGTGTTCATTTATCTGCGGGTGTGAATTTTGATCGTGTGAACGTCACGCTGAAGTCTCAGCTCTCGCAGCGGAAAAACTGTAATCCCTGGTGGATACACGTTCGGCTTATGGCCGATTCGTCGGACTACTACCAACGTTTCATTGACCGTGTACACCAACATTTCTTCAACAGCGGTACGTTCACGGCAGAGGTCTCCACCACGCGACTGATGACCCGTGCTAACGAGATGGAGCTGGCCATTATCGCTGAATCCGCGCGTTGGGGCGATTACCTGACGCCCAATGATCCGCGGACTCGCGATGATGACTGGCTGGTCATCGTCAATCGCATTATTGACGACTATCTACTGGCCTCTCCCCAAACACGCACGGAGGTGGTATTGGAGCAGCTCAAGTCCAAGGGATGGTATCCGGACACCGATGCCCCAACCTTCAATCAAGGGGGAGGGCAGGTCGCCTCGGGATTTCCCCTCATCATGACGGCCCCGAGTGGTACCATCTACTATAGCCTTGATGGGGCGGATCCGCAGTCAGGCAATGAGTACAGTGCTCCGATCTCCCTCACCCAGAGTTGTGTGGTGAAGGCCCGTACCTTAAAAAATGGGGAGTGGAGTGCCCTGAATGAAGTGACGTTCTCAGTGGGACCGATCGCAGAGAACCTGCGTGTCACCGAACTGATGTACCACAGTTTGGATGGTGACAACGCGGACCCCAATCTCGATTTCATTGAATTGAAAAACACCAGCTCGGAAACGATCAACCTCAACCTTGTCCAGTTCACCAAGGGTATCGAATTTACCTTTTCGGACCGGGAACTTGCCGCTCAAGACTATGTACTGCTTGTGGAAGACCTTGCTACCTTCAGACAGTATTATCCCGATCAGGCGACTAGGGTCGCGGGCCAATACCAGGGCAAGCTTGATAATGCCGGGGAAACCATCCAGTGCCAGGACGCCCTGGGCTACACTATTCAGGAATTCGAGTACAGCGACGACTGGTATCCCCTTACCGACGGGGATGGCCATTCACTGACCCTCATGAATCCGATGACTGAAGATCCCAATAGCTGGTCTCAGGAAGCGGGGTGGCGTTCCAGTGACTCTATCGCTGGTACACCGGGTTATAGTGATTGAATCCAAGCCATGAATGATAATCCCATCACCAAGTTCGTGCAATTCACAATCGATAAGAGGAAATTTAGAAGTCAGTCCACGAAAAAATGGGTTTTAGGCAAGATTCAAGGAGGCCCACTGTGCCTAAATTAATTATGTACAGTGACATACAACAACTGTCACGCCATTCTACGGGGAGGGGAAAGCACTAGTTTTGATTCCCCCATGGCCCGTTTAATAGTCAGAGTGACTCAAAATAGTTTGTCGTTATCTGCTTTTAGACTTTACCTGGGTCCAAGTTGAGGCCAAAATCGTAGAATGAACATTATTATTTTGAAACAAGAAGAGCTGACAGAGGATGGACGGGTATTTCTGTCTGACCGTCGCGCCAAGCATATTGTATCCGTGCTCCGGGGGAAACCAGGACAGTCGGTTAGGATCGGGATTCTTAATGGTTCTATTGGAACAGGGGTTATAGAAGAAATAACGAAGACTGATATTCACCTGAGCTGCCACTTCAATGACTCGCCCAGGCCATCAGCGAGCATTGATCTTATTCTCGCCATGCCGCGTCCGCTTGTTATGAAGCGGCTCTTGGCCCCATTGGCCTCCTTGGGAATTCGCCGGATATTTCTCACCAACGCTGCTAAGGTTGAAAGAGACTACTATGGTACGCATTGGCTCAGAACCGAACACTACGAGCCTTTGCTCATTGAGGGACTTGAGCAAACAGGTGATACACGTCTGCCTGAAGTCACTATTATACGACGATTGAAACCGTTTGTTGAAGATCGAATGGATGAACTCTTTCCCTCTGGAACCAGGATTCTTGCCCATCCGTCACATGAAGATGATGCACACGACATCCCAAGCTGTACGGCTCCCGTTGTATTGGCGCTCGGTCCTGACGGTGGATGGACACCCTATGAAACGGACATGTTTGACCGAAACGGTTTTGTCAGAATGAGTCTTGGGGCCAGAACGCTTCGGACCGATGTAGCGTGTATTGCCCTGATCTCGGTTTTGAAGCATCTAATGAATGGAAACGGCAGTACTCGGATGTAAATAATGGAAACGGGGTCGGTACTCGGATTTAAGTATCCCACTGATTATGTGTTGTGATTTTGTGTCCCTCTGCGTTTTCTGTGGTCATCGTAATCGTCTTTATGCCTACCACAGAAAACACATAATTCACAAAGATGCTGACGTTATCTGAACAAACCCACGTATTAAGCCTGCCACGCCGAAGACCTGAGGGGTCTATTTAACCAGTCCACGCAGTGGTTCAAAAAGAGCTGTAAGCTCTTTCCTGTCTTGCGCTCGTTCACTGCGTTTGCTCAAGTCGAAGATCCCGCAGGGAGCGTGCCGAATGCAAAGAAGCCTACAGCTGAGAACAACACTTGCGGACACAGATTTAAAACAAACCACGAAAAACGAAAAACTGGTTCAACCACGAATCTTCACGTCGCGACAGGCGAAGCCCGGTGTATCGGGACTTATGGA
>CAZBTJ010000083.1:0-23813 GCA_964494325.1 uncultured Pirellulales bacterium
ATTTATGTACTTACGAAAAGTTTTTGCCAGCCAATTATTTCTGAGGGAGGCGTCATATTTGCCCAGGTCAGATTTAGAATTTCGTCACATCTCAATCCGCTTCCATAGGCAATAGAAAGCAAGGTCTTCCACCACGGTCTTTTATGCCACAGCTAAGCTTCCTTATGAAATCAAACGAGGGCAGGCGGGTACTTATTGGCAGTTTATTCAGCGTAATGGAGAATGCCCCAATGAATGGTCTTTAATTTGGTGAATACTCATTAGCCTCGCTTTCTTTATGCTTAGCAGGGTTTAGTCTTTTCTGAAACTTTCCAAATTTGACTTGCTTTCGATAAAATGATTTGGTATCTAAATTCCGTGAGAGAGTGGTACGTTGCGTCGAAAGTGGTGGTTTTCTTTATTCATCAACATAGGATTGTCAGAGTCAATGGATTAACTATTTCTGTAGGAGCGGAAAATGGGTATGATGAAATCAATGGCGTGCTTCCCCTTTTTGTTTTTGGCGGTGATGTTACTTGGTGTGGGTCAGGCGCATGCTGGTCTTTTAACTTTTGACGACGTAACTAGCATTCAAAATAGTTACGGAATCATGCCAACAATCGCGCCAGGATATAAAGGGTTTATCTTTGCACCCGAGACGCTGCCAGAGTCAGGGAACGACCAACTTCTATGGATCGACGTGGTGGGTTCTTCGGATAACTATGGAGCCATTAGTGGGAACTTTGCACTTTACAATCATTTTGGGGGTACTGGTGGCATCAGAGAGCAAAACGGCAGTGATTTTACCTTTGACGGTTTGTGGGCAAAAAAATGGGGCACTGACCCAGAGTCAGGTGGCATAGACAGTTTATCTGGCACTTTGTCGGGTTGGAATAATGGTATCAAACTATGGAGTGTAGACACCAGCCTGAACGAAAGTTATGAACATTACGGTGCTCAAGTTGACGCTATTGATGAGCTTCGGTTGGGCTTGGGATCGAAATTTCTGGTGGATGATTTGACCCTCAATGTAGTCCCAACCCCGGGCGCATTTCTCTTGGGCTGTCTAGGCCTTGGAGCGGCTGGCATGAGACTCCGCAAACGCAAAACAGCTTAATGGCTGAATCACAATTGTATAGACTTTCAAAGGGCTGTAGGCATTCGCTTGCAGCCCCTTCTTTTGTCTATTATCCTAAGCCAATAGACCATAAAAATTAAAAAACTGGTCGATGTCGTATTTCGTGACCCGAGACCCCACCCCCTTTCCCCGGGGTCCCCCCCTCGGATTAATTAGCTTTGAATTGATGCTCCAAGTACTGTTTGGCCAAGCTCTGGAGAATCTCTTTATCCTCCGGCTCAAGTGGTTCGATATCGGTCTTCTCCTGGATTTGATGATCCTTGAACATAACCAGATAGCGTCCCTGAAGCTCTGTACATCCTTTGCCCCTGCCCCAAGAGCGTGTGCGTGTGCGTGTGCGTGTAGGCGTCCCTTCTTTCTGTGGGCCTGGCATCATGAGTTCATGCACATTCATTCCCACGAGTTCATCCCTTGAATAGCCCGTTATTTTTGAAAATTCCTACAAAAGTCTTCCCAATCGGAAGATATATCCTCTTCACGGCCTGGCAGATCCCAGTTCTGCTCTAGGAGCCTGTCGGAGAAACGTCTGATTATATTGATGGACGACCTTTCATTGATATTGGCTTTGGGGTGTGGTATATTCACGCTGTTGTCGATGACCCACTTAAACGAACCATGATTCACTTTTGAAAGGGATTGCAATGAACGCCAGGTGCTTGTTTGTATTGCCATTGTGTCTGTTGATTGGGGCCTGTGCCATGGGACCTTCCAAAACGAGTCCCGGAGACGTGGGTGCAAAACGACCTCGCAGTGCCAAGATGCTGTTCGACGGCAGTCGTGAGATGCTGGATGAGAATTGGACCTATTGGGAGGGACCTCGATTCAGTTCAGAGCTTCCCATCAAGTGGCAGATTGTCGATGATCCAGTGGATGAAGGAACTGTGGTCAAAAGCGATGATCCTGCAGCTGCAGGCGGTAAGTATGGGGCGGCGGATATTGTGACTCAAGAGGCATTTCGCGATTTCCGTTTGCATATCGAATTTCTCATTATGAAACATGGCGGCAACAGTGGTGTGTATCTACAAAACCGCTACGAAATCCAGGTCCTGGATGGTGACAAGACCAAACACGGAATGGGGGCTGTCATCAATGAAGCGGAATCGCCCTACCACCTTTATAATGGGGTAGAAAAATGGAATGCCTATGACATACAGTTCCGCGCGGCCCGATTTGAAGAGGGCAAATTAACAGAAAAAGCCAGGGTCACAATGTACTTCAATGGTAAGAAATCCCATACCAACCAAATCATCAATCAGGTCTGGGGCGGTAAGAATTCCGGACTGGACGGAGGCAACGACGGAGGTAAAGGCATTACAGATGTCCCGGGTGGCCTAAAGCTGCAGGCCGAAGGTCACGATGTACGCTACCGCAACATCTGGATCAAGCCACTGAATCTGAAGAAAGCTGACACCGATTTTGTGCTGGCTCAATGACAGACCCTTGAGTCGGCCAACGATCCGGCTTATTCAAAGACAACCAATAGCAGAGTAAGGAGATGGTATGAGAAAGTTGACATTGACTTCAACGAGTATTCTTTGCGAATTATGCCTCTTTTTAACAGCTGGCCTGTCTCTGGCGGCACCCAAGCGACCGTTGAGTTTCCCGGATATTCCAGGGTACACCACATTGGCCTGCGATTTTCATATGCATACAGTCTTTTCTGATGGCAAGGTCTGGCCAACGGTTCGTGTTAAGGAGGCCTGGCGGGACGGCCTGGATGCCATGGCTATAACCGATCATATTGAATATCAACCGCACAAAAAGGATGTATCGACCAATCACAACCGATCGCATGACATGGTCAAGTCTCTGGCTCAAGAAATGAATATCCTCTTCCCAAGAGGCAGTGAGATTACACGAATGTACTGATCGCACCAGGTCAAGGACTGCCCGTGCAGGCGGTTCTCCCCCTCAAATAGAAGGGACCTCTAGACACAAACGGGTTCGATTTTAAGAGGCCAGGCATGAAAACACTGAAACCGAAGTTCAATGTCACCCTATTGGTTTTGCTCATATTTCTCGTTTTCATGCCTGCGTCCTATCCTGTTAAGGCTCAGCCAAACCCGTCACCTCTGAAGCACCGATGGATCTTCTCGTTCGGGTATGGACGAAACCGGGAAGGGGTAAACGCCATCAAATCCCTGATTGATGTGGGGACTGCTCACGGACTCAATGGGATGGTGCTCTCTTCTTTTGGATTGGACAGTATCACACGGTGGAAAGCATCTGACATCGCTCTGTTACAAGAACTCCGAGCCTATTGCGACAAAAAAGACATCGAGCTAATCCCCACAGGGTTCTCAGCAGGCTATGGGGGCGGCGCCCTCGGGCACAATCGTAACTTTGCAGCCGCCCTACCCGTATCAGTATCACTGGTTGCAAAAAACAATCGACTCGTACCAGCGTCCAGTGACAACCTCCTTAAGAATGGTAATCTGGAAACCCATGTCAAAGGACGATTTTCAGGCTTTGGATTCCACGATCAACCCGGCGAAATAACGTTTGTTGACACCGATTGTGTGGCGTCCGGCAAAACGTCCATTCGCTTTGAGAATTTCACCGCCAATGAACACGGCCATGGCAGGATCAATCAGAAGGTCTTTGTCCAACCTGGACGCTCCTATCGTTTTTCGCTCAAGATAAAGACTCAGAACCTTCAGCCAGCAAGTAGTGTCAGGATTCAAATTCTGAAAAAGAATGGCAATGGCACTCTGGCCAGCCACAGTCCTTCACTAAAATCCACTCAGGACTGGACAGAGGTGTCTTTTGAATTTCTAAATAATCAGGAAACCACACTCTTGGTATACGCGGGTATCTGGGGTGGCCAGTCTGGTAAATTCTGGCTGGACGATCTACATCTAAGTCAAGACAACACCCTGTCAAACATTGTGACCAGACAGGGCACACCACGAAGCCTGCGAAGCCTAAACCGCCCCAGAACCTTTATGGAGGGCCAGGACTTTGAAACCATTCGGAATCTTCGGTCCCTGGACCAGATAAGACTCCTGCCAGACAGCACCATCAATGAGAGCGAAGCACTGGAACTGACCTGCTATAAGATCCCCTCTATTTCGCATGCCTGGGGCAACCAGATCAGTCTCTGCATGTCCAATCCCGACCTGTATGTCTATTGGGAAGCTCAGGCAAAACAGCTCTATCAGATTCTTCCCTATAAAAAGGTCCTGCTCTCCATGGACGAAATCCGAAATGGAGGCGGTTGCCAGTCCTGTCAGAGTCGAGGCCAAACCATGGCGGAAATTCTGGGTGATTGTGTCACACGCCTGTCTAACATATTTAAACGGATTGATCCGGCCATTGAAGTGATCATCTGGTCGGACATGCTCGACCCGGCCCACAATGCACGCAACAACTACTATGGTGTGGTGGGTGACTTCACTGGCAGCTGGCAATATGTGCCGAAAGACCTGACCATCATGTGCTGGTACCACAAAATCCGAGACAAATCACTGACCTTCTTTTCGAAAAAAGGCTTTCGAACATTGGGCGCAGCCTATTACGATGCGAAGGATCTAAGTTCTTCCAGGGAATGGCTCACATCTCTCACTCAAACTCCCAATGCACAGGGGATCATGTACACCACCTGGCTGAAAAAATATGCCCTTCTCGCGGACTTCGGGGATCTTACATCACCGTAGCCCGCCCCCCTCAAAATCACAGCATAAATCTCACTGCAGGATGTTTTTCAAGGGTAGAAAATAATTTATCGCGCATGGCCTGAGTCTCAACCATGACTTCAATGTTCATCGAGAGGTATTTCTTGCCAGGACTCTGATTAGAAAGCGTCATGCTATACGGCAAGACGCCCAGGCTCTCAAAAGCCGCCTGACGCAAGGCTTGTTCATCAGTCCCAATAATGCGGTACGACCATTCACAGGGATATTGGATTATAGGTTCATTCATTTTTTTCTCATGGACTCCCACACTTCCTTTAGAATGGCCTGTACTTCTTCACCGCTTGCACCCATTCGCGAGGCCTCAGACAGTAACCGGCTGGCAAGATCTGCAATAGCCTTGTGCCGAACTTTGGTTGGCAAGGCGACCTGAGATTCAGCAATGAACACGCCCTGCCCCTGGCGCCGCACCACCAGACCTGCGAACTGCAATTCCTCATAGACCTTGACCACAGTGCGGGGATTGATCTTGAGATCCTTGGCCATCTCGCGAATACTGGGCAACTGCTCGCCCGCCGTCAACTGTCCGGAGGCCACTTTGAATTTGACCTGCTCGACAATCTGCCGGTAAATAGGCTCGCCACTTTGATGGTTTAGTCGTAGGTACATGGGTTAGTTTTAAGTGTTCAGTGTTCAGTGTTAAGTGTTAAGTAGATTAGTGGCCATGTTCCGACTG
This sequence comes from uncultured Pirellulales bacterium, assembly GCA_964494325.1. Lineage (GTDB taxonomy): Bacteria > Planctomycetota > Phycisphaerae > Sedimentisphaerales > Anaerobacaceae > JAIPFM01. The sequence continues at coordinate 5,486 of CAZBTJ010000083.1, forward strand.
CTGAGTACTACATACTCAAAACTAAACACTAAACACTAAACACTGATCGAAACTGTATCAACTGTATCAACTGTATCAACTGTATTACATATACTACAACAGTCGATTTAAATCAAGACTTTATTAAGTTTCCGAGAAAGTTAATAAAGTCTTTAACTTTATTCTTGGTTAAAATACTATCATAGCATGGGTCTCTTGCTCCTGGAGACAAGCATGACAAAGTCATTTAAATCTAGTATGAGAAAGAAATAACGTAAGCTATGCCTGTTGAATTATGTATTGCAATACTGCCTTCCAGCGATTTTGAGCTGGAATGGTGTGATGCTGATGGTGCTGTCTCAAAAGACCAAGTGGTTATGCAAAAAGAGTTCTATCGGCGATATGAAATTGATCTGATGGATGCTCTGTTATTTCTTGGTTTTTCTGACACCACAGTCCCTCTGTCTGTTTCCCTAACCTACTGGCGACAATTCACAGGCTATTTTTGCTCCCAACTGGTCAAAACACCAGAACTGGAGACCTTGCGGCACAATGTAACCATCGAACTGGATGATGCAGACACCCAAAGATGGTGCCAGACAGCCCCCTTTATGCCTGGTTCAGAATACCTTACAAGCGATATATTGCAGACCCTCTGGACACGACTCAATCAAGCCTACCAAGGCCAAATCAAGGCATTTTCAGGGTCTGTTGAAACGTTTATAGGTGCATTAAGCTCCAAGGTCCACTTAGTAGGACGTGTCTTCTTTCATTTGGTGGAAAGCAAACAAGAGGAGACTCCCTTTGCTTTTTTGGCAACCTACTCAACCGGACTCAATGAAAAGGGCCAATCCAAACATCTTCCCTTAAAGCATGCACTAGCAGAGTATGGAAACAATAGCCGTCAATTACTGGAGCTGTTGGGAACGGTTTATGAAGCCGCCACAGAAAGTGACTTCATCGCCGAAATTCTGGAAACCGGTGAGATCTTCCATCCCTTGGCCCTCACAGCCAATGAGGCCTACAGCATCTTACAGGAAATCAACTTCTATGAACAAACAGGCATCCTCTGCCGCATTCCCAATTGGTGGAAAAACAAAGCGGTAAGTGTTCAGATGAATATCCGCGTTGGCAATGATCAACCCACATCTCTTGGAACAAACAGCTTACTCGATTTTAATGTACACTTGGCTTTGGGCGATGACGTCCTGTCAGAACAAGAAATCGAGACAATCCTGGCTGAATCCGATGGACTGGCCTTAATTAAGGGTAAGTGGGTCGAAGTGAACCATGACCGACTTGAGCAAACCCTGGCTGCCTACCAAAGGGCAAAATCCTTAATGGATGAAGGCGGACTGTCACTGCGAGATGCCATGCGTCTTCAGCTCACGAATCAATCAGGTGCAACTCTGACGGATGAGAACATTGAGATCTCACATGGAAAGTGGCTACAGACGGTTCTATCAAAACTTCACCATCCAGAAAAGATCAAAGCAATCCGTCCACCAAAAACCTTTAAGGCCAACTTGCGTCCCTATCAAAAGGAGGGCTTGAGTTGGCTATGCTTTCTCAATTCTCTCCAGATCGGCGCCTGTCTGGCCGACGACATGGGCCTCGGCAAGACCGTACAACTTCTGGCCATGATGACCGTCTTGAAAGCCAAGGCGGCAAATAACACGCCAGCACCGCGCTCACTCTTGATTATCCCAGCCTCCTTGATTGGCAACTGGCTGGATGAGATCAAACGCTTTGCACCGAAGCTGGCTGTGTTTTTGGCGCATCCCTCTGGTCATTCCGATCGCGAGATATTGCAGAATGGCCCCGCCCTGGAAGGGCATGACCTGGTCATTACAACCTATGGCCTGTGCCAGCGATATGACTGGCTTGGGCAACGCGAATGGGACATGATCATTCTTGACGAAGCCCAGGCCATTAAGAACCCGGGAACCAAACAAACACGAGCCGTCAAATCATTAAGAACAAAACACCGTATCGCAATGACCGGCACCCCTATTGAGAACCGTCTGTCCGATTTATGGTCTCTGTTTGACTTTCTCAACCCAGGGCTCCTGGGCTCAGCCCGTGAGTTTTCACAATTTGTCAAGGGCCTTAAACACAATCCACAGGGCTATACGAATCTGAAACAAGTCGTAAGCCCCTACATACTGAGACGGTTAAAAACAGACAAACATGTGATCGCAGATCTACCGGACAAGGTTGAAAGCAAGACCTACGCCACCCTCAGTAAAAAGCAGGTGGTCTTATACAAAAAGCTGGTTTTACAGATCAAAGAGACGCTGGCAACCACCGATGAAGGTATCCAACGAAAAGGACTGGTCTTGGGTGCATTGACCAAGTTCAAACAACTGTGCAATCATCCTGACCAATATCTGGGACAAGGTGACTATGCTGAATCGCACAGCGGGAAGTTTGAACGTTTACGAAGCATCTGTGAAACTATTCATGAAAAACGAGAAAAGGTACTCGTCTTTACACAGTTCAAAGAAATCATACCACCTCTAGACCATTTCTTAAGAGAAATCTTTGGCCATGAGGGACTTGTACTACATGGCAGTACAGCGGTTAAAAAGCGAAGAACTATTGTGGAAGAATTTCAAAGCAAAGGATATATTCCCTATATGATCCTATCAATCAAGGCGGGTGGTGTAGGCTTAAACTTAACCGCTGCCAATCATGTGATTCACTTTGACCGTTGGTGGAATCCAGCAGTAGAAAATCAAGCCACTGACCGTGCCTTTCGAATTGGCCAGCACAAAAATGTGATGGTTCATAAATTTATGACCCAGGGTACGATCGAAGAGAAGATAGATAAAATGCTCGACGAAAAATCAGAGCTCAGCCACAAAATCGTGCCCACAGCCAAAGAAGCTTGGATCACGGAAATGAACAATCAGGACTTAATGAAACTATTTACGCTCTCATTATAAAGGACGCGATTATGGGATATGGTTATAACTACTACCCGCCCTATGTATCAGTAGCTCAACGCCGTGCAAAAGCTGAAAAAAAACTCAAACAGTTGCGCAAGAAAAACCCAAATCTAAAGCCAATACAACTGAAAAGCCAGACTCTGGCAAATTCATGGTGGGGCAAATCCTGGAACAAAAACCTGGAACGCTACGCCGATTATGAAAATCGCATTGGTCGGGGCCGAAGCTATGTACGTCACAGCGCAGTATTGGATTTGCAGATCAAACCAGGCAAAGTCACTGCCCTAGTCCTGGGATCAGGTCGTAGTCCGTATAAGGTAACCATTGACATCAAACCGATTGCAAAAAAAGAGTGGAAACACATCGTCGAAGCAGCCCAGACAAAAACCGCCTCCCTACAGGATTTGTTGGACGGAAGATTTCCCAAAACACTCCAAGACACATTCATGACTCAAGGCAAGGGACTCTTTCCAGCCCCCAAGGAAATCTCATTCAATTGTAGTTGCCCGGATTGGGCCACTATGTGTAAACATGTCGCAGCCACACTCTACGGCATTGGAGCACGGCTGGACGAAGACCCGCTACTCTTTTTCACCTTGCGCAAGGCCAATGTAGACGATCTTGTCAGTCAAGTCGTTCAAGATCAATCCAAAAAGCTACTCAAAAAATCTAAACGCAAAAGCACACGCGTCATAGCTGATAGTAATCTGGGAGACATCTTTGGCATTGAGATGGACTCAATAGAAGCGGTGGCAAAACCACGCCGGGCCAAGAAAGTTGCCAAAAAAATACGAAAAACAACATCCACTGCTAAGAAGAAAACCACCAAGAAGAAAGTGACAAAACGCAAGATTGTCAAGGCGACCAAGAAGAAGACAGCAAAGAAAAAGGTCACCAAAAAGAAAGTTGCAGCAACGAACCTTGCAAAGAAGAGAATCACAAAGAAGAAAACAACCATCAAGCAAATCAGATAGAATCAAAAGCCTCCATCATAATGACTGAATCAAAACTCGCTCTCAGGCTGCGTCACAATTCCCCGGGACCCTAATTAATTGAATTATGAACACCGATTAACGAATGAATGTCGAAGTAAAAGCCAAAAAATGCGATTAACGCGTTTAATCCTTCGTCATTCATTATTCTGTGTTCGACATTCGATGTTCAAAGAAGCATAGAATCTCTTAATTGGGCATTGTGACGCAGTCTGTCTGCTTTGTGGACGAGCAGCCCATTTCTATGTCCAGACGTTCAGGCGTTTCAATCGCTGGATGCTAAAGCAAGGCCATGTCAATCAACTGCTTGAGATCAACGGCGTGGGCGTGGCCAAGAACTACCGCAGATGCTTCGAGTTGTCCGAATTCACGGCCCTACTGGAAGCAACAAGGACAGGGCCAGATCGGTTTGACATGACCGGTCCACAGAGATATGTCCTCTATTTGTTGGCCGTTGAGACGGGCTTGAGACGTGGTGAGCTGCGGTCCCTGACAGTCCATCAAGAATGGCTGTGTGAGCGTTCAGGGCGGCCCCAGTGGTGCCACCAAGAATAAGGCCCAGGCCGTCCAGTTCGTCACATCTGATACGCTTGACACTTTGAAACAGTACACACGGGGCAAGCTGTCGAATGTCCAGCTATTTAACATCCCTGACAAGAGTGCAAACATGCTCAGAGAGGATTGCAGAGCCGCAAAGATCAATACAGACACCCACAAAGGCACGATTCAATTCCATTGCCTTCGCAACACCTGTGGTTCATACTTGGCAGCCAATGGCGTCCAGGCCAACACCGTCAAGGACATCATGCGTCACCAGGACATTCGGTTGACAATGGATAGGTACGTGCGTGAGTTGGATGGGGCAGCAAAGCAAGCCGTAAATATGATGCCACGATTCACCCAGGAAAAGACAGCATGAAAAACTTGGGCATGTTATCTGTGCAAATCTTGCCATAGCCTGAGAGGTTATCAAAGCTGGACAAACATAAGCTAGGGTACAAAGTAGCAGGGTAAACAAGCCCCACGCTGCTGGTCCGTCAACGTGTCCATCTCAAAAGAGCAAAGAGTAGACTGATTGCGAATCCAACTAACCGACCGCCCGAGGTTTTTCTTACTCCACCTAAACACACACAAAACCTCCCAATTCGTCACAATAAACCATGAAACGCACCCAAATCTGTATCCAGCCCGATAGAAAACCGCCAAAAGTTTCATGGACATAAGTCCTATAACAGAGTAAAGATTCATGTTAATGTGTGGAAAACGCCGATGATGGCTGAATAATAAACTTTCGCAACTAAGGTTCAGGTATTACATGTCGATAGGTTGTTATATTGGGATTAGGTCGGGATATTTGAACAAATGCAATCCAGACCAAACATGTGCTATGGATAGCATCAGGATTAGATAGAGGCAATATTGTATGGGCAATATGATATTGCCAGATAACTACTACACACTGGTGACCAAAATAGGAGTCGATTTCATTGTCAGAAGATAAACAGATAAATGTCGTAGTTTTGGGTGGGCAGAATCCACAGATACTCAATGTCGACTTCCTAAAACATAACGGGATCATCCCCCGAAACGAGCCACCGTTCAAAAGTCTACTGGAGCAAAAAAAACCGTTTACCAAGTACATATCTACACCTGTTCTGGCTAATTTATGCTTTGACACAATTGAGTTTATCGTTGAAGAGACGCGATTTCAGGTCGTAGAAAAGAACTTGTCAGAGTGGACCAATACAAAGGTGATGGACATTACTCAGAAGTATTTTGATGTTTTGCATTACACTCCCGTGAAAGTGGTTGGCTTCAATCTTACCACAACATTGAGTTTCGAAGGGGTGGATAGTATTCACAGTATGTTCTTGCCGACCGGCTCAAAAATACTTGATATAATTGAGGCTCCCGAAAAAGATGTTTCTGGTAATTTCGTGTTGAAATACCCTTGGGCGGATGGCACAGCGAGATCAACCTTGACCCTAAACCCTAACACGCAACCCGATAACGAGAGACGTGTGAGCTTCAACTATGAGTTTGGTTTTACGGATTGGGATAGTTTTAAAGGCCACACGCAAAAGCTCCCTGATATTGCGGAGTATTTTGATACTGTGCTGCATAAAATTCTGAACGGGGCCTAGCATGACAACTGTTACACAACAAGAGGCAGCTTTTTGTGAATTTGACCCTAGATTAGCCTGGCTGATGAAGCCGGAATCGCTGGAAACGACAGACTTAGACGCAGATGGTCCTGATAGTTTTGCCATAGGCTATGTTGACATCTCGTTGCGTTGCCAGCAAAGTATAGGTGTCGGTAATGATCTTCAGCGATTTGCACAGCAATTGAATGAAGTTCGTGATGCAATACGACCTTCTCTTTACGCAACTTTCTGTCAGGGCCCAATCACGTCTACTGAAAGTCCTCTTGATTTATCCACTTTTCAGCCGGACATGGTCTCTCTTGAAGGAATCAGTCCTATTGTCGCGCAAGAGTTGGTTGAAAAGGGCTGCTTGAATGATGCTCAATTCACGATTAAGCTGGCCAAGCAGGCATTTGGTTCCCTCCAATGTATAGAGCTCACATTTGACACAGATCCCGAGATTCCCGACTGGCAGACCATTAGGCTTGCTATCACTGTTTCTGCTTCCACATCACCTGGCCAAGTTCTGGAGGCCGAGCAATCTTTTAGGGAGAGATTACACGCCGCAGTTTCCAATGAATTCTACAACTTACTGACTGAAACCTATGAGTGGGTGGGTGAATAGACCATGGAGGCGATTGCTTTTCTAGATTTAGCAGGCGAACTTCTTCAGGAGCGTGATAACGAAGCAGCATTGAGGGCTTCAATAGTCCGAAGCTATTTCGCACTTCATAATCTCATTGTCGAGTTTTGTAATGAGCAGCAAATTACCCTTCCTAATAATTATGCTAAACACGGCAAGATTAAGCTCTACCTTCAACACTGTGGGATATTGGAAATTTCGAAGATTGCCCCTTCCCTAGAAAGACTCCTAAAAGACCGAAATGATGCTGATTATGACATGGCGATGAAGAGGTTTAAGGAGCCAAATGTTGCGACGTTGGCTTATATGAGAGCAAAGGGAGCCTTTCATGATTTTAGTAGTTTTGTTGGAACACGAAAGAATCGAGACAAGCTTAAGAGAGGGATAAAGCAATATTTAGACATATTTCCTAGTTCTACTACATTACATTAACCTTACGCTCTTTCTTTTATTGTCACCTCACCCTTCGCCCCTTGCCGCACGGGCGCCATCATTGTTGCCAGTGTGATGAAGTAGGCGATGAACTCACACTCAGTCATTTCTGGAACACTCCCTCCTCAAAAATTCACCAGCAATTTCTCTCCCACTTCTTTGCCCTGTACAGGCTCCTGGGGTCCGGGGAGGCCTGAAGCTACCGGGTTTCTAAAGTCCAGTATAAAATGGTGTGATTGATTAAATATTTGAAAACGAGAAAATTCTGTTGACGTTTGTGGACCTTGTGCGTCAGTAGATATTAAGAGCGGACGGCGGAGTAGAGGGAAAATGTTCAACTCTTCAGCCTGTCCTCCTTCAAACGTCCAGGTGTGCAGCCTCACCACCCGGCAACCGGAACAGTTTGTGTTCATCGCTCCTCGCAGTGGCCCTGTCGCACTCTAATTAGACCTGATTTCCCAGTCACAGAAGCAAAAAAGAACAAGTCACTATTCTGGCTGTGTGAAGTTCTTGCAACAACTGCCTGGATTTGATACCTTTGCGATGTATGGTCTGACAAAGCAGTCAAGAGTTCAGGAATACTGACGGTCCTTGCGTTCTTGCCCTTACCGTTTCGTACCCAGATGGATGACTTGCCGTGGGGCACCTCTCTGGGTCAGAATAAGTGAGACCCTCAGGAAACTGGCGTAGCCTTCTGTCGGTACGATTATCCACAAATTATCGTGAAGGAAAAGTCAGCATGAAAAACTTGGCGTGTCACTTGGCGTATTTTGTGAGATTGTGGTGTACTCTCCAGGGGTGCTCAGTAGACACATCCCTGTTAATGGCTCAAAAAAACATGTTTAAAAGGGTGGAAGAGGGGACTCGAACCCCCGACCCCTGGTACCACAAACCAGTGCTCTAACCAACTGAGCTACATCCACCATGAATCGACTTTTCAATCAAAAAAGAAAAGGTGCGTTGGATTTCTCCAACGCACCTTCGTATTGTACAGAATTTCGACTGCTTGTCAACACCTCAATTAGCCGTTTCTTACAGCAGCCTGAGCAGAAGCCAGACGTGCGATAGGTACTCTAAACGGAGAGCATGACACATAGTTCATGCCGACTCTGTGACAGAAGTCAATACTGCTGGGATCGCCACCGTGCTCACCACAGATACCGATCTTGAGGTTCTTGCGGGTCTTACGACCGAGCTCGACACCGATTTCAACCAGCTTGCCAACACCTGTTTGGTCCAGTTGCTGGAATGGATCAGAGGCATAGATACCCTTGCGTACATACTCGCCCAGGAACTTGCCTGCGTCGTCTCGGGAGAAGCCCATGGCCATCTGAGTCAGGTCGTTGGTACCGAAGCTAAAGAATTGAGCCTCTTCTGCGACCTTGTCAGCGGTGAGTGCTGCACGAGGAATTTCAATCATGGTGCCAACCATATATTTGATCTTGGCCTTGGAACCCTTGAGAGTTTCCTTAACTTCATCCAGCACGTCACTCTTGACAAGTTTGAGTTCTTCCACGGAACCGATCAACGGAATCATGATTTCGGGCATGGGATTCTTGCCCTTCTTCTTGACGTTAAGGGCCGCTTCCATGATGGCACGAACCTGCATCTTATAGATCGCAGGATAAGTCACTGCCAAACGGCAGCCACGGTGACCGAGCATGGGGTTAAACTCATGGAGTTGGTCCACTTTCTTCTTCACTTCAGCAGGCTTGATACCAAGACGTTTGGCCATTTCTGCTTGTGAAGCCTTATCCTGGGGCAGGAATTCATGCAAAGGTGGGTCCAGGAGACGCACAGTCACAGGCATACCTGACATGGCAGTGAAGATCCCTTCGAAGTCCTTACGCTGGTAAGGCAGGAGTTTTTTCAACGCACCTTCGAATTCCTTCTTGGCAGTGGCGTATTCTTTTTCAATGGCCTTCTTTTCAGCAGCCACATCGGTTTCATCCATCTTCTGGAGCATGATGGAGTAATCATCAGCAGCCAGAATCATCTGACGCACGGCCCAGATACGCTCGCCTTCGAAGAACATATGTTCTGTACGGCACAGGCCGATACCTTCCGCACCAAAGCTCTTGGCACGAACAGCATCACCCGGTGTATCTGCATTGGTGCGAACACCCAGCTTACGAACCTGATCACAAATCTTCATGAACTTTTCAAAGTCCCCACTCAGGGTGGGTTCGACTGTGCCCAGCTGGCCCTTCATGACCTGACCGCTGGTCCCGTCAAGACTGATCCAGTCACCTTCTTTAATGGTAGCCTTACCCACTGTGAACTTCTTGGTCTTGTAGTTGATGTCCAAAGTAGCGACACCAGCAACACAACACTTGCCCATTCCGCGAGCCACCACTGCTGCATGGCTTGTCATGCCACCAAATGCTGTCAAAATGCCGACAGCCGCATCCATACCACCGATATCTTCAGGGCTAGTCTCTTTTCTGACCAGAATGACAGTCTTGCCATCAGCCCTCCAGACTTCAGCAGAATCAGCTGTGAACACAACCTGACCTACCGCAGCACCGGGTGAAGCGGGCAAACCCTTGGCAATGACGTCACGTTTGGCCTTGGGATCAAAGCTGGGGTGCAGCAAACGATCCAGTTGTTCAGGCTCAACACGCATGACGGCTTCTTTCTTAGGAATCAAGCGTTCATTGACCATATCCACAGCCAACTTGACAGCCGCTTCAGCCGTTCTCTTACCACTACGGGTCTGAAGGATGTAAAGCTTGCTTTCCTGGATCGTAAATTCCATGTCCTGCATATCTTTGTAGTGCTTTTCGAGGCGTGTCATGAGCTTGGTCAACTCTTTGTAGCACTTGGGCATGACCTTCTCAAGCTTCTTCATGGGCACCGGTGTACGGATACCAGCCACCACGTCTTCCCCCTGAGCATTCATCAGGAACTCACCGTAGAATTCTTTCTTACCGTTACTCGGATTGCGTGTGAAGCACACGCCTGTACCGCAATCGTCACCCATATTACCGAACACCATGGCTTGAACGTTCACGGCTGTTCCCAGAAGGCCAGTGATATTGTTCAGTTCACGATAACGATTGGCACGGTTACTGTTCCAAGAGCCAAATACAGCATTCACGGCATACGTCATCTGCTCAATGGGGTTTTGTGGGAATTTCTTACCAACATGCTTTTCGTAGCAGGCTTTGTACTTGGCCACAACGTCTTTCAGCTGGTCCCCAGTCAGGTCACTATCAATCTCAACGCCGCCTTGCTTCTTGGCAGTATCAATGATGTGCTCAAAATTCTCATGATGACATCCCATGACCACATCACCGAACATGTCGATAAAACGACGATAAATGTCATAAGCAAATCGAGCATTGCCTGTCTTGGCGATAATACCCTCGACCACCTCGTCATTGAGACCCAGATTGAGCACGGTGTCCATCATACCTGGCATGGATACAGCCGCACCACTTCTGACGCTAACCAGCAGAGGCTTTGCAGGGTCACCAAACTTGACACCCATGGATTTTTCCAACTTGGCCACGTTCTGGCTGACTTCTTTCTCCAGACCAGCTGGCCACTTGCCACCTGAACTGTAGTATTCGCCACACACTTTTGTCGCAATGGTAAAACCCGCAGGTACAGGAATTCCAAGGTTGGTCATTTCAGCCAGATTGGCGCCTTTGCCACCGAGAAGCTCCTTCATTGTTGCGTTGCCTTCGGCCTTGCCACTACCGAAAAAATACACCCGTTTTTCAGCCATCCTAAAAGTCTCCTTATTAACTGAAATTTAAAAACGTGTTTGTTTTTAGGAACTGTTTGATTACTCACCCGATACCCGGCCACGTAGACCGTGCACCCATTCCATACATAAAGAGGATGAATATATTCCACAGCTTAAGAGATGTCAACGATTAAACCACTTAGAAACCATGATTTAACACAATTTTCATGCGTCTTAGTGTTTTTTCTTGCTGGCTAAATATGAAGACCCAACAGATCTAGTTACTTATAGAACCGTCTGTCACGGATCAATGCGAACCTCAGATTTCCCCTCAGCCAGCAACATGTAAACCTCTTCGATCTCCTGGTTGCGAAGACGCACACAACCACTCGAAGTGTTGATACCAATCTCTAAAGGTTTATTCGTACCATGAAGCGCAAAACCAGTCTGCCCCACGGCCTCGCCAGAGATCCCCTTCAATTTGATGAAGTAAGAACCGATCGGATACTCCGGATCTTGTGGCATAATGACATCTCTAGTGTCAGGATCGGTATAAGGCGGCCGAGCCAGCCTTTCCCCCACGAGCCACAAACCTGTTGGGGTTTCCTTACCTGGTCGGCCAAGCCCTACATCATAGGTCTTGATGTACGTATCCTTGAGATACAAATTCAATGTAAAGGCCGATCTATTAACCACAGCATGGAATGGCCCATTGACTATCTTGATTCGAATCCCTGCCTGTAGAGTTGATGCCTTTCTTATACTATTAACCTTCATGAGCAATTGATACGGCACGTCATTGTTTCGACCAATACGTTCAAGTCTGTCCCCTGATTCAACCAGATATGAATCACAGAGAGGGTCATCCGGATAGACCGTTTTGCTGAATAGCCAGATTTCTGCCAGCTTGGTCATCTCATCTTTAAGAAGCATTCGCTGATTAGGACTCATAGACATCGTACGTAAGACATCATTTAATGTGTTTCGCACTTCAATCATTTTGCTGGAATCACGCTTGTACAACCCCATGGCCTGAGCCACTAGGGCCTGAACCTTAGGATTGTTGCCCGCATTCATGTCCTGTGGTTTTGGTGGGACTACGACTCTCAGTGTATTCGGCTCCCTGTGACGAACATCAGATGGACTGCGATCAGATGTAGTGCCTGGTAGATTCATCACGGACCGAGACTCCCCGTCATTCATCATAGTATCAACCACATCATTGATATCAGTCCCTGTCACGGTGTTTGGATCATCAATCAACATGTCTTTTTTGAAAAAAACCACCCACGCAGCCACCACAATAACACCTACCAAAAACAGCTGCACCATTCGATTCGGATGTTTCTTTTTGTAATATGAACGTCTATTACTACGACGTTGACGAGAATTGTAGCGAGCCATTTGACACTCCTTTTATGCTTGAGAAACCACACTCATTGCCTGTTTGTCAGTCACCCAAAAATCCATTGCCTGATCTTCATCATTATTCGGAATGTGTGCCATAATTTGTTGCTCAAACGCAAAACCACACCGCCTTGCCTTCATCAGAGGAGACGCCAAAAAACGATCATAATACCCTCCACCGTGCCCCAGCCGATTTCCTTGTGTATCAAATCCCAAACCAGGTACCACCACGAGATCGACTTTCTCCACAGAAACAGCAGCCTGAGACACAGGATTTCGCAACCCGGATACACTGACCGAAAACTCCTCCTGAAAGCTCTCGATCCTTACAGCCACCATGGTTTTCTTTTGCCAAAAAATGCGTGGCACAACCACAGTCTTGCCCAAAGACCATGCCTGCTCAATGGCCTCATCGGTATCCACTTCATAGGGTAGGGATAGATACATCATCACGGTAGACGCGTCCTGAAACAGGCCAGATGACACTAAATTCAAACAGGCCCGAAGGCTTTTGTGTCGTCTCGTCTCAGAAGACATATCCAGCAAACCATTGCGCAAATCTCGTCGCAACTGAGCTTTATCCATGAAGCAGATCCTTAAGTCACAATCCATGCTATTCAGTGCTATGAGTCTTTTGTATCAATGTTTTGAGTTTTTGTAAATAATGGCTGATGTTTTTTTCGTAGCCACGCGACACAGGCACATAATACGTCTTATCAGAACCTGGCAAATACTCCTGAGCCACATATCCGTGCTCAGACTTATGAGGATACAGGTATTCGGCGCCAATGCCCTGCTTTTTCGCACCTACGTAATGACTGTCTTTGAGATGTTTCGGCACCCGCTTGACGGGTTCATTTCTAACATCTGAACGCGCCGAACCAATCGCCACGCTAATGGCATTGGATTTGGGCGCACATGCTACATAAATCGCAGCCTGCGACAGTGGCAACTGGGCTTCAGGCAACCCCACGAATTCACAGATCTGAACCGCCGATGCGGCCAGGACCGTGGCCATAGGATCTGCATTACCCACATCCTCTGCTGCGCACACCGCAATACGTCTGGCAATAAACCGCAGATCCTCGCCGCCTTCCAGCATCCTGGCCAACCAATACGCGGTGGCGTCCGGATCTGACCCCCGCATACTCTTTTGGAAAGCACTGGCCAAATCATAATGTGAGTCGCCGGAGCCATCATAGCGAACTGACTTTTGTTGAATCGATTCTTGCGCCACAGCCAAATCGACTTGAACCAGGCCAGATGACGCCTTTGAATCAATCTGGGATAATACCGCCACTTCCAGAGCAGTCAGCGCCCTTCGAGCGTCCCCATTTGCCCCAGAAGCCAGGAAATCGAGGGCCTCATCTGTAGTCCTAATAGAGTACTGCCCCAAACCCCGCATCTGATCCTGGATCGCCCTCTTCAGCAACACCTTAAGATCATCCGGACCCAGACTCTGAAATTGGAACACTGTACTGCGTGAAATGAGGGCCGTATTCACTGAAAAGTATGGATTTTCGGTGGTTGCCCCAATCAGAATCAGGATACCCGCCTCCACATCATCCAGAAGCACATCCTGCTGAGCCCGGCTGAATCTGTGGATTTCATCAATAAACAGAACAGTTCGTCGCCTCTGAACTGCCAGACAATCCTTGGCTTTTCCAATGACTTCCCGAATGTCTTTGACTGAAGCAGATGGTGCACTCAGGCCATAAAAAACAGCCTTTGTGTGCCCTGCAATGACTCTGGCCAGGGTTGTCTTGCCCACACCCGGGGGACCGCAAAAAATCAAGCTTGTCAGTCGGTCCGCCTTCAGCATACGTTCCAGCAGCTTGTCAGGCCCTAAAAAGTGCCCCTGCCCCACAAATTCCTCAAGCGTTCGAGGCCGCATTCGAACGGCCAGTGGACTGGCGGTTTCCATATTAGCCTGCTCTACTGCTGAAAACAAATTCTTGTCCTGAGTCGTCATAACCGCATTTTAAAGCAGTCTGTTAAGTGTGTCTATTCTAATGATTTACCCTTTTTTTGTTCCGGGAAAACATTCTTTTCTGGGCTCAGAGAAAAGATGTTATCGCACCCGCACCTCAAAACGCTCTAAATTACCTATTTTTCCTTATTTGCCTGACAAGGCGTGCCGATAAAGCCCGTACATATGAAGCTTGATACAGCCTGCTGAGCTGTACTGTTGTATGACCGAACCAAAAATCGCACTTAAAAGGAATATAATAGAGAATGCTTGGAAAGGGACAAAAAATGAAACGCAGCTTAATTGTGATGGCAGTTTTGATGGCATTAACAACTACAGCGAATGCCGCCGTTGAAACAGGAGACTTGGATTTGAACTTTGGTTTCAACTGGCAGTCTGAAGACGGCGTTGGCACCTACCCAGATCGCGATCTAACGGAAATATCATTCGGTGTTGACTACTTTGTAACGAACCGAATTTCACTGGGTATTGCATATGGCTATCGTGACTCTGAGCAAAATTACACTTCTTCGACCCACACACAAACAGAAACCAGTTGGGCACTGCGCATCAAGTATTATTTCTTGAAGCGTGAACGCCTGCTACCTTACGTGGGTTTCGCTTATAAATTGTATGATGCAGAGACAAAACTGGGAAAAGCATCTTCTCAAAGTACCGATGACACAGGAACCACTTTTATGCTGGGTTTGCGATATGCAATAACGGAACGTAATGCCGCTTACTTGGAATATCAGCTAAACAGCTACGGGGATAAATGGCCAAATCATGTGGATGGCGGCAACCGAATTGCCATTGGCCTAATCCATCAGATTAAGTAGATTTGTCTTACACCCACTTGAACATGACAAAAGCAGCGTGCACTCTGTGTACGCCGCTTTTATTGGCACTTCTGCCACAGATTTGTCATTCCTGAGCCTAAACCAAAAATCCTCTTGGTTCTTGCTGCCTTTTTCTGTAAAATAAGGCAATTAAGGTTGTTTAGACAGGTAGACAAACTCCAAAAAAGCTTTTTTGAGGACACATGATGAAAAGTATCCTTTTTACGATGGTTGTATTGTCCATTTTGGCCACATCGGCGTTCAGCGCACCAGAACCGGCTATCATTCAGAATGCAGGGCAATGGACCGCTGATATCAAATTTGAGCCTCTCCGCCAATTAGTATATCAACCCACTGAAACGGCCAAACCCAGGCGGTTCTGGTACAGCATCATCACAATTGAGAACCGCACAGGTCAGGACATTGGATTTTTCCCAAAATGTGACCTCATGACAGACACATTCCAAATCCTCCCAGCAGGAAAACTGGTCCCTAAAGAGGTTTTTTCACGGCTTAAACAACGTCACAAAAGAAAATACCCCCTGCTTCAATACCTACCCAAAGTCAAGTCTCAAATACTTCAGGGTGAGGACAATGCCATTGACGTGGCCATTGTCTGGTCAGATATCAAGCCTGAGGCCAAAGAAGTGAAGCTATATATTGCAGGGTTGAGCAATGAAACAACGGCCGTTGACCTGCCAAATGGCAAAAATGCCGCCATTTACCTTCGAAAGACCCTGGAGCTCAAATTCCACCTTAAAGGAGAATCCGTATGGCGTACAGACTCGGATATCCAGTTTAAGGGCAAACGCTGGGTGATGCGTTAGTGCAGAAAATCCAGCAGATGAACCGGGATGCAGTACTATGAGACTCGCGACACCAATGCGGTGGCCAGGGTTTCAAGGGCATTCCGAGCGGGTGTTTCTGACAGGTTTGTCAGTTTCGAAAGGGCTTGCGACGTATATTCTTCCACTTTTTTCTGGGCATAGCCTGAGCTGGAGGTCTGTTTAATTGCAGCAGTCAATATCTTGCTAAACGAGTCCGACGGGGAAGCCAGACCTGCCAACAAGAGATCATGCTGACTCTGTTCCACTTGACTGAGCATATGAATCACCGGCAGAGTCGCTTTTTGACCTTCCTGGTCCCTGCCCGATGATTTACCAGCCTGGGCATCATCTCCCCTCAGGTCCATCATGTCGTCGACAATCTGAAAAGCGATACCCACATCCAGGCCATACCCGCTCAGGGCTTCCACCTCACATTGCTCTGCCCCGGACAAGACAGCACCTACCTCGCAGCAGCCCACAAAGAAAGAAGCCGTCTTATCTTCCACAATGCTTAAATACTCCGGCACAGACACCGACCAATCACCCTGTCGCAGGGATTGGCGAACTTCACCCTGGCACACCTGACTGGCCGTTCTGGCAATAATGCGGGCCACATCCTGGGGCAATTGCGTGCACATACCAAATACCACAGTCAGAACGAAATCTCCCATCAGTACGGCTGATTCATTGCCCCACAAGGCATTCACCGTGGGATGATGCCTGCGAACCTCACTCAAATCGACCACATCATCGTGCAGCAATGTGGCCAAATGAATCATTTCCATAATGGCTGCTGCCTGAATATGCTGCTCCGTCGATTGCGAGCAAGTCATACCAGATAACAACACCAAGGCAGGACGAAGCATTTTCCCTCGAACAATTTCGAGATGGTCAAGCAGAGCGTTCAAATCCGGGCCAGAAGCCGCATCTCGAAGCCGATTCGACATGACCTCACGAACCTGAACCAATAAATCAGAGACCATATCCAGCGCAGGCACTTGTGGCCTGTTGAAATCGTTCCGATCCTCTTTAGTGGCCTTGGGCATACTCAAAGAACTTCTTTCTAAGTTGTTTGGTAATCAAACCTGGATGACCATCCCCAATTGAACGGCCATCAATGTTTACGATACCAATCACTTCAGCAGCTGTGCCAGTCAGAAAAAACTCATCACTGACATACAGATCAAATCGTGTTAAATTCTTTTCTACCACCTCTAGCCCTTCTGCCCGAGCCAATTTGATGACAACGTTACGCGTAATGCCTTCTAAAGATCCAGCAGACCCAGGAGGCGTATATAACACCCCTTTCTTCACAACAAACACATTATCGCCGGTCGCTTCCGCCACAAAGCCCTCATGGTTGTACATAATGGCTTCCATAACCTCATTGTCCAAAGCTTCAATCTTGGCCAAAATATTATTGAGGTAATTCAGGCTCTTTATCTGAGGCGGTAAAGCCTGAGGATGATTACGAATCGTAGATGCACTGATGATTTTCATGCCTTTTTCATACAATTCCTCTGGATATAGCTGAATATTGCTGGCGATAATGATCACTTTGCCCCGGCTACACGCAAATGGATTCAATCCCAGTGTCCCAATGCCGCGTGTGACCAATAGCCGAATATAACCATTCTCCACGTCATTGGCCATCACGGTCTGCCTCATGGCCTCAATGAGCGGGCTTTTGTCCATAGGCATAGTGAGACGAATCGCATGGGCTGATTCATACAAACGGTCAATATGGGCGTCTTCTTCAAAAATGGTATGGTGGTATACGCGAATCCCCTCAAAAACACCATCCCCATACAACAGCCCATGATCAAATACGGATATGTTGGCATCTGCCTCATCCACCAGTTTGTTTTCAAGCCAAATCTTTAAACCCATAAATTGCTCCAAAATAATCACTGAAGAAACCTCAATCAGGTCCGACTCAGAGGCTTCAATTTTTAATCTTGCCATCCACCAAACTAATGGTTCGTGTTGCCTGTTGAGCAATTCGATTATCATGCGTGACCATCACAATCGTCTGGCCATCCCTGTTCAACTGCTCAAAGACCTCTAAAATACTGTTTCCTGTGGCAGAGTCAAGGTTTCCTGTGGGTTCATCTGCCAAAAGAAGGACAGGATCATTGATTAAAGCCCTGGCAATCGCCACTCGCTGGCGCTCTCCGCCAGACAATTGATACGGCTTATGAACTAACCGATCTCTTAGTCCCATACGCTCCAAAAGGTCCAAAGCTTTGGATTTCGCTCGACCGCGACACGATAACCAGCCCCACACACTGCATGATGCCATCACGGGCACCAAGACATTTTCCAAGATATTCAGTTCATCCAAAAGATGATAAAATTGAAATACAAATCCCGCATCCTGATTCCTGAACCGATTCAAACCACGACCGCCCAGACGTGTTAGATCCCTTCCTTGAAAGAACACAGATCCCT
>CAZBTJ010000084.1:0-23699 GCA_964494325.1 uncultured Pirellulales bacterium
ACAGCGCATTTCAAATACCATTTATAATCTGGCTGCTCGCTTTTACTATCAGGATAGTATCCATTGAGCTGGGTCGCGTCACACACAATCCCAAATGGCAACGCAGCTTTGATCTGGCCTTCGGATTAAGCAGCCTCATTACGATCTTGCTTCTGGGCATCATCCTGGCCAATGTACTGCGAGGTCTGCCGATCAACCATGAAGGTGCATACGTCGGAACATTTGTATCACTCCTCAATCCCTACAGTCTGCTTGGCAGTGTTCTTGGCCTAATTACATTGGTGATGCACGGAGCCGCCTTCGGTGCAACCAAGACCCAAGGCAATCTCCAAGGCACCTTGCGACAGTGGGTCTCGAACATGTGGGGGGTCATGATCGTGCTCTGGGTTTGCCTGACAGTGTATACTGTGTTTGAGGCAGGATACCTGTTCAGAGGCATTTTCAAAAATGTGGTATTCGATGGCTTGATGGTGCTTTTTTTCATCAGCATTCTAGTCATCACAATATCCGGCAATGCGCAAAAAGACTTACATTCATTCTTGGCCAGCTCAATGGCCATAGCCTGTATGCTGGGTATGGCAGGTTCTTGCCTGCTTCCCTATGCCATTCCATCAAATGTAAATTTGCAAAACAGCCTGACTCTCGCCAAAAACAGCGCCCCTCCTGATACCCTTAAAATCATGATCACAGCTTCGTTGGCTGCCTTATCATTGATGCTGATTTACCGTGTCATGATATGCAGGCATCTTAATATCAGCGTTAATCCTGACCGGATATCAAGTTAACACGTCCCTGCTTTACCCCCTTGAGACTGATCATACGTTCACCCACAGATTGTATCTCATTGACCAACCCCTGAAGCACGATGATTTCCAGGCAGTGGCGATGGTCCAAATGGACATGCAACGAAGAAATCGTCTGGAGCAGGTGTGAATGCTGAAGATGCAAAAGCCTTTCAGTAAGCTTGGCCGTGTGGTGATCAAAGACCAGAGAAACCACACCCACGGCCTTGGCGTCAGGGTCTTCTAATTGTTTATTAGATAGCTCCTTACGGATGAGATCCCGCAATGCCTCTGAACGATTTTGATATCCCTTTTCATTCAGCATGGCATCAAACTCGGCCAGCAATTCAGGCTCAAGCGAAACCCCAATCCGTTCTACCTTATCCATGAACCTAACTCCTTTACAACAACAAAAAAATTCGAGTCACCATTATAACGCATCTCGAATTTGCCACAATAACATGAACTTCCTGCTTGACAATGTGTTACGTATGAAACTATCTTATGCGCATACGATCCATTTATCAAGAGCTCACCGCTGAAAGCTCATTGCTGAAAGCCAAGAAAACGAGTCACCACCATGCATATGGCCAATGAACTCTTGTCAGTCCCTGTTGCTGCAGGCACATTTGCCATCGCAAGTCTAGGTCTTGGTCTTGTCTGCCGCAAAGTCAAAGAAGCCGCCACAACGGATCAACTGGGCCTGATGGGGATACTCGGAGCGTTTGTTTTTTCCGCTCAAATGATCAATTTGCCTTTACCTGGCTTACCAGGCACCAGCGGCCACTTGATTGGGGCAGTACTGTTGGCCATTCTTCTGGGACCCCATGCAGGTGCCTTAATTGTCAGCTCTATTGTCATAGTCCAGTGCCTCCTCTTCCAGGATGGTGGATTACTCGCACTTGGCTGCAACATGATTAACATGGCCTTGGTGCCGGCCTATCTGGGGTATGCCTTATATCGACTGATCCTTCATCAAGCCACAGACACATGGCGATTCAATCTGGCTGTGATGACCGCAGCACTGATCACAGTCTTGGTCAGCGCTATTCTGGTGCCAATCCAAACGGCGGTATCCGGCGTATTGACCCTGCCGTTTCGAACTTTTGTGTGGACCATGGTAAGTGTTCACCTGGTCATTGGCCTGATGGAAGGCCTGATCACAATCGCTGTGTTGGCCTATGTCAAGCAGATCAAACCAGATATCCTGAGTCTGAACCAGAAATCCACGTGCGACAACCGAAGTAGATTGCTCGTAGCAACCCTGGCCATATTCACCCTGCTTCTCTGTGCAGTTTTCTCTCTGTATGCCTCAGACAAACCGGATGGTCTTGAATGGTCTTATGCAGAGCGTCCTGAACAGCCAGAATTCCAGTCTGTGGTGTTGCCTCACGAACAGGCAGACACCGTGGAAACCCTACAAAGCAAATACACCCTCTTGCCCGCATACACCAAACGTCCCACCCCCATAGGTCATATCAACGCCCAGGATGTCGCACTCAGTCGCGGTTGGACCAGTTTTGCTGGCGTTATGGGGGCCTTAACCACGATGATCGTAATCTGGGGTGTGGCTTGGTGTCTCAGAAAGAAAAGGGCCACGGCCTAACGACTTGCCATGCACCATGCCCACATAGACAAGTTTGCTTACCAGGACTCTCCTATTCACAGGCTGGACCCACGAGCTAAATTGGCAGTCACCCTATTCGGCACCCTGGCCATCGCCTCCCTGCCTCGCTTCTCACCCGATCTAGCATTCTACACATGGCTCGGACCGTTCGCCCTGCTGGTACTTGGCAGAATTCCATTACGCTTTGCCGCAAAACACATTGCCTGGACCCTGCCATTCGTTTTGGTCCTGGCTCTGACCAGTTTGTGGTACGACAAGACCCCCACCACCATTCTTTTTGGCCCGCTCTTGTGGCAGAGTACCTTGGGCTGGCTAAAATGCCTGACCCTCACCGCGAAATTCATAGGCTCCATGCTCGCCTTGATTGCCTTGATTTCAACCACCAGATTCAGCGACCTGCTCATGGTACTCCAGCGATGGCATGTACCGGAAATCCTGGTGATCCAACTGGGCTTTTTGTACCGTTATATCTTTGTGCTGATCGATAAAGCGCATCACACTGTCCGGGCCAGAACCACGCGAACCCTCAAACGCCTTGCGCCAAAACAGGAACTTCGCATTGGCACAGCCATGATCGGCTCGGTCCTGATCCAAAGCCTGGACACCTCCACACGCATCACACAGGCCATGCAGGCCCGAGGCTTCGTCGGCCAATGGCACAGCCCCAAACAATTCGACATGAAACGTGGAGATTGGCTGTTCCTAGGACTCGCCACGCTGTATATTGGAATGCTGATGTACCTGAGCCACCTTGTGGGGTCAGTGAACTCAGTCCGCCCTACTTAAAACTTAACACGTAAAACCTAAAACTGCTTGTATGAACGCTATAGACATCAGAGACTTCTCTTTTCACTATCCAGACGGCACCCCTGCTCTGAATCATGTATCATTGTCTATTGCCCACGGAGAAAAAGTCATGTTGATTGGCCCCAATGGCGCGGGCAAATCATCGCTGCTCCTGGCCATGTCAGGTTTTGCTCAGGGCACTGGCTCTGTACAGGTGGATGGACTGAAAGTCACCAAAAGGAATCTCAAGGCCATTCGCCGGGTCTTGGGGTGCTGCCTGGAGAATCCTGACGACCAGCTGTTCATGCCTTCCCTGTACGAAGACATCGCCTTTGGTCCATTAAACATGGGCCTGCCTGAAACCGAGATTACAGAACGGGTCACACAAGCCCTTGCCACGGTCGGCCTGGCAGACAAGGCGAACAAACCACCCCACCATCTCTCCGCTGGTCAAAAACGGGCCGCTGCCATTGCCACCGTCTTGTCTATGAACCCCAAGATTATTACGCTTGATGAACCGGACGGCAGCCTGGACCCAAGACATAGAATCCAGCTCCAAAAACTGCTAAAAAGCCTCACACAAACCCTCATTCTAGCCACGTGCAACATGAACTTCGCCTATGCCATAGCTGACAGGGTCGTACTTGTGGACCAGGGGCAAATCGTAGCAGACGACACGCCACAAGCCATCATGACCCACAAATTGCTCCTTGAGGAGCACGGGTTGGAATTGCCAACCCTCTAAATCTGGTGAAACGCTTGAGTTGTATTTGGGCGACCCAAGCTAACGACGACTGGTCACATAAATGGCCTGCTCTGCCAGTAGGTTCGGTGCGAACCGTACCGGGGTACGTCGCGTTTTTACCAGCGGGATTCGCTTTTCAATGGTCACGCCAAGACGTTCGCAAAAACGCTCAAAATCCCTCAACGACAAAAAGTGGATATTAGGTGAATTGTACCAGCCAAAAGGCAACTGCTTGGTCACCGGGGCCCTTCCTTGAATCGCAATCTGGAGTCGACTACGCCAGAATGCAAAATTCGGAAAACTGACAATAACCCTACGTCCCACTCGTAGTAACTCGGTAAAGACTTTTCTGGGATTCGGCACGGCCTGCAGGGTTTGCGACAGAATCACATAATCAAAACTCTTATCTGCAAAGGCCTTGAGACCTTCATCAATATCATGATGCATAATGGAGACACCTCGACACACACAGGTCAGGATAAGATCCTGTTGCACTTCAATGCCCCGCGCTTTTATTTGTTTGTCCTTGCGCAGTCTGGCAAGCAATTCTCCATCACCACACCCCACATCAAGGACCGTAGCATTGGGTTCGATCAAAGATTCAATCAGCTCATAGTCCACACGAGTGCGTTGAGCCTGTTCGAACCGGCTTAACACAGGAAGTTCTCTGGCTGCACACAAACAATCTACACAGTTCGGATCAGTCGCAGCCGTGGCCTCCAGGAAACAGCTTATGATGGGCCCTTGGGTGTCAGTTTCCAATAAGAAGGCATCATGGCCATAGGACGACTCAATATTATAATAACTCACGTCTTTGCCCCTGGCAGCCATGGCATTAACCATTTTTTGGGCCTGATGGGGTGTGAAAAGCCAGTCGCTACTGTAACTGATGATCAAGACCCGAGACTGGACATTGTCAAAGGCCCTTTCTAAAGAACCATAGGCTTTTTCCAAATCGAAATAGTCTGCAGCTTTGGTCACATAGAGATAGGTATTCGCATCAAAGCGTTCGACAAACCGTTCTCCCTGATAATCCAGGTAGGTTTCCACTGAAAATTCAGAGTTGAAATCGTAATTGTAATCCTCGGCCTCTCGGAGCTGTCTGCCAAATTTACTCCGCATACCCTCTTCGGAAAGATACGTAATGTGGCCGATCATTCGAGCGATAGCCAGGCCACTTCGTGGGCCTTGGCCCTGATCATAATACTCACCCTGATTAAAATTCGGATCCGCCACAATGGCATTTCGTCCCACAGCATCAAAAGCGATGGCCTGGGCATTCAGACAAGACGTGGTGGCAATGGGAATACCAGCTTTCACAAAATCGGGGTATTCCACCAGCCACTGCAAGACCTGCATGCCTCCCAGAGACCCCCCAATGACAGCCAACAGTTCCTTGATACCCAGGTGATCCATGAGCCTCTTTTGGAGCTTCACCATGTCCGCGATTGTGACAACGGGAAAATCTCGACCGTAGGGCTTACCCGTCTTGAAATTTATGGACGCTGGGCCTGTGGTACCATCACACCCGCCCAGGAAGTTTGTGCAGATGACAAAATATCGATTTGTATCGATCCAGCGGCCCGGCCCTATCATGTCGTTCCACCAGCCGGGGTTTTCTCCGTTGGGACCATGGTAACCAGACACATGGGCATTGCCGGTGAGTGCATGGCACGCAAGAATGGCATTGCTGCCAGCGGCATTCAGCTGCCCATAGGTCTCGTAGGCCATGTCAATGGGGGCCAGACTGCGGCCACAGGCCAATGTAAAAGACTGTTCTGATTCTACCAACCGGACAATACGCGTCTGGACCACTTCATTCGCTATGTTTTCTAAATCCGCCATATGGCACTGATTATAGATCCACAGACTGCCCTGTAAAGCGATGGATTGCTTTTATTCGGAAAATTGACTACAGGATCTCAAGCCGTCGGATCATGGCTCGACCCCAACGACCTAGTCGAATCTGGGCAGAAAACAGCATCAGAATCGCCACCACCCAATACCCACAAAAACGTGCGTAATACAGAATTTTAGTATAGAGACTGGCTTGCTTGCCGACCATGGATTGCACCAGGTCCTCAAAGCCAAAAAGTACACCCAGCACACTACATTCCAAAATGGCATGCCATGGTACCAGGAAAACCAACACAATCATTGACAGGAAGAAAGCTCGAGAAATATGTCTGATTCCACCCAGTCGGCTCATAATGGTAATCATCATGCTGAACATGAGCGTAAGAAATAGCAACACTGCGACCAAGAAAGTCACGCTGTTGATGATGCCCAATGCTCGGTCAAGATGCACCGATGTGACACCATAGAGTGTTTTGCCTTCACTTGAACCCGAAACAGCAGCCACATTGGGATCAGACACAAGGGCCTCTACCGGTTGCAGGCCATTGGGGTCAGGGTGTTCTTGGCCGATCAGACCCAGGTCAGTCACCCAGAAAATACCTTGAATCAGCAGCATACATAAAATCAAAATGAAAAAAAAGAAGCCTTTCCAGGCTCGAAAAACAGACACCGCTTCCAGAGAATCCGTGACATCAACCATATCTGGGTTGTTGTTAGCCTTTTTACTCATGGGACCATCTCCAACGTCATCTAAAATGTACCTAGCACTCATAACGTCGACCTGTTCACTTTCTTTGTCGCCAACACGACTTGAGAAATACCACTGCCCACGAGGGTCACTTTTTCAATGAGTTGCGCTGGCACTTTTGTGGTAGCTGGACTGGTCAGTACAACAAAGCCTATGCTGCGTCCTCCCTGTGGCAAGGGCAGGGTCTTCATCTGGATGCAACTGGCTTTTTGCGGCGAAATAGCAAGTCCCATGCCCAACAGATCATCCAAGTCGCAGGCTTTGTTGGCTTTGCATACGGCCTCAGATAGAGCCCCATCAAATGCGTCCACAGGATGCCCTTCATCTCGTGTCGTCGTTTCCAAAGGGTAGATCTTGCACCCTTCTGCCTCTCTAAAGACAAAATTAACATCCATACTCGGTAGCTCGGATTGGACTTCATTAACAAGAATTCGAAGTATTTGCTCGGTATCCTGTACACCCAAGAATGATTTATACAAACCGGCGGCAAAACCAACTGTCTCAAGACGCTTGACAAAAGCACGTTGCGCATCAACCAGATCATGGCATAACAAGTCAATCTGCCTAGCCTGTTTCTTCCTGTCTTTATTCAACGCCTTTACCATCTGACGTACCCGGTTGGTTCTGTTTTGCTGGATCATCGAAACCTCTATAAAACCACTCTGACATAAACACTCATCTGATGCCTAATGAGTCGGTTGAGTCAGTAAGCTGCTTTACGCAAATCACGAAAAGAGTGACACCAAGAAACCAGTCCTATAAAGCAGTGAGTATCACACATGGCTAAGGATTGAATAATCTTGCCAAAGGAAGGGTTAAAAGCATATATTTCGATCAGAACGAAGAATCGACCTTGTTATCGGACGCAACGTTCTCCACATCAATGCCCATCGCATTGACCCTTTGGACCAATTCCACCACGTTTTTGACACCTATCTTTTGCATGATGTGTTGCCTGTGAAGCTCCACCGTACGAACAGATCTGAAGAGTTGGTTCGCAATTTCTTTGCTACTTTGACCTGTCACAATGAATGGAATAATGCGACGTTCAGCGTGGGTCAAGGTGTGCCCAAGAAGCTCATCCAAGTGCCTCGATTTTTCCAATAGCCTACGCACAGAAATCAAAAAACTGTTTCGTTCCAATGGCTTTTCAACAAAATCAGAGGCGCCCATTTTTAACGCTTTGACAGCCAAAGGCACATCTCCAAATCCTGTCACCATCAACACGGGTAACCAAGGTGCTACAGCCTTGGCCTGTATTAAAAGCTCCATGCCATCCATTTCTGGCATCTTGATATCTGTGATCAGCAAGTGGCACTGCCGCTTTGAAATAAACTTAAGACATTCCATGCCACTGTCAAAGGATTCAACACGAACGTCGAGCTCTTTCAAGGTGCGCGTCACCACCCTTCGAATGGATGGTTCATCATCAACAAGAAAAATAACCTGGCAGCTGTTCTTTTTCATAACCATTCCCAGAACACTGGCCTTCTTGAGGCAAGCGTAAATCTCACTACAACTGCTCAATAGCTGGCGTTCAACTCTTTCCTTTGGCTTCATGGAGACTTTCCAAGATCCGTATATGCATCAGGATAAAGAACTTAAGGAAATGAGTCAAGTAATGGAAAAAAACATCTCTCAAAGTGACTGGGAATTGGGAAGCGAAACGATGACCTCTGTGCCCTGCCCCAAATGACTGTGCAGCACAAAACGCCCCTGGTTAACCTGTATCATCCGGGCTGCATACGCCAATCCCATACCTCGCTGACGCCCTGCCGCTTTGGCTGAAAAGAAGGGTGTCGTCGCCCTTTGTACCGTGTCTTCATCCATACCACAGCCTTGATCCTTGACCACAATATCGACGTAATTGGAGCCTGAAGCACGGACTGCGATGCCAATTGGCCCTAGAGTCCCTCCATAAGACTCCACACTATTGACCAGCACATTGGCCAGTGCAGACACAATTTGAGCGGAATCCACAAACACCGACTCAGCATCTTCAGCATAGTCCACAGACACACCAAGATCATCGTGCCCAGACTTATATCCTGCCAACTGCCTTGCTTCTTCAATTAATTGAGCCATGGACGTGTCCGAAGGTTTTGGCAGAGAAGGTTCAGCAAAGCTGATTAACGCCTCAAGCATATCTGAAATATCCCCTACATTTTGTCGGATTTGAAGCAATGACCGTTGTTTGTCTTCCTCGGATTCGTTTTCCCCCATCAACTGCGCACGCCCTGCAATCACGGACAGTGGATTGTTGAGCTCATGCGCAAATCCTGCAGCCATTTCAGCCAGCCCATTTAACAACTCCAGCTCCTGACTCTGAACGCGAGGCACAAATTCTGAGCGTGGATCACCGGGTTCAACACCCAAAAAATCTTCGGCAAAAGCCTCTTGCTTCTGACATGCCAAAGCGCCCCCCAAAACGATCCCTCCGATCAGGACAGCCTGAGAAAACGTAGTACACAACTTGTTTGCAGAAACGGGATAATTCATTTCAAATATGATGACAGCCTGTACATCCTCATTTGACACAAGAGGTACCGTAAAACAACGCGATTTGGCAAAATCACAATCCAACTGATCAAAGATCCAGTCGAAATACTCCTCAACGCCAACCACATCCCCTTTATCAGAAATCACAAGGGATCTCACGTCCCCATCCAAGAGTAGGTTCCGACTGCTCTGAAGATCTTCGATCAGGATTGCTTCATACAATTGCCCTTCATTCTGATCACCCCAAATGAGGCAGGTTTTCCCAGTCTCATAGAACCTTTGCCAGCACCTGGCAAACCACTCAGCTGACTCACTGGCTTCAGCCTGAGGATCAATGCGACTCAAAACTTCCTGCACAAACCCAAGCTGGTTTTCAATGCCCCCCAAACGACGAATCTCTTTTTCCAGATCGCTGTTCTGATGCCCCAGCACGGCCGCCCCGGCTTTTGTAGCCTGACACAGCCTGCCCACCGTATCAGTCATGTTCAGGTGCAACCGTTCAAACACAGGGATTACCTGCGTACGAAGCGAACCATGCAGCTCCCTCAGCGACTGCTCGCGAACTTTCAGCAATGAACTCATCTGCTCAAAAGAGCAGTGTGCGTCGAAACTACCCGACGCCCCAAGCCCCACAGATTTAACCAAGGCGTCCGCACAAAAGACAATCATGGCCATATCTGCATACTCTGGATGATTTGAAACCGTGGCGATGCTGCTGTGGTGAAGCCAGACGGCCATTTGAACCGCCTGAGGCAATTGCCATTTTCGCGCCAAAAACTTGCCAATCAATGCGTGATCAGTGCTCAAATAGCAACGTTCAATGGAATGTAATGTCGCCTGCTGTGCTTCGGCCTGCCCAGCCATGGCTGAAAACCCCTTGGGCATGAGTTCGTGTACAGCCAGTTTTCCCAGGTCATGCAAGAGTCCACACAAATAAGCGAGGTTCGTGTCCGTGCCTACCACCATGAGACGAGCGAGCGACTTGGCACAACAAGCCACGGCCACACTGTGCTTCACCAAATCCTCCCTGGAAACACCCCCTGCTTCGGCGGACAAGCCAACAGAATGAGGGGTTTCATACACAGAGAGATCCAAGACAGCATTTCTCACATCTTCGCAAGACAGGCGTCCCATGATGTGGGCAAGACTATATCTTGATGCAGACGCCACAACCCCCTGTTGACCAGCCAAACGCAATATCTGCGAAGCCAACGCAGGAGATACCGACACAAGGTCAACCAGCTCGTCGCAAGAAAACGGCTTCTGAACAACGATCTTAATGGCTTGGGTAAGAACCTCTGGCAATACCGCCGGACTCTCAAGCCTGCTCAAAGCAAGCTTAGTTCTTCGACTACTGCCCATACTGCCACCTGCATCCGCCATGACCAACACCTTGTCTTTTCAATCACTCGCAACCAAATGCCACTCAGGGTGCACATCCAACTTGCGTTTCTTTTGCTAAATACTACATGCGGGCCTCCTCCATGGTATGACCCGCCCCTGTCTCCATCCCGATCAAATGTCCCCCAACGCTAAGCCAATTGAAGGACAGTCGAGATTTTCTCGGTTAATTCATCAATATTGAATGGCTTGCGCATAAAATCTTCGGCGCCAGACTTCAGTAGTTGATCAATCTCATCCTGGCGAATAACACCGCTGACAATAATTATCTTAACGTCTTCAAACTCAGTATCATTTTTGATGGTCTGGCAAACCACATTGCCATTAACATCCGGCAACATATAATCCAGTAAAATCAGGTCCGGGTGAAACTGCTGTGTTGCCATACCAGCTTCATAGCCACTAGATGCGGTCTTCAGTTCAAAACGACCATCTCTAGAAAGCACCTCTGAAATCAATTCCACGATTTCAACATCGTCATCCACGATAAGAATTTTCTTTTTCCCAGATTCAAGGTTGTCTAACGGAATGTGATTATCCTTCATGAATTTGAGCAAACTGCCTCTGGGAATGCGTCGAAATTTGGAGCCAGGAACCCGGAATCCTTCCAAGCGTCCTGTGTCAAAACAACGAATGATGGTTTGTTGGCTGACTCTACAAACATCAGCCGCCTCTCCAGTGGTAAATAGATCCTTCATTCTCATCCCTTCCTTCTTATATTAGCCAATTCCATTTGACAAAAGGCATTCCATTTTGCCTTTTCGAGCTAATTTAACTGAGACACAGTAGGATTGTCAAGCACAAAAAACTACAAATAGCATATCCATAACGCCAATACCACTCATATTATCACGCCTTAACCAAGGATACCCTGCAAAACCCCACATCTTGGTACAACTCGGCTTTTTGAACCGGAGTTTTTTTCAAAAAAAAGGGCCGGAAAAACCGGCCCTTTATCAACATATGTTCTTTAACATCTTCATTAGAATGAATAACGAAGCCCAACAGTACCCCACAATTCATCTTCAGTGTTTACTGTTGTTTCCATACTGTATTGGTAGTTCAATGCGGGTGTCATGGTGAAGCCATACCCCAGATCAACATCCGTTGAAATGCCAAAAACAGCATTTGACCAGTCATGATCTACAGGAGTTCCAGATGGGGCTCCCGCTGGGTGGACACCGTCATTAAAAATGAATTCTGTATGCAACTTAAAGACTTGTTCTGGTATCTCGGGGGTAATCCCTGCCACAGCAAAAGAATAGTCCAACATGAAGATGTGAGCGAAACCATTGACATTCTCGTCATCTGCAAGAGTACCGTAACCTGCCATGGTAGTTTTATCTTTCCCAAACCACTTGTTTGCGGCGTAATTGCCGGCATGCAGGCGGACTAAAACATACGTGGGCACCAAACCCTGCACGCCAGTCACATTGGGCATGCTCAATATCGCATGCAATTCTTCAATGTCCCGTTGCAGATAAGACCTTTCCGGGAAATTATAATACATCCAACCAACTCGCCATTGTGTTGCCAATGTTTCTCCAGGGAACAATTGGTTGCCATAATAAACATTGTAGTCCCAGCGTTCACCAAGTTCATGCGCATGACCAATGGCCCTGTGGCCTATGACATCCACACCAAAACCCGTGCCGAAGAGGTCCAGACTTGTGGTCAATTGGACTGCAGGATCATCATCAAAAACATCAAACCCACGCCAAATGTATTTGCTTTGATACGCCAACTCGATAGACCCGGTAAGACCGGCATCAAACCCGTCCGAGTCACCCTGTGCAAATGCAGCCATTGGTGCCATTGCCAAAACAGCCAAAATCAATAGTTTCTTCATTGCTTGAACTCCTTACATCCTTATTAGCCAGCATTCTTCTATGAACTAAACAAAAAAACGTCATAGTCATCTTGACAATAATCACGCAGCCCATTCACTTTGCGCCAAAAGCACCGAACTACAAAACCAAATGACCTATTGCTAATTATATATAGGGGATAAATTCAATGGTGTCAAAAGAAATACGAGCCTTTTCAATGCTGAAAAATTAAGTTTCTGCAGCGTAAGCCCATGTTTGCAAGACATTCTGGCTTGAAGTCACACCGATTCATTCCCAGAACACTTACGCAAAAAAACTAAGAGAATGTCTCACAATTCGGAAGACTGCCCACAGATTAGTCCAGATTGGACCAGGTTTTCATGTATCTAGAGAAAGAAATGTGGGATATGATTGAAATGGATAAGAAAACAAGGACGGATAAAGGTCTACAGAAACCCTGTAGACCTTTATCCATTGCTAGTCTATTAAATTCGGCCAGCGTACCCGTAGGTATAGGGCGTAAACATCAATACCTGCTGTGTGCTTATTGTGGTGCCTGCCAACAAGCCTGTTGTCAGGCTAGGATTGGTACCGCTACTTGGAGAGGGTGGAGGGGGTGGCGGACCACCGGGCTTGGTCGGCGGCGTCATGCCAAATGCCCTCATAAAGCTGTCACCCAACCCTGCTCGACCAAAGGCCGTGCTTGAACCCAAAAGCAAAGCAAAAACCACCAAAACAAGTAATGTCTTTTTGTATCTGTCCATATGAACACCTCGCTAAATCATCTTTTAAAATGCATAACCGGCACCAATGGTGCCTACGAATTTTATTTGATCTTCCGACAACTCCGTGGTTAGATCCTGAGCACCCAAGCCAATGATGATTGGATAGTCTGGGAAGGGTACAATACTTGTACCCAAGGTAGTGATGCCAGAGGTATAATCCAAAACCAAGGCAACCTGAGGAATGAGGTACACGGCACCGGCCGCAAAAACGTCAACTTCATCTTTTCTCTGTTTCGCGGTCAGACTCCTGCCCACATCGGTATACCCATTATTCCCAAGACCAGCCGTTATAATGACAGGGGCAAAATCATTGGGAAGCAACTTGGTAAGGGCGGCGTAGAGGCTTTCATCCACTCGATCTTCCCGCGACTTGTGCCAGAGATCCACGTTGGTAACACCAATGGATGCGCCAAAACCATGCTTTGTAAAGGTATGTCCCAAACTCACATTCAGGCTTCCACGATTGAAGGCCCCGCCATCTCTTGGATCAATACTACCGACACCTAAAGAAACAGCACCGCCCACAGAACTCATGGGGTCGCCCCATCCCACACCACCACTCACTGCCCCATCGGTGTCTATATTACTGGAAGTCGTACCAGAAACCCCGGCAAATGCCACTCCGCACCCTGGAACCAGACCAGACGGCGCTCCAAATGTAAAGCCAGGTACAGTGTACAATTCGCTAAAATCGTCCACCAGATAGAACAGCCTGTCCGAGTCAGAATGCTCAGAATTGCCAGTCATCTGGTACAATCCCATGGATCCGTCCTGGGCGGTTTGCCCACTAGCCACCATGGCCAAAAAACATGAGAACATGACGCCAATCAAAACTTTGTTTCGTAATCTCATTTGCGTAACTCCTTATTTTACAAAAAATAGACTCCGTCAGTGAATGATGGTATTTTTCCACAGTTGATTCCAAAAAGCAAATATAAAAAGTATATCCGTTAAAACTAAGGCAAAATCTAAGTTTCAAGCCGGAAACAGATTTATCCTGCGACCGATTCAAACGAGTATGATATTTCGTACCATCAATTTAGCGGTGCTGAGATGACGGCTGTTGGCATCGTTTAAGGACATCGACACTCGAAACCTTGCGTCTGCATGCAATCTCCTGTAAACTGTGGATAAATCCCAGATGATAATTGTTTTTTAGTTTAGGAAACTCGAAATGACTCAAAATAGCCCTACACCCGTGGCCATTGTCATGGGCTCAGACAGTGACCTTGAGGTCATGAACGCGTGTGTTGAGCAGCTAAAACCCTTCGGCATCTCACCGGAGGTTCGAATATTGTCAGCCCACAGAACACCCGTTCAAGCAGCAGAGTTTGCCGAGAATGCTGCAAACAAAGGTATCAAGGTTATTATTGCTGCCGCTGGCATGGCAGCCCATCTGGCCGGCGCCTTGGCAGGCCGAACCAACTTGCCTATCATAGGCGTACCCCTGGTCTCTGGAAGCTTGGGCGGCATGGACGCCCTGTTGAGCACCGTTCAAATGCCACCCGGTGTGCCTGTTGCCAGCATGGCTATCGGCAAAGCAGGCGCAAAAAATGCCGCATTATTTGCGATACAGATTTTGTCCCTCTCCGATACCCAACTGAACGAAAAGCTCGTAGCTTTCAAACAGGACCAGCAGAGCAAAGTACTTGAAAAGCATGC
Source organism: uncultured Pirellulales bacterium (assembly GCA_964494325.1). Classification (GTDB taxonomy): domain Bacteria; phylum Planctomycetota; class Phycisphaerae; order Sedimentisphaerales; family Anaerobacaceae; genus JAIPFM01. The sequence goes on from CAZBTJ010000084.1 coordinate 14,722, forward strand.
CTCGCTCTAGGGCAGCATCTTTACACTGCCTCTAGATGATCAGGCTTCCCAGTACTGATAACTTGCTTATCTTTAGTATTCACGCAAGGGTCTTTTTAACAGAAACCCATTCTATCTACGCCCCATAATACCTAGCCCCCCAGCCTAACCGAGACCAACACGTCACCACCCCCTATCAGTCACACCACAAAACTGGGCGTCTTTATGTTAAGAACACCAATATTAATTTAGAAAACAGAGATGAAAATGTTAAGCAACCCCTTTACACATGCCGAATTAAAACTATAGTGTGACTAACGCTTTTCTGGCAGTTTGTGGGTCGTGAAAGTGCTTAGGAGCCTGTTGAGTTTTTTTAAAAAGCAAAACAGAAAGATTTGCATCAAGGACGGTGTCATGGCCAATCAACTTCGGGTTTGGAAAGTATTGCTAGTACTGTTAATCTCTATGACAAGCGGTGCCATTGTCCTTATGTCCCTTGGAGGTAACGGGCCATCTGCGGGCGCATTTTGCCTATCCAGCTATTATCAACTCAAGTCAGCTCAAGCGGCTGTCACCTCCCGCACTCAAGAGTCACCTGATCGATGGTCGCGTATTGAAGTTTTTTACAGTAACACAAAGGGCGGAGACATCGGCTGGCTTGCTGCGAGAAGCGGTTTAGCTGATGCCAAAGAATTGAACTGCCATTTCGTTATCTGCAACGGCTTTGGCGGCAATGATGGCGACATCCTGAAAACTGAGAAGTGGCAAACCCAAGACTCTGTAGTCCCCCTGCAAAACTGGTACAGCGCCAGTAAGACTATTCGCATCTGTGTTGTGGCTGATGGCAAAAACTCAAAGCCGACGGACTGCCAGATCAAACGTGTCGACACATTGGTACATTTATTGATCAGAGAATTTAATATCACCACAGACAACATCTTGTATCCAGGCGATATCAACGAATCCTCCGCTGAGCTTCGATAACATCAAAGTTCAGAAGCTGCCTCTTCATCCATGAGCCAGACCACTCGTTCTAACACAGGCCATACCAGCTGTATAGGATACTTCATCGGGTCTTCTACACCTGAAAAAACCATTTGTAGCATGGCAGCTTTGTCTTTTCCGGTGAGTAACACCATTAACTGCGATGCGGCCTGCAATACACTGGGCGTCAGTGTAATGCGACGATGTGGTGCAACCGGTGGTACTGTCCATGCCACAAATCGCTCTGCATCGACTTCATAAGAATCAGGAAACAGGGACGCAGTATGACCATCAGCCCCCATGCCCAATTGTATCAAATCGAACTGAGGCACCTCCCCCGGCTTCAAAGCGAACACCGATTGAATGGCAGCCTCATACTGAGCCACAGTATCTTCCACATCCACCTCTGTAGATATGCGATGAATATTAGCCTGGGCCACCCCCAGGGGTTTCAGCAGTGACTCGTTCGCCATTTTAAAATTGCTCGCCGGGTCTGTCACCGGCACATAACGTTCATCCACCCAAAAGATGTGACACAAAGACCAAGGCAGTGATCTGGCCTCATCTAACCGGACTAGACAATCAAACAATAACCTTGGCGTACGGCCGCCTGACACAGCCACTGTAAACCGTCCTCTCGTATCCAGGGCCTTGCAAGCCGTTTTAACAAAAAGATCGGCAGCCGCCTGAGCCAATGCTGATGGCTCAGAAAACACCTCTATATTTGGCCTAACCTGTCCACTCATACTAATTCCCGTTCACCAATAACAAGTCACAAATACCCAATTAGGGCAACGCACCCACTTTCGGCCAGCCAGCCTCCCAGACCGTCGTGGAAATCTTCAATTCTGACTGAGGCTTACCGCGTTCACGTTTTCCACGGTATACGTGGACCACCAGGTAATCACCTGACAGATCCTGCCACCAGCCTCTTGGACAAGTTGTTTACTGAACCGCCAGCACAACCACTGACTTGGCTGGAATCAGTCCCTTGATACTGTGGCCGTCCACCTTTAGCTCCCTCAGAACCACAGGCTTGATGACCTCAGGTGACTCAAAGGTGTTATGGGCATTGATGGCCTTGTGAGTCAACACCCGATCTGACACGCTTGAGGGTGTCTTCCCCGCCAAAGTACACACAAACTTGGCATTTTTGTTGGGGTCGAGATTACAGACAGTTACATGGATGACTCCCCTGACATCTTGGGATGAGGACAGCACGAGACCCGGCACCTGGCCATCACCGGTCTTATAACCAGCACAGGTCACATCCGTAGGCAGCATCAAAGCACCAATAGGTACATACCAGCAAGGACACATCCTTTAAGTCAAATGGCTCCGCCGCAAAAGGCACCACTTCATCCACGACCGCTCCAGAACTAACAGCACAGAGCATTAATCCCAAAATCATACGACGCATCATAATATCACCTACTTAAGACCAATAAAGAGCTTTAAGCTGTCAGCCATCAGCACTCAGCTTTATTGAACACTTAACACTGAACACACCAGCCATATACTTAAAACGAAAAACTCGATGCTGAAAACCGTTTTCTCATAATTATGTCAATATATGATTCAGTATCATTATATCTTCACCAAAACATGCTGAAAATCAGAAGAAATGAGCCTTACGCTAATTTTCACTTGGCCAGATAAAACATGACTGATAGACTTTGCACGACTAAAAACATAAATGATATTCCATCGCCCTGCTGGAGGCCCCCTGGTAATTATTCGGCGTCTGAGCCTATTGTGGTTTGTCTACTAGAATTGTCATTGCCAGTTTTGCTCGCCAGTCTCCAGGGCGATTGCCATGAGAAAGGAAAACCAAGTGCCCATCCCCTTTGACAAACAACGATGGGAGCGTGTCAAGGCCGATGCCGCTGCGTGGTGGCGACACGATCTGAACCGCCCACTAATACAGGCACGTCTGTATGGTGCCGATCCTGGGCGGCCAGAACCGAACCTTCCCAAACACGAATTTCAATCATTTTACGATCTGAATGTCCCTGTCGAAACCATTGTAGATCGCTGGGACTATGACCTTAGCTGCACAGAATTTCTGGGCGATGCGTTCCCGCATGTATTTCCAAATTTCGGACCCGGTGTCATCGCAGCCTTTCTCGGCTGCTACCTGGAAAATGGAGAGAACACTGTTTGGTTCCATACCTTGAAAAACAGTGATCTAAAAGATCTGACTCTAACCGTCAACACAGATGATTGCTGGTATCAGCGTATAGCAAAACTCTATGAGGCAGCCATGAATCGCTGGCAGGGTCAGGTCCAGATCGGCATGACAGATCTTGGGGGCAACATGGACATCCTGGCCAGTTTGCGTGATCCTCAGTCCCTGATGCTGGACCTGTTTGATTGCCCTGATCATGTGACACGTCTGAACAAACAGGCCCATGACTGTTGGTGGCAATGTTTTGAGGCCTTTAACCAACTGCTGCAACCCACCAATCGAGGGTACAGCAGTTGGGCAGGCATTCTCTCAGATTCGCCCCACTATATGCTTCAGTGCGATTTCAGTTTTATGCTCAGCCCGACCATGTTTTCTGAATTTGTACGGCCGGAATTGCAGCAGAGTGCCAGTCGATTGTCGCACGCCTTTTACCACCTGGACGGCCCAGGCCAGCTCAATCATCTGGAGGCTCTCCTGGAGATGGACAACATTGCAGGCATTCAGTGGATCCCGGGGACTGGCCAGCCAGAAATTGACCAATGGCCTGACGTGTACAGAAAAATTCGTCAGGCCGGCAAGTTAATCCAGATCTTTGATCATCAATACACCGGTGATTTCGAGATCCTGGATATTCTGACAGAGCAACTTGGTAGTGCCAAAGGCATTGTGTACATGATCGACCAGAACATCTCTCAGCAACAACGTATAGAAACACTCCTTCAGAAGTACAGAGAGACTTAGCTCTGTTTTTATCGAATTCCCTCAAAACCCTGAAAAATGGCAATTCTAAATGTAACGAATAGCCGTAAAGTACGTCTTAATACAGTACGGTTAGGGCCTGAATTGCCCTAGGAGTTAATTGACTAGAACCTCTCAAATATGCTAGACTGTAAATACGTGACGCCATTTGAAGAGGGAATTAGATCACGCCATTCTTGAGAGTGAGGAAGGATACATATATGTTGGAGTCTTTCAGAGTATATGCAGTCGTTATACTGTTGATAAGCTGTTGTGGGCTCAGTTTTGCCGGAAACGCCAATGACATTGTCATCAATGAGTTCATGGCCTCCAATGGTTCGGTTCTTCGAGATGGGCAGAACCAATATGACGACTGGATCGAGCTTCACAACACATCGGAAACCCCTGTGGACGTGGGCGGATTGTACATAACAGACGATCTGACAGATCCCACAAAATGGCAAATCCCCCTTGATCGACCCTCAGAAACAACCATTTCAGCAAACGGATATTTACTCATCTGGGCAGATAAAGACATACAGGACAGTGGCTTACATGCCCCATTCAGCCTCAGCGCTTCTGGTGAAGAAATCGGTTTGTTCCACGCGGACGGCAAAACTCCCATTGACGGGCTTGCTTACCCGGCGCAGACCCCGGACATGTCATACGGTCGGTCTCCAAATGATACCGGTTTATGGCAATTCATGATAGACACCACACCAGAGATTGAAAACACGGAGGTATACCAGGGCATTGTGATTGATGTAAAAACCACACACACCCATGGTTTTTATGAAGAGACCATCTCTGTCAAACTCACCACAGACACACCAAACGCTGAAATCTGGGTCTCGCTGGACTCAATCGTACCGCATAATGAAGGAGGACGATATTTAACCACAGGCAAACTCTATTCAGGCCCGATCACGATCAGCAGTACAACCTGCCTTCGCGCAATCGCGGTAAAGGAAGGCTGGAAGGATTCCACAGTCCTGACTCAAACTTATTTCTTTATCAATGACATTATCCATCAGTCCTCCCACGGTGAGCCACCTGATTCGAATTGGCCCAGTGGCAGTGTCAATGGGCAAACAATTAATTATGGCATGGACCCTGATATCATAAATGACCCTCGTTATGCTGATCTTATGGATGACGCCCTGCTGGCAATCCCCTCCATTTCATTGGTCACTGAAACAAGAAACCTGTTTGACAGCAGGCAGGGCATTTATGTCAACCCCTCGTCGCGAGGACGCTCTGCAGAACGCCCTGTCTCCGTTGAACTCATTAATCCAGACGGCTCAGAAGGATTCCAGATTGATGCAGGCCTGCGCATTCGCGGCGGATACAGCCGTAGCAGCGGCAATCCCAAACATGCCTTTCGATTGTTCTTCCGTGGCGAGTATGGGGCCTCTGAACTGAATTATCCCATGTTTGGTGACGAGGGCGTAGACCAATTCGCCAACCTCGATCTCCGTACCAGCCAGAACTATTCCTGGTCCTATGGCGGAGACAGCCGAAACACCATGGTTCGCGAGGTCTTTTCCCGTGACGCCCAACGGGACATGGGACAACCCTACACACGAACCCGGTATTATCACCTGTATCTCAATGGTCAATACTGGGGCCTGTATCAAACCCAGGAGCGTTCTGAGGCCTCGTATGCAGAATCCTATTTTGGGGGTGCCAAGGAAGATTATGATGTGGTCAAGAGTGCGGGGAACGTCGGAGGCTATACCATTGAAGCCACGGACGGCAATATGGATGCGTGGCGACGCTTATGGGATCTGGCCAATGCCGGATTTAATGATTTCCGTTATTACAAAGCCCAGGGCCTCAATCCAGACGGCACCGTCAACCCGGAGTATGAGAAGCTGCTGGATCTCGACAATCTGATTGACTATATGCTGTGTGTCTTTTATGTGGGTGATTTTGATGCACCTGTCTCAGGTTTCCGGGGCAATGACCAACCCAATAACTTCTTCAGCATTTACAACCGGGAGAACCCCGATGGATTCAAGTTCTTCCGTCATGATGCAGAACACTCTCTGATGCCCAGTGATTCACGCAACTATGACCGAACAGGCCCTTACCCTGCTGGCAATCAATTCCAATACTCGAATCCCCAATGGCTGCACCAACAACTCACAGCACATCCTGACTATCGCTGGCGTTTTGCCAACCGCACCTTTAAGCACTTTTTTAATGACGGCGTGTTTACACCTGAAAGCTCACAAGAACGCATCTTGAATCGTGCCAACCAGATTGACATGGCCATCATTGCAGAATCTGCGCGATGGGGAGACAGCAGACGATCGTCCCCCTTTACCAAGGACAATCACTGGTGGCCCGAAATCAATATGATTGTCAATAGCTACATGCTGGACCGCACAGACATTGTGTTTGGTCAATTGCAGAACCAAGGGTGGTATCCGCTATTTAACCCACCTGAATTCTCCGTGAATGGCGAACCTCAGGACAGCACCACAGTGCCCACCCATACCCAGCTGACAGTTTCAAATCCCAACAACTCCGGTGACATTTATTATTCAACTGATGGCGAAGATCCCCGGGCAGCTGATATTGTGGAACCCGTGGCGGAAGTAATTGTTGGACTGGATGCACCGCGGCGTTACGTGGTCCCCTATAGTGACATGGGCCAGGCATGGCAATCGATGAACTATGACGACAGCCAATGGCCGGAGACCCAAGGCGGCATTGGCTATGACTGGATGGGGGATTACGAACCACTTTACACTGTAGACCTGCTGGATGACATGTGGGGTATGAGCACCAGTTGCCTGATCAGAATACCCTTTACATTAAATGACCTGTCGGCCATAAAGCGGCTCACACTCAACATCCAGTATGACGATGGTTTTGTGGCCTTTCTCAACGGCACACGCGTGGCCCAGGACAATGCCCCGGAAGACCTACTCTGGAACTCCATTGCCACACAAAACCACGACGCCCTGGATCAGATCAGCTCAGTAGACATTTCGTCCCACCAGGGACTTCTTGTCTCCGGTGAAAACCTCCTGGCAATCCATGGCCTCAATGCATCGGCCAACAGTACAGACTTCCTGATCTCTACGGAACTTGTCTCCGTGGAAGGGCCGGCACAAGAGAGCGGTCTCTATAAGGGCCCCCTTACATTAACACAAACCACACAAGTCAAGGCCTGTGTCCTCCAGGATAATCAGTGGAGTGCCATGCATGAGGCCATATATTCGGTGGGCCCCGTGGCAGAGAACCTTCGCATCAGTGAACTCATGTATCACCCTCAAAACGAGAACGAAGAATTTGTGGAATTGGTCAACATCGGTGACGACCCCATTAACCTCAATTTTGTTCGGTTCACCAATGGCCTGGATTATCAGTTTGGTGATATCACGTTAGCCTCGGGCGAAACTGTACTCGTTGTACGCGATCCCAATGCCTTTGAAGCAGCCTATGGCTCGGACCTCCCCGTGGCAGGTCAATACAGCAAAATTTTGAACAACGGCGGCGACCGGATACAACTGGAAGATGCCCTGGGCCAGACCATTCTCGATTTCCGCTACGAAGATAAATGGTATATCCAGACCGATGGCCGGGGGTATTCTTTGGAAGCCTCTAACATCTGGACAACCGCCCCCGACCAATTCTCAGATATCACCCCATGGCGTCAAAGTGTCCATCTTAATGGATCGCCTGGTTTTATCCCGGGGTATTAACCGTTATAAAAGGGGCTTAACTCGGCACTTAAAAATGAAGTTTTGCAAACTTCAAGTTTTTAGTTTTCAGTAGGTAGTTTACAACATGAAAAACACATTCTACTAAAAACTGTACACCACAGGGCTTTTTGCAAAAGTCCTGTTAGACCATAAATGGCCTTAAGTGCTGGAGTTTTGTTTTGAAGGTTGGCTTACGATTAATCGCGGCCTTCGTATCGCATCAGGGTAAAAAGAAAATCTGACAAACGGTTCAGAAACACCCGGAGATGTTTGTTCACCTCGGCCTCCCTGGACAGAGCCAAGATCCGGCGTTCCGCCCTGCGACACAGGGTTCTCGTCTGATTCAGAAAGGCAGCAGGAGGCGTCGTGGCCGGCACAATAAAATGGGTCAACTTCGGCAGCTTCTTATCAAACTGATCAATCTGGCCTTCGATCCAGGTGATGTCCCGTTCCGTAATACAGCGTTTGAGCAAAGTTTTCCCCTGCTCATCAGATGCGATTTCCGCATTGATAAGGGTGCAAAACTCCTGCAACTGCGTGAGTACCTCCCCCACCTCGGGCGAAGGCTCCATCGCCTTAACCACCCCCAGCACAGCATTAAGCTCGTCCACCGTACCATAGGCCTCCACCTGCTTTGAATCCTTGGCCACACGCGAGCCCCCAAGCAGCCCAGTCAATCCCTCATCGCCGGTTCGAGTATATACATCAGCTTTGTTTGTCATAGCAAGTTTTCCTTATTTACTGTCTGGTCGCTTGGAGAACCATGTCAGTCCAGAGACCCGGAGAGCCACTCCAAGCCAGTCGCGTTCTCCAACACGCCCGAGACCTTCAATCGTGCCCATACGATAGTCTCAACACAGACGTTCAGTCAATCTTCATCATAAAGTAAGGCGATTTTAGACACAAGAACCCTGATTAGCGAGGCTTTCCCCTTGACCTCCCCCAAGAAAACCCCAATAATGGACGGTGAAAGTAGACTCGAAAACGAAAAACGAACAGTCACTTTCGCTCCATACATATCATTCATTATCGAGTATTGGAAATACGGGAAACGGTATGGCGAGACGCAACAAGAAATGACTCCAACAATCTGATTAAACTCTCACCCCGTCCGTCTATATCTTTGCCTGTTACAGGGCACCCTGCAACCGACGGGGACGGAGTGCAGGTATTTTTGATTTTTGATTTGTTGTGCGTAGTCTCAACCTGTAAAGCGATCAGCAATCAGCTCTCAGCCTTCAGCCAAAAAGAATAGACAATCATTCACCAGCCAAGCAACCCTACAGACCGACTCTGTCACCCCGAGGCACTGAGGGGTCTATTAAACCAGCAACGCAAAGCGTTTCAAAATAGCTGAAAGCTGATGGCTGAAT
>CAZBTJ010000085.1:0-23630 GCA_964494325.1 uncultured Pirellulales bacterium
TCGGGGTTTAATTCTTGCATTTTATCGATATATTGTGCGCAGCTTTGCAAGGGCGAACGAGTCATAAACAACGGAAGATTTTGCGTCGTGCCTCTTCCTATGACGACTAGTTTTATAAGCAGAGGTGGACGCTACGCTGGAATTTGAAGTTTGAGCAGGGGGAAGGTTTTAAGTATTTGAATGGGGTTCGCCTATGCTTTTTAAGCTGAGAGCTGATAGCTGAAGGCTGACAGCTTTTTCAAATCTCTGTATCCGTGTCTGAAAGAAGGTTCTTAGTTATTCGTTATTAGTTGTTGGTTTGTTGTCGCTTCGCGGCCAGTTAAATAGATGCCTCAATCCTTCGGCATGACAGGTCACATTGAATGGTTTTTCTGCTGACTTGACCGTATATTTGTTTGGTGGGCAAAACAGTTTTTCGTTTTTTGTTTTTCGTTATTCGTTTACACACCAAGCCTAAAGAGTGAATATCCAATACTCAACAAGCAATATCCATCGGATGAATGAAAGAAAATGGAGCGAAGGGACGTCATTCCTTGGACATTGGATATTCCGTGTTGGTTATTGGGTATTGAGAATCCATTTCAACTACAGAAAAAGCGAATTTCGGGGTACTCGGATTTAAGTATATGCCTCGGTGACATGTACTGAACACTGAAATCCGAGTACCGACCCCTTTTTCGACCCAAATCACAAATCTATCATAACTCATTGAAAAATCACTGATTAAATGGTATCGTACAATCATAATTTAGGTCAGCTATATATTTTTGGATCATGCTTCGACCGAGATGGCTGGATGTCCGATTTCGCAGACCAAGCTGTACTGGACGTACTTCAGCTGAAGTCATTAATCTACCTGCCACGCTCTTATTTGAATTGAAAACAGTAGAGGTATTGAAAAGGGAGCAGACATGTGAATGCTGTTGACCCAACACACATTCAGCATCGGTGGCGTCGTGTGCCATACAGGGTATTCGCTTGCCCAGGTGATGACAGAACCCCTCAGAACCGAGTGGGAGTTCGGAACGGACAGGCATTTACGCTGGTGGAGCTTCTGGTTGTTGTGGCAATCATTGGCTTATTGATGGGGTTGCTGGTGCCGGTTCTGGGTAAGGCACGCGGGGTAGCCAGGAGTCTGGTATGTCTGGCCAATCTTCATCGCCTGACCATGGCCGGGCGCATGTATGCCGAGGATCAGGGGGCCTTTCCTCCACATCGGCTAAAGACAAGGCGGCCCGGCGATAAGCAAAACTACGTCAATGAGTATGGTCGAGATCGTCCGCGCTGGCAGTGGTTTTTCGACCAGGGGGTGGGACCGGTTATCGATCCCGCTCCGTGGGTCTCGGGTTCGGGGGACACGTTCAACGATGAAGACACTCTGATCATGACGAATGACTACTTTATATGCCCCTCATTTTACGCTCCGGACTTCGACGTTCATGACATCCGAAATGGGTCGTATGGCTACAACTACCAATACCTCGGCAGTCCTCGTTTGCGAGCCGATGGACGTTACCAGAACTACCCGGTAAAGCTCATACAGATAAAAAAACCCAGTCAGACGATCATGCTGGCCGACGGACGCGGCAATCGCCATCCTCATGGTGAACATGCTTACAAGCTGGACCCACCTCGCTTGGCCCGATCAACTGGAGCCGTCTATTTTGGGGATTGGAAGCAACCCACATTGCAGGCACAACATACGCCAGCAGAGGGCCGGCACGGCGATCGGGCCAACGTAGGCTTTGTCGATGGTCATGCCGAGACCATGACATTGGAGGCGATGGGCTACGTACGGGACGAGCAGGGGGTTATTATGGCTGACCATCCCGATGCCGTTAACTACCTGTGGAGCCATACGAAAGCGGTAGAACCCTGATCCTCATCAAGAAAAAGGCTTGGTACTCGGATTTAAGTATCTAACAGGACTTTTGAAAAAAGCCCTGTGGTGTATAGTTTTTGGTTTTTAGTTTTTAGTAAAACGCGTTCTTTATACTGAAAACTGCCTACTGAAAACTGAAAACTTGAAGTTTGCAAAACTTCAGTATCTAACTGAATTAGCCCAGATAAAGCACTTGCCGCTGTACGGTATCTCCGCCTCGAATACGCTGACTCTCAACAACGCTCCAGTAGCGATGGTTCTTAGCGTTTTTCTTACGATTTCGAACACGCAAGTACATGATACCATTGTCGTGGACCTCATCTCATTTGAAAAGTAGGAAGGTCGGCACTACACACGATTTTAGGTCATTTTGACCCCACAAACCTCAATAACAATCCAAAAATGGACACACGATTTTTCGATTTCGTGATTTTCCCGCGAATAGGTAAAGACGGGTTAAGGGATTCGCCCCAATAGCATTTGGTCTCGAGTTCTTTTTGTGGGTTAAAAACGGTTTTTTGATGATTATAATTGTGTTAAGTGCCTCTTTTGGGTATATTGGCGACTTATAAGTTCGTATGAGGCACTATAGAGCCCTATGGTGCAATGTTTTTGTGTGTGGAGTTGATATAGGAGTTTTTATGACATTGGATGCCCATAACCAAGAGGTTATGACGGTGATGGAAGTCTCTCATTACCTGAAATTGGCTGAAAAGACGGTGTTACGTATGGTACAGCGGGGTGAAATACCCGCAGCCAAGGTAGCCAGTCAATGGCGTTTTTTGCGGCCCGTGGTGCGAGATTGGCTCGCGGGTCAGATGCAGACACTGCCAGAGGTCAAGTTGGATTCAATGGCGAATTTACAGCCCAAAACGTTACCGTTGCATGAAGTGGTTCGTCCCGAGTTGATCACCCTTAAAGTCTCTCCCGGGGCCAAAGAACAGGTGCTAAGGCAATTGGTCGAACCGCTCAAAAAAACCGGGTTTGCAGCCAATCCTTCCTTGTTGCTCGATAACCTCCTTGAACGGGAACGTATGATGACCACGGCCGTCGGGCATGGCATCGCGATTCCTCATCCGAGAAAGCCACTGAAGGCGATGTTTTCTGAGCCTGCTATTGCGTTGGGGATATGTAAAAAGGGCGTCGATTTTGAGGCGATTGATGACCAGCGGGTGCATCTGTTCTTCTTGATCTGTGCCACACGGGAAGCCATTCATCTGGAATTGATGGCCAAGGTGGCGTGGTTCAGCCGAAGCCCTGAACGCATGCGTGCCTTGATGGCGACGTCGTCGAAAAAGAAAGTTGAGAGTCTCCTATCATGATCATATCTGATGTGTTGAGTTTGGATCGTGTGTCGGTTTTCCCCTCTATGTACAAAGCGGACATGCTGGACAAGATGATTCTCCAGCTGAGTAAGACACGAGAGGTCCAGGATTATCATGCCCTGAAAGAGGGTGTTTTTCACCGGGAAGCCCTGATGAGTACCGGGATTGGGATGGGCATTGCTGTGCCCCATGTGCGGTTGCTCAGTGTCAAGAGTCCAGTCATGGCAGCGGCTGTTTGTAAAGGGCCAGTTTTGGGGTATGAGTCTTTGGATGGCCAAGAGGTTCGTTTGGTCTTTATGATTGCCGCTGGGAAGGGGCAGCATGCTGAGCATTTGCGGCTGCTGTCATCCATTACCCGGCGTTTGCGTGATCAAACACTCAGAGAGGCATTGACCAATACGTTCGATACCAAAAAGTTTTATCATATGTTGATGACAGGTGAGGTGACATAGTGAATAGTGTGCTTTTCATTCTTGGTTTTGGTATTTTGGGTGGATTGGTGGGGGGCGTTCTTTTCAAGAAACTTCACATTCCACAGGTTATTGGGTACATCGTCATTGGTCTGGCCGTGGGGGCTACAGGATTCAATCTGATTAAAATAGAGGATATTCAGGCCTTGGAACCCTTTAATCTGTTTGCGTTGGGGATCATTGGATTTCTGGTGGGTGGGGAACTGAAGCTTGATTCATTTCGTGACTATGGAGGCCAGTTTGCGGCCATTCTTCTGGGTGAGGGATTGGCTGCATTTGTGCTGGTGGGTCTGCCCGTGGGACTGATTGTTTATTTCGTGTGTCACAATATACCCGTGGCCTTTGCGACAGGTATTGTATTCGGTGCGATTGCCTCTGCAACAGACCCTGCTTCAACGATCAGTGTGTTGTGGGAATATCGTTCACTTGGCGTATTGACCACGTCTTTGACTGCCATTGTGGCATTGGATGATGCACTGGCCATGACTCTCTATGGTGTGGGGACCGGGGTGGCTCAGATTCTGACCAGTGGGCATGGTTCAATCCTGGGTGGTTTGGCCAAAGTCAGCATGGAATTGTTGGGGGCGGTGGCCCTTGGCGCATTGATGGGGGTTATTCTGGTGGGTGTCCTGCGATATGTGCTGGAACCTGAACGCTGTCTGGCATTTGCCTTGGGATTGATTCTTCTGGTCATCAGTCTTGCTGTCACGATCCATGCGGATGTGATTTTGGCCGCCATGACGTTGGGATTTGTGCTGACCAATGTGACCCCCAGGAAGAGTGAAGAGTTGTTCAAGGTGATGCGAGGATTTTCTATCCCCATATACGTGTTATTCTTTGTTTTGGTGGGTGCTCGGATCAACTTGGCCGGTATGCCATGGTGGCTCTGGGCTATCGTGGGTGTGTACGTGCTTGGCCGGAGTTTTGGCAAGATGTTCGGGGCGTATGTGGGCGCAAAAATGACCGGGAGTCCTGATGTGGTCTGTCGGTATCTTGGGACAGGGCTATTTGCCCAGGGCGGCGTGGCCATTGGTTTGTCGATTATGGCCAGTCATCATTTATCAGGCATTCAACTGACGGAGACAATGGCCCTGGGTGATGCCATCATTTGTGGTGTGGCCACCACCACGTTTATTGTGCAGCTTATTGGGCCGCCTATGGTGAAGTGGGCCATAACAAAAGCGGATGAGGCCGGGCGTGATATCACCAAAGAAGATATCATCGCTGGCTGGACGGCAAAAGATGCTATGAAGGAAGACGTGGACACTATTAGCGAGCATGAACTGTTGGGCAGTATCATCAATCGTTTTTCAGAGAAAGATAATCTGTTTTATCTGGTGGCGAATCAGGCTGGGCAGATGGTTGGGGGATTGTCACTGGAGACTTTAAAAAGCGTTCTGATCGATCAAGAGTCTTGGCGATGGCTTGTGGCTTCCGATGTCATGTGTTCTTTGGACCATCGTGTGACCGAGCAGAGCCCCCTACATGCCGTTCTGGAAACAATGGATCAGTATCGTTTGGAAAGGATGCCTGTGGTTAAAACCGATGGCTCAGATGTCCCGGTGGGGCTTATTGACATGGCCGATCTTAAACACCGTGTGGACCGAGAAATCCTTCGACGTCGACGCAGTGACCATGTCTAAGCGTGTGTACTGGTTAATCCCCATTTCAACATGAGAATAAGCGGTTTGATCTGCGAAGATAAATGGCGTCACGTTTTAGATACGATTGCCCTGGGTTTCCTACTCAGACAGTTGACAAAACAGGTCTCCGGGGGCATACTAGGGCCTTGTAACACTGTATTGGAAGGGATTGAGCCGTGACTGTCTCATTGAGGGCGGTTCTTTCGATTACCAGTCTCAACTTGATGGAATAAAACATGAAGACATACGAAGAAATCAACGACCGTATTGAATCAGGCAAGGCTGTGGTGCTCACCGCAGACGAGATCATGGACTATGTTGATGAGAAGGGGCTTGAAGCTGCGGCTAAAGAGGTTGATGTGGTTACAACAGCCACATTTGGCCCGATGTGTTCGTCTGGCTGTGTGCTCAACTTCGGTCATTCAAAGCCCAAAATCCGCATGTCTGAGGCCTGGATTGAGGATGTGCTGGTGTATTCCGGTGTGGCGGCTGTGGATGTGTTTCTTGGTGCTACGCAACTGCGTCACGGCGACCCCGCGAATATGTACCATCCGGGTGAATTCCGGTATGGTGGTGGACACGTCATTGAGGATCTGGTAGCGGGCAAGACACTCCAGTTGTTTGCTCTGTCGTATGGGACCGATTGTTATCCAAAGCGCGAGATCAGGACCTACTTCACGATCAACGATCTGAATCAGGCGATCATGACCAATCCACGTAACTGCTATCAGAACTATAATGTGGCCATCAACAATTCTGACAAGACCATTCATACCTACATGGGCACCTTGGAGCCCAACCGGAAAAACATCAACTACTGTTCTGCCGGGCAGTTGTCCCCTCTGCTGAATGATCCTCTCTATGAGACCATTGGCGTGGGCACAAAAGTATGGCTTGCCGGGGCCCATGGGCATGTTTATTCAGAAGGTACTCAACATGCCGGTGCCTGTGAACGTACAGCCGGGGGCGTGCCCATAGGCGGGGCCGGAACCCTGGCATTGACCGCAGATATGAAGTGTATGCTGCCCGAGTTTGTGCGGGGTGTTAGTCTGAGGGGGTATGGTGTGTCACTGGCCCTGGGTGTGGGTATCCCCATTCCGATCCTGAACGAGCAGGTCTTAAAGTGGACCTGCGTGCGTGACCGTGACATCAAGGCACCTGTGATCGACTATGGTTACGAATATCCTCAGAATACCGGGAAGGTCGTGGCTCAGGTCAACTATGAACAACTGCGAAGTGGAGAGGTTGAAATCGAGGGTGAAAAAATACCGGTTGGTTCGATGTCTTCCTACTACAAGGCCCTGAAGATTGCCAATCTCTTGGCAGATGAAATTCGACGAGGTGATTTCCAGTTGTCGAAACCGCTGGCCTATTTACCCAAGGACAACGCCATGAAACCACTTGTTGCAAGGGAGAAGCCGGCATGAGTGATACGATTAAGAAAAAATTGATGCTGGATTTCCCCCGGTGTGAATGTGAGAAGCCGATTCTCTATCATCTGGTCAAGGACTATGATCTGATCGTGAATGTATTTCGCGCCAAGGTCACGCCTGAAGAACGTGGCTACCTGGTCCTGGATGTGACAGGCACACCCCAGAATATTGATCGGGCGATTGAGTACGTCAAAACTTTTGATGTGATTGTGAATACCACGGGCAAGGGTGTCACTCGAGACGAGGATAGGTGTACGCATTGTGGCCACTGCGTCACGCACTGTCCCACTGGGGCATTGCGTATCGGTGATCGGGCGACTCGGGAAGTGACCTACAATGAAGCGGAGTGCATTGAGTGCCTGGCCTGCGTACGTGTGTGTCCCTACGGGGCCTGTGCTTCTGCCTTCTAGGCGGAGCCATGTTACAGTGCAGTGAATTCCAAACGAATTTATCAGACATTCACCTATCGCGAAGCCGTCTTTCGCATCTGTTGCGAGACATTTGATGCGGTCACGCATGAGATAAAAACACAACGTCATTTTCTGGAAGCCTACCTAACACGTCACCCAGAATTTCAGGCATCATTGATTCCCATGGCGCCATGGGCAGATGCGCCTGAAGTGGCGCATCGCATGGCCAGGGCTGCTGAGAAAGTGGGGGTCGGCCCCATGGCAGCGGTGGCTGGTGCCATGGCTCAATGTGTCGCAGAAGCGGGCCTAAAGGCAGGTGCTTCAGATGTCATTATTGAGAATGGGGGTGACCTCTATGTTCAGACTGTGGAGCCTGTGGTGATTGGATTGGTTTCGGGCACGCCAAAACTGACAGGTCAGTTGGCATTTTCTCTGCAACCCAGTGATACACCGATTTCCATTTGTTCCTCATCGGGACATATGGGTCATTCCATGAGCCTGGGGCAATGTGACCTGGCCACAGTGGTGACCAAAGAAGCTGCCCTGGCAGATGCTGCTGCCACACTGGCCGCCAATCTGGTCAAGACTGAACAGGATGTCAACCCGACATTGGAACGGATTGCGGCCCTACCGGGCATTGATGGTATTCTGATCATCAAGAACGACCGTGTTGGGCTGGCCGGGAAATTACCTCCTCTGGTCAAGATTCGATAGGCTGTTTATTGGCGAGAGACAGGTGTTGACAAGATCTGTCCGTGGAGCCATACTTTGTTCTGTGTAATGCTTTGAACCACCTTGTTGAATGTGGCTCAATTTTTCGGAATGATATTGTTTAGAGGAGCCATCATGGTAAGCCCACGGTTGGGTCTGGCTGTTTTTACGCAATAAATAAGGTGACAAAATTGGAAAAGGAGATTTTTATGAAACTAGGAAAATGTATCGTAGTGCTCTGTCTTGTTTTGGCCGTTTGTCTGACCACAACCCAAGCCGTGAATCAGTCTTGTGCCATAGGGGGAAAACAAGTGTTGGAATTGCGTCATTATGAATTTGCCGATGCGGCACATCGTCAGGTCATGATTGATTTCCTGGCAAACACAGGGATCCCTGCGTTGAACCGTTTGGGTATTGCCCCTGTGGGCGTGTTTCAATACGCTGATGATAGCATGACTGATTTGTATATGCTTGTACCGCATCAGACTATGAAGTCCGTGCTGCAAACCCATACCAAGTGGCTGGTAGATTCTGTGGTGAAGACACAGACTGATGTGGTGGACAGCCCTTTAAAGGATCCTGTGTACAAGCGTATCGAAAGTAGTTTGTTACTGTGCTTTGATGGATGTCCCAAAGTCGAAGTGCCTACATTTGTGGACACGCGTGTATTCCAGTTGCGCATCTATGAAAGCCACAATGAAATGAAGGCGAAACGCAAAATCGAGATGTTCAACTCAGGAGAAATTCCTGTGTTCCGTGAAACGGGCTTGAATCCCATATTCTTTGGGGAATCTTTGATTGGTAGCAATATGCCGAACCTGACGTATATGGTTGGATTCGACAATCCTGAGGCGCAGAAGAAGGCCTGGGATGCGTTTCGTGTGCATCCCAAATGGAAAGAGATGAGTTCTGATCCCTATTACAAAGATACGGTCTCGAACATCACAAACATTGTATTAAAACCTGCTAAAGGGTCACAGATCTAGTCCTGTGTAGAAAGCAATCCTCGTCCTGCCTCAAAAAGCCGTGACGAGGATTGCTTTTGTTTTGAGTTACGCTGCTTTATCGGGGGCTCTTTTTGTATTTGGCCACCACAGTGCCATTCTGACAGTAGTATTGCAAGACACTCTATTAAAGCTTCCCCAAGCTATTGACGGTTCAAGGTCTTTGTTTGTAATCGTTCTGAGCAAGCAGGACATTTCATGGGCGCGTTATGATTTGTATCGAATTAAGGCGGCAATCTGACCGGCTTGAGTCAATGTGTCAATGGGGTCAGAAAAGTCAATCTCTCCTCTGGACTGCTTTACCAATTCAACGAGTTCATTGACCATGTCAACCTCGAAGAGTGACGTGGAACCGCATTGCGAGCAGGTTTGCGGTGTGCCTGGAAGGAGATCTTCACAATCCCGGCAACGTTTTCCACCCGGTCTGAAGTGTCGATCTACAATCATTGTGTCAATCTGGCCGGCCTTTGCCGCACGGAGAACGTTTTCGAGTCCAACCAGGCCCAGGCCCTCACGAAGCGTTTCTGTGCGGATGTGTTCCCACAGGGCCTGTTCTGATTGGCGTTCCTGCTCTTGGAACAGGTCCATGATGTCTCGATTGATGACGCTTTCTCCTTTACTCAAATCAATGGCCTTTTTATGCACTTTGCCTTGCAGGGGGCGGGGCAGATTGTCAAACAAGATACGGAGAATTTCCTTACCTCCCACCAGCAGGATACCTCGAAAGGATTCTGTTTTATCCAGTTCTTTCAGGGCATGAGCGATTTCACGGGCATACAACAGCAACTGCTTGTCACGTCGTCGTTCATATCTCTGCTGCGACCAACCCCCTTTTTTGACATGGTTTTTGACATTCCCGGAGACCACACTCTCTTGGCCTGCCTTGGCAGATGAGACCAGAAAGATACGGGCCTTTTTGTTATCCGCCACCACGACAGCCACATCCTCGTATTCGTCCTGCAGCTCAGCCAGGGGGCGAATGTAAGGTGACGAATCCACCCACAGCAGATCGTTCACCGGCGAGGCCAAGGCGTAGACTTCAAATACATCAAGGGCCCAGCATGAAAAGACAGCCAGAGATCCTGACTCCAAGGGATGCTTTGCCAGATGTTTTTTTACCCCCTTGATATTCTCGTCGAAGTGTTCTCTTTCGCTCTTGTCCGCGCCATCTCGCTTGAGTGCAGAACGTACACGGTTAATGCGCTTTTCCAGGTTTGTCAAGGACGCTGGACTGGCCACATAAAGACTCAAACAGGCCCGCTCCGAGGCCGAAATATCGGATAACTTGGCCAAATCAATGGATGCAAACATGGTCTCTTCCTTAATTTTTCAATAGCGATCAGGCAGTGCCGGCCACCTTGCAAAGGCAATATAAAACGGTAGTATGATGTTGGCAACCGGTACAAGCATCAACAGAGACAGGGCACCAGGAAAACCAGCCCTGGAGCAGATCTTCCAAAAGGGCAGGACTGTCAGGATGGACGCAATGACCGAAACAAACAGGGTGATCAAGAGGATTAGAATAATTTCAACACCTCCCACCATTGGGAAACCCATAGTTTCTTGCATAACGGTTACCTCCTAAAAAATTCGGAAGATGGCCACATCGTGCCTTTTCCCCATGACAATCCATTCTATGGGCAGAGCCAGTAGGACCGTTGTTTTTGCCTTGCCCCATCAAACAAGCCCGTCATCGCGAGGCACGAAGCGATTTTTAAATGCTATCTTTTATCAAGGGCCATAACCAAGACCTTGAGTAAATAGCGTGACTTTTAAGCATTATGTTAAGCATTACAGCTTGACATTTTGAGGACTTCTTTGATTCCGAAGTTAACAAACCCCAGCATGTCATCAATATTATTTTGGTCCTTACAGACTAATTCATACCAAGGTTTTTCCGTTGTAGGTTTCTTAAGTACCTCAATACTTTTTGGCAAATCCATCATTAAATAGGTTCTTTCGTAAGATTTAGGTTAAAATCTCTACGCCTCTGCCTTCGGCGGTTTCCTCTTTCTTTCAGCCTTATGCGATCCTTCAGCCTTTGTCTTCTCTGCCCTCTGTCCTCCGTCCTCAGTCTTCTTGCTCCTAAGCACGTCAATAAGTTTCGTATACCCCTTGACCATGCCCTCAAATCGATCGGTGAGTTCCCCAATCACTTTGTCCTTGTCTTTTCTTTCGCCGTGGGTCATGGGCATGAGCCAGGTTTCCATGGCGTGAAATTGTTCTTCGAGGACTGCCACCAGGCTGTGGGTGTCTTGGGTCTGTTTGAGCGTTTGTTGGGTTTTGACCAGGTCGGTCTGGAGGGTCTGGTTGTGTTTGACTTCCTGGATGAGTTGAGTCATTTTGCCTAACATGTCTTGGGCGGTGTGTTTTAACTCATCGGTGCCCTCAGTGTTTTTTTGTGGGGTGGCCAGAGATGTGACGCTCTGGGTGATAGCCTCTTTGATGTGGTCAAGGCCCTGGCCAACACTGGTGAGTTGGCCCATGAGCCGTGTCATGCTGTCCGAGCCTTCGCCACCGAGAAGGAGATTCCGTTGGAAGGTTTTCTTGATCTCTTGCCAACGTTCGGTGTGTTCCTCGGTGAGGCGTCCAACGAGTTCTCTGAACTTGAGGAGATTGGCTTCTGCACCGCTGGTGAGTGTCTGGGCGTCCTGCTCGTAGGCAGAGATGATTAATGTCCAGAGTTCGTCGTCGTTCATCAGGGGCAGAACACGCGCACCAATGCGGTTCATGTTTCTGTAGGACCCCTGGAGCAGGAAGGGCGGTTCTGTACGATAGGCCCCGGACTGGCCTGCAGAGCGGATGTATTCGGTGTTGACCTTGAGTACCACGTCACGCACTACAAAGAGCTTCTTCATGGTGGCCACGTATTCGGTGATTTCTTCGACGGTGTAATTGCCTTCAAAGTCGATGCCGTCCTGTGACCCTGTTTCTGCAATTTTCATGACAGCGTAGGCGTCCGTCTGGCTGCGGCGTGTGAGTCCTTCGAGGACTGGGTTGGACGTGAGGCAGTTTTCGATGTAACTCTGAGCAAAGGGATCATAGTTGTCACCCACAATGTCACCAATGTTGTAGGTGTCGGCTCGGTTGGCGAGCATGTCCGGGATCTTGAACCGTTCGCCACTCTCCGTGTAGGGATTACCTGCCATGATCACGCACACACGTTTGCCTCGCAGGTCGTAGGTGCGGGACTGCCCCTTGTATACGCCTTCCACTCGTCGCTGCGCATCACACAGGGAGATGAACTTCTGCAGGAACTCGGGGTTGGTGTGCTGGATGTCATCCACGTAGATCATGACATTGTCGCCCATCTCAAAGGCGAGGTTCAGCTTGTTCAGTTCTTCGCGGGCCGTGGCATTGGGTGCTTCGGCCGGATCAAAAGACAGCACACGGTGGCCGATGGCCGGGCCGTTGATCTTCATGAAGGTCAGGCCCAGGCGATTGGCTGTGTATTCCATGAGCGTGGTTTTACCATAGCCTGGCGGTGAAATGAGCAAAAGCATGCCCTGGCGGTCTGTGCGTTTGGCATCGCCTTCTGCGCCAATCTGCTTGGCCAGGTTGTCACCGATCAGGGGCAGGTAGATCGTGTCAATGAGCTGGTTACGCACGAATGTGGTCATCACACGCGGCTTGAATTCTTCGAGATGCAGGGCCTCGCTTGTCTGCGTGACTATGCCATTACGCAGGTTCTGGAACTGATGAAATCTGGGCACTGTGTGTGTGTGATGAAGACGCAATCGGGTCATGAACCGGCAGTAGTGGAGGGGGTACTGCTTGTCCTGGATCAGGCTGTGCGAGCCAACCATGCCCGGGACCTGACACAAGACACTCTGGTCGATGATTTTGCGTTTAGGAAAATCGCCCGGTAGGAGCAGGGCAGCAAGTTCGTCCGCATATTCGAGTTGGTCATTGTCTGCCAGGAAGGACCGTGTCCAGTCTCGGATGAGACGCAGACATATCGCAGGCGAGTCTTCCAGGTTCTGGATTGACTGGGCAAAGGCTTTTTCAAACTTATTGGATTTGAGGTGTTGTTCAAAGGCCTGCTGGAGATCCAGGACGGTCTTGTCTGTGACAAAGCCTGACGATTGAGCCAGTTGATGGAACAGATACTCGGCTGCCTCTATCACAGGTTCTTCAGAAAACAGTTCCGTGGTATCAATAAACTGTTTCAAGCAGATTTGTAGTTCTTCGAGATAACTGTCAATTGCTTTGTCGGCACCAAAGAGGGAAAGTGCATGTCCCATGCCGGCGATCTTGTTTGCGAGCAGATCTTTATCGCCATACTCTGCAAGGTGCCAGAAGGCCCAGGCCAGGGTTCGAGCCTGGGTTGAGTAACGGAGCAGGCCAATGGCGGGTTCCATGGTGAGCAGGGCCTTCAGGATAAGGGCTGCGTCATGGTCGTGGACGCCCTTGACATACCCTTCGTCGTAGCGTGGGCCCATAAAGGCTTGAATGGCTTGCGCGACTTCTTCCATGGGGGCCTCAGTCAGAGTCTTTATGTCGGAGGCATCCAGGGACTGATGCTTGAGAAAGGCCAGGTATTCGGCGCGATAGACGTCCGGTGTTTCTGACGCGATCTCCAGGTGCCACACGTCCTGTGTCTGGGCCAGGGTCTCATCTTCGATCTGTTCGAAGAAGCCGGTGCCAGTGAGGTGGTAGTAGAAGTTTTCGTCTTTCTGTACGAGCGTACCGGTTAAGGGCTGTTTGTTAATACTGAACCGGTGGCTGCCCAGGCGGATGAGCGTGTCACCGTCTTCGTACAGGGCGAGTCGATCCTTGAGTTGTCTAACAGCGTCCTGATGGATGGTCTTGAGACGACTCTTGATGTCGTCGGCCTTGACTGTGTCGCCCAGTTCCTGGAGCTTGGTGATGGTGTCGCGCACACGTTCGATCATCATGTCTGCGGCGAAGTAGCCGTTGATTTCATTGATCGTTTTGGCGGCCTGAACGCGGTTGTTTATGCCCTTCAGGATACGTTCGGCCGAGGCCAGGAGGGCCGAGGCCCGCTGGTTGCGTTTGGCTGTGAGCTGGACCTTGCGGGATTCGAAGGCGTTGTACAATTCTTCGCGTTTGTCTGCCAGAAGGACAATAAAATCTTCAAAATCAGCAAAGCGGCCTTCGAGGTTTTCCAACTGAACCATGGTTTTGGACAGATACTCGTCGCACTTGTCCGGTGTGTCACAGACGTCCAGTGTGTTGATCACAGACTGGTCAATGAGCTTGAGCTGAGAGCTGAACTCGGCCTGGCCCTCCACACGCCCGATGTTGTTGAGCTTGTTTTTGAGACCGGCTTTGACCTGGTTGACCTTGGCATACACCAGGGAGATGTTCTCTATAATGGTGATGGTCTGGGTGGCGTCTTCGATCTTGAGGTTGCTCACAATGTCTGTGAGCATTTCCAGGTCTGATGCTGTGTGGGTCACGTCGTTCTGCAGGGCCTTGGCGTCAGTGACCTTGGTCAGGTCCGGGACCTGTTTGTCTTGAGTTTCAATCGTCTTAACGTAAGGGGCCAAGGCCCTGGGTTCCAGGAGGAATTCAACACATTTCTGTGAGAGCTTGTCCGTCTGTTGGGCTACTTCAGTGTCAAGTGCATCAACTTGAGTCAAGTCTGCGTATCGCAGGTCTCGCAGGGATACAACCTCGCCGCGAAGGGTTCGTAGCTGGCTGAGATGCTCCACAAAGTTGTTGATACTGTCAAACGGACTCAAATCAATGGCCTGGATGATCTCACGGACCTGCGTGGCAACACGATCGATTTCAGACCGTGTATGGGCCTTGGTCCGTTGGACCTTTTCATATTCCTCAATCGCTGCCTCAGCGGCTTGCGTAATAGCCAGAAGAGGTTCATTCAGCTGGAATGTTTCAGGTGAATTGATCCAGAAGTAGGTGTCTGTGATGTCTTCTGATTTGCGTCTGATGTCCAGGTACAGATTGGCGTAGGTGTCTTCCTGGTCGATGAGGTTGAGCACCTCTGTACATTCGGCCATGGCACGGACAATGTCTTTGTTGCCGATTTTATTCAGGGTGGATTCGCTGTGTACCGGGAGGATAAAGTCTGTATGGTAGTAGGGCGTTTGCCAGATCTGGATAACGTGGTGCTTTTTGGCTTCGTCGTCTGCACGGAAGTAACAGAGCTTGCCATCTTCGAAAAACGAATACCCGTTACACACCACAGGCGTGGCGATCTTCTGCTCAATGAGGTTGTACGATAGAAGTACATACACGCCGCTGTCACGGTTGTAAAAGATATATAGATAATCTTCGCCATTGGGGCTGGTGACACGTTTTTCAAAGACCATGTGGCTCATGTCAGTTTCGAACTGTTTGAGCAGACCTGTCTGCAGATAGTAGCCCTTGGGAAATATCAGGCCATGATCTTCCGGCAGGAGAACGCAGGCCTCCTGGATGGCGTCCAGCCGAATGGCTTTTTGAATCTTCTCATTGTACAGGATATAGCGGAAGGCTTTTTCTTCGTACGGACGGATTTTAAGGAAAATCGCGTTGCCCACAATGGCGAAGTAGATTTCCGCGTCACTGAGTGTTTGGTCGGCATTATCCACAGGCTCGGAATAAATGCCTTCGCCCGTTTTTGTATTGTCTTCGATCTTGACAGTAAGATCCCCACCCACGGTTTCCACAAAGATGCGGTCCTTGATGGAGATGTGAGGATGGCGGCCCTCGTGGAACATGTTCTGGGTCGTGCGACGCCATTCAAATTCCTGCTGAGAGGGGAACTGGTACTCGTGGTCACTTCGGTTATCCAGGTACTCCAGACGGTTCTCCCGGATGAGCCACTTGAAGGTCTTGATGTCTTTCACGTCCCGACCCACGCGGAACACCATAAAGAGGTGGTGACCCATCACTGCGAACTTGGCAAATGTCGTCCGCTTGTAGTATTGGTAAAGGTTTTTGAAGTCTGCAATAAACTGTTCATGTTGAATGAGATCCAACGGGCATGGGGAAAAGCTGCCTTCCTGCCATGCGTACACGGCAAACACGTCCTGGAGCGTCGTTTCCGGACGCAGGCCCACAAACACATTGTACCCAAAGACAAACTGATCACCAATGGACACCATGTCCCTGGGGACACAGTTGTTGTTTGTGGAGACGCGTTCACTGGCCAGGAGTTTGTGTTCTACAGCCCCGAATGCCTCCCTGCGTGCCACGTTGAGCTGATCAATGCGCCCTCGCAACGACTTACTATGGTTCTTTAACCGATTTTGAATAATCTCATACGCACCACCACGGAGTGAGGATTCATCGTCAGACTGTTTGGGTTCGATTATTTTGTTTTCTACCATCTATGCACCGCCGTTGGTATGAAGGCAGGAAGGTAAGAGGGTAAGAAGGTCGGCTACATCCTACCTTCTTTGGTTCTTACCTTCCTCACTTCTTGTTTTCTAAGCCTCGCCTACTTCTTTCCTTCAAGACCCAGTGTATTTGCCTTGACATTGCCGAGGCCGAGCTGTTTGACAGTATCCAGGACACTGTTAAGCATGCTCTTGTCGCCTTCATCCGCTTTGGCCAGGAGTTTGACCATGAGGGCGGAGAGGGTGAGGTTCTTTAGGTCTTCGCTGGTCACACCAAATCGCGAGACAAACTGTTGAATCTTCTGGCGTGTGGCTTCTGCGTCTTCACCGAGCAGCGTGTCTTTGAGGTCTGTGAGCACATTGCTGTTGTCCACCATGCGGTCCACGCTCTTGCCAGTGGTGATAGAATTGACAAGACGTTCGAAGAATTGATTCTCGCCGCCCACAATATCGATCTTGGCACTCTTGAGCGCTTCACCCACAAGTGCGGCTTGCTCGGCAGCAATGTCCTTGCGTACATTGATTTCTGCCAGTTCGATCTGGATGTCCTTGTTGAGGTTGAGTTTAAATTCTTCATGGTCTTTACCCACGCCATCGAAGATCTTCATGGCTTCGGCCTTGTCACGGATACCGTCCGCTTCAGCGTGGTATTTCATCTCCATGACCTTGGCTTCGGCGGTGCCTTCTTTTTCAAGGGCTACGGCCTTGAGTTCCTTGACTTCTGCTTCTGCCGTGCCTGTGACAGCCTGCTCTTTGACAGAGGCTGTGGCCAGGGTCTTCTTGGCTTCAGCATTCTTGACGGCTGCATCTTCGTTGGCCTGGGCTTCGATGACGGCTTGTTCGGCATAGAATTCCTGAGCCTTTTTCGCGGCCTCGGCCTTTTTGATGTCCTTGACCAGGGCCTGTTCTGCTTGTTCCTCGGCCTTGGTGATCTGAACCTTCTTACTACGATCGGCCCCGGCGAATTCGCGTACGTCCTTGATGCGTTCCTCTTCTGTGGCCACCAGTTTTTCCACAATCACACGGTCCTTGACCACGGTTTGCAGTTCCTTCTTTTCTACTTCCACGACCTTGTCTTTTTCGACCTGGGCGATGGTGACCACGCGTTCACGTTCTGTGGCTTCCAGGCCACGGTCGCGTTCGACGCGTTCGGTTTCCACTGCGTCAGTGCGTTCCTTGTTACGGGCCGCCACAATGATCTGACGCTGTTTGTTTTCTTCGGCCACAGCCAGTTCTTCTTCTGTGGTAATACGGGCCTTCTGGGCCTTTTCCCGTTCTTCCTGCTGGACCTTCATGGTGTCCGCTTCTTCACGGGCCTGGACACTGGCAATCTCTCGTTTCTGCTTGGCCTCAGCCTCGGCAAGCTGTTTGTTCAACTCCAGGATGGCTTCCTTGGCCTCGACATTCTGCTGTGTGATGGTTTTGTCTTTTTCACGTTCGCGTGCATTGGCCATCTCGAATTGGGAGGCAGTCAGGATCGTAATCTTCTTGATACCCTCGGCGTCCAGGATGTTGTCCGGATTGAGCAGTTGCTTGTCTGTTTGTTCCAGGTAGTCAATGGCTGCGTCTTCCAGGATGTAACCACTGAGGTCCGTACCAATGATCTGGAGGATCTGCTCGCGGAATCGCATGCGGTCCGTATACAACTCTGAAAAGTCAAACTGCTTACCTACGGTCTTGAGGGCTTCTGAAAACTTGGCGTCGAACAGTTCCACCAGGGCAGCCTGATTCGAGGCACGCACGCATCCCAGAGACTGGGCCACCTGGATCACGTCTTCGACCGTGTTGTTGACGCGGACAAAGAAGGCCACCACAATGTCGGCCCTGAGGTTGTCCTTACATATCAAGCCCTGTTGAGCACGCCGATCGATCTCAATCCGTTTCACGGACACATCCATGTACTCGGCCCGATGCAGGATCGGGATCACCAACATGCCGGAGAAGCACACACGTGTCCCGCCTATGCCGTTGCGAATCAAGGCCTGGCCCTGTAGCACTTTTCTGTAGCATTTGACAAGGATCAGAAGACCCGAGACGATTAAGCCAGCGACGATGGCTACGACTATCATTGTTTGTTCAAACATGGACACTCTCTCCTATTTAGGGGGGACAATAAAATAAATATTGCTTTTCTTATCCTTGCCCACAATCACGACTTGATCGTGTTCGTGGAATGTATGGTCACTTTTGGAACGGACATTCAAACGAATCGGGGCACCTTTTGTGTTCACCTCGACTTGCCCCATTTCTTTGGACGTGACATGGGTTGTGATCACATGTCCCAGGCTTCCGATGACCTTTTTCGGGGCATTGAGATCCTTATAAAACAGGGCATACAACGGTCGCAGCGGCAGTGCCACACATTTGACCACAAGACTGCTGATCACGACGTTGCAGATAAACACACCCAGCGCCTGGAGAATACGCATGTCCGGATTGAGATAATAATTGCCAAGAATGGCAATGGCCCACAGGCTCAGGATAAAGATACTGAGTAAGACCGTGACGGGCATTTCGCCCACATGAAACCAGTGCAGTACGCCCCACGCGGCACCTGATCCCAAATCGGCATCCACACCCGCGTCCATATCCGCTTCCATATCCATGTCTGGCAGATCAATGTCAAAAAAATCCGTATCCAGCACGCCGAGGATGACAGTCAGCCAGTACATCACAACGATCACCAGCAGCAGGGTGAAGAGCACATTGATCGGAGAGAACGCTAGTTGTATCAACTCAACCATGGTTTGTCCCTCTGTATGCGTTAGTACTCACGTCCATTCCTCTTACTTTTCCTCAAAAATTCTGAAAAGGCCTCCCAAATAGTTTTCCCGCCTTTCTCAAACTGTATGCTAAGGCTAGGTCGGAGACCCGTCAAGAGCCAAGTTTATAGATTGTCTGGACAAAAAAACTGGACTCAATGCCAATACGGACGGCTTTCAACCTGGATTATTCATGGAAACGTAAAAAAAATGGAGTATTTCTTCAGTTCTTGGAACCTCAATGCTATAGTCTTGGCCATGAATGAGCATGAAGAACAACACACAGAAGCCCCGGCACCACCCACGGCTGAACAGGTGCAGGAATTGCTGGCCCGTTTTTATCAGGAAGTGGACCAACGAGCCCAAACCATTGCAGACATGAATGGGGATCGATTGCACTGTCAAAAGGGGTGCAGCCCCTGTTGCGTGGATGATATCACCGTGTTTCAGGTGGAGGCCAATCATATCAAAGAGGCCCACAGCCAACTGCTGGCGCAGGACAAGCCCCACGACAAAGGGGTTTGTGCATTTTTGGATGCTGAGGAGGCCTGTCGCATTTACGACAATCGGCCCTATGTATGCCGGACCCAGGGTCTGCCTTTGCGTTGGCTCGATGAGACGCCAGACGGACGGGAAGTGGAAATGCGTGATATCTGCCCTCTCAACGACATCGAACAAGACCTTTCGATCCTCCCCAGTGATCAATGCTGGCAAATCGGCCCCTTTGAAGAGGT
Organism: uncultured Pirellulales bacterium; assembly: GCA_964494325.1. GTDB lineage: Bacteria > Planctomycetota > Phycisphaerae > Sedimentisphaerales > Anaerobacaceae > JAIPFM01. The sequence goes on from CAZBTJ010000085.1 coordinate 19,685, forward strand.
GCTGGCCAATATCCAGACGTACGTGGGGCAGGGGGAATTGACGAGAGTCGCATTGAGGGACCTGTGGGGAAAAAGCGATTCTTAGGGTTTTAACACGACATATTGCCAGATGTCTCCCTGGAAAACACCATGGGCATGTTTGATGCGGTCCGTGAGTTTGGGAACGGGTAATGCTTTGGCTGCTTTGTTTCATGAACCGTGTAAACACCGTCACGCTTTCTGTGACATAGGAAATACAGAATATGGCCAAGGATCGAAAAAATAAACGCTTTAAGGTGATTGCCTGCAATGTTATGTGGCGGGAGATCAGCTATTATGCTGCGTTATCTCCCAATGCCTTTAATCTTCAATTTATGCCTTGGGGACTCCATACTGAGCCGGGTGATTTGCGTGCTGAACTGCAGAAGGCTGTTGATGCGACGGAAGATGAGTATGATGCCATCCTTCTGGGGTATGGATTGTGCAGCAAGGGTGTGGAGGACGTTGTCGCTCGGAATGCCCGGCTTGTCATCACCCGAGGGCATGATTGTGTGACCTGTTTCCTGGGGTCCAAAGAAAGGTATCGAACATATTTTGATGCTAATCCAGGCACCTATTGGTACACGCCTGGATGGATCGAAAACCACGTGTCTCCTGGCCAAAAACGGTACGAAACACTTTACAAGGAATATCTGGAAAAATTCGGCGAAGACAATGCCAAGTATCTTATGGAGATGGAGCAGGACTGGTTTCAAAAGTATACGACGGCGGCGTATATCGACTTGGGTGTGGGAAACACTAAGCATCATTCGGCTTATACGCAGGAATGTGCCGATTGGCTCAAATGGAAATTTGAGGTACTCGAAGGCGATGCCGGACTGATTGTCAGGATGCTGGATGGGCAATGGAAAGACGATGAGTTCCTGGTTGTGGAGCCTGGTTGTAAGATCAAGGCTACCAATGAGGATGATATCATGACTTCTGTGCCAGCCACTCCCAATGACAGTGACACGCAGTAACTTCCAAACCAGGCGAATTTCTGGGTGTGAATTTTGTTGACCCTGCTCAAACGTTCTATATAATGCATCTGTTCTTTGAAAAATGAGTGGCAATACCAGGTTCCAATTCAAAGGAGTTGGAATAGAAGGCTGGCCGTTACGCCGGTCTTTGAAATGGGAACACGGTGAAATTCCGTGGCGGTCGCGCCGCTGTAATCATCTGCTTCACTTCGGTGAAAATCTCAAGGGTGTACAAAACCACTGTTCATTTTGAATGGGAAGGACCCCTTGAGTAGGATGTAAGTCAGAAAACCTGCCTGTAATAGATTGTCCACAAGAAGTGTTCTCGCGATTTGGAGCATGTGTGGTCTGTTGATTTTGAAGTCTATTCATTCGTAAATTCAACCACCGTCCCGATCCAATCCGGGACGGTGGTTTTTTTGTTGCGCCCTCGCGAATTGGGGTTGCAGGAGGATCGAGTATGACTGAGAAGGGTTGTAGTTGTCTGGCAGTGGGGTGTCTGGTTGTGTCTTTGTTGGCAATGGCTTCCGAAGCACAGGTCATTTCGTTTGAAGATGTCAATGAGGCGGATTTGCCCGCGGAATCCTATTGGAATGGGACAGAGAGTGGCCTTGATTTCTACACAACAGGCCCAGCGACCTTTTTTAATACCTACTATGAACCCTGGTTCTGGTGGACGGCCTGGTTCGCCGTGTCCAACATCACGGATCGTGTCCTGGATGAACTTGATTCACAGTATCACGCAATTACGGGGCAGGGTGTCTCCGGATCACCCCACTATGGGATTGCCTATTCACTTGATACCTTGACACTGAACGAGCCCACGGTCTTGTCCGGGGTTTATATTACGAACAACAACTATGCCTACTATACCATGGCCAACGGAAATGCCTTCTCCACAAAATTTGGGGGGACTGATGGCAATACAGCGGACTGGTTCGTCTTGACCATCACGGGCCTGGATGCCAATGACGTCGAAACAGGCAACGTTGACTTTTACCTGGCAGACTTCCGATTCGAAGACAACAGTTTGGATTATATTGTCGATGACTGGTCTTTTGTGGACCTACGTGTCTTGGGGCAGGTGCAGTCCTTGACCTTTTCCTTTGCCTCAAGTGACACCGGAGACTACGGCATGAACACGCCGGCCTATTTTGCCCTGGACAACCTTGTATTTCCCAATTCTGGCCCCTATGCCCAGGCAGGTGTGCCCGGCTTTGCAGATGAAAATCAGCAGGTTGTGCATCCGATTTACCGCGCGTGGGCCACTAACGTGGCAGAGTATATACCCAACGGGAATCTGAAAGTCTTTGAGGATGACTTTGCAAACGCCTCCAATAGCCTGGGGGCTCTGGATCGTGCGATCGTGAGTTTGGGCGATCTTGCTGAAGAGGCCGTGATGGACGGCAATGAGCCAGGATCGATCACCGTGATGTTTGGCGACCCCAATGACCCGAACGACCCAGGCCACATCAGGGACCATACAGGGTATGATTTCGCGGTGTTTGAAAATGGGATTTTGTCACGGTTTAGCACAGGTGATGCTGTGTCAGGTGAACTCTTTGCGGAGCTGGCCTTTGTTGAAGTGTCGTCCAATGGCACTGATTTTGTCAGATTTCCCAACACGTCTTTGACGGAAGAAGCCATGGACATCGTGGGTACGCTTGATCCCAACAAGGTCAGGAATCTGGCCGGTGTGCATCCCAACACCAAAGCCATCTCTTTGGGCACGCCGTTTGACCTCAAAGATCTTTCGCATACATCTGCTGTGATGGATGGACTTGTGGACATCAATGATATTCGTTTTGTACGACTTGTGGATGTGCCAGGGTATGGCGGATTTTCAGATTCAGAGGGTCATCCGATTTATGATCCTACCGGGGGATGGACCAATGGGTTTGATTTGGATGCAGTGGGTGTGTTGCATCCACAAGAATATGCCGGAGACATCAATCTGGATGGATTCGTGGATGACCAAGATCAAGCCATTCTGGAGCAGAATATGGGCTTGAACTTTGGCCAGAATGCCTGGCTGGCACGGACCGATCTCAATGGCGATTGGAAGACCGATCAAGCCGATTTTGACAGGCTGACTGAGCAACTGGGCTCAGTGGAGGCCTGGCAAACAAACGCAGGTCAATAAGGAGATGCGAGTGCGTTATAGGATCAAGGCTTTTACGCTGGTGGAATTGCTGGTCGTCATTGCAGTCATTGCAGTGCTCATGGGCATACTCATGCCAGTTCTGGGTCAGGCCAAATCTCAGGCCAAGTCTCTGGTGTGCCGATCCAACCTGCGACAACTTGCTCTTGCCTGCCTGGGGTATGCCGGTGAACATGATGGATTTATGGTGCCTGCTGCCAGCGATATGTGGGATGATTCAGGATATCGCCGGTGGCATGGAACGCGTTCCCACGTGAATGAGCCGTTTGATCCTGCGCGTAGTCCTTTGTCTGGCTATTTGGCTGAGGCCCGGGTGAAGTCCTGTCCTGCCAACATACCGTTTCTCACGGGTGAGGCATGGAGTGCAAATTACGAACAGGGGTGCGGTGGTTATGGCTATAACATGACGTACCTGGGCAGTCGTCTGTGGGATCCCAAGTCATTGGGCAGTACAAGTGCGAGGTATGAACGCACCACGTCACTCAATGAAGTGAAGCATCCGGTGGAAACCTTGATGTTTGCAGATACTGCCATGAGCATGGACGGCGACAACCTGATTGAGTACTCATTTTCTGAACCGCCATTTTTCTGCTGGCGGGGGATCGTGTATAAAGATAATCTGTCATCACCGTCCATCCACTTTCGCCATCAAGGCCGGGCCAGTGTGGCCTGGACCGATGGTCATGTGGACAGCCAGCAGGCCGCGGAGCATGTAGGCGACAATGTCTATGGCGTCCAATCCTCGGCATTAGGTCTTGGTTGGCTGAGTCCATTGGATAATGCCTGG
>CAZBTJ010000086.1:0-23224 GCA_964494325.1 uncultured Pirellulales bacterium
GCGAATCCAGTATCGTCGGGTATGGAACAAAGTATGAACTTGGAAAAGACAGTTCGATAGGAGCCACGTTGGAACTTAAGCCAGGTAAACCCGTTAAGCTGGGAATCGTGTTTATTGTGGGAGAGAACAACGGGGAAACCCAGCAGCTTGCAGAGTCTGTGGCCAGCAATATCCCAAAAAATATTTCACTTACCAGAAAACATTGGGAGGATGAATTGACAAGCGTAATGGGCAATGCACCTAAGCTAACAGGTATCACTGATGAGCACCAGGCTTTTTACAACACGGGCTTGCTCAGTATGCTATCTGCGAAATGGGACGTACCTGAATTTATTTTCACCCCTTGGTATGCATCGTGCGGGATCGATGGAGGTGCGATGATCTCTTATCTATGGGAGATGGCTTATTGCTCTAAATATATATCACTCCTTGAGCCTGTAGCCACCCGAAACCACATTATTGCATACGCCAAAGCTGATATAGGCCGTTGCTATGCTGTAAATCCTACGGATGGCAAGGGGGTAGGTCCGCTCTATTCTTACAATTATTTTTGTTTAGCACTATTGACCTATGATTACATTTGCATGACCGGAGATCTGTCGGTTCTGGATGAACCCATTCAAAGCAATACCTACCTCGAATACCTTTATAAGTTTTGCCTGGGTAAGGAAGACTTGACCAGTCCTGCAGACTTGGTTGACTATGGCACGAATGAGAACCTTTTGGAGCTTCACCGAACAAATGCCTATGAACATTATGTCCCCAGCCCGAATGCAGAACGTATGGTGATCTATGACATGTTGACGGCAATGTATCGCGCCAAAGGAAAAACAACACCTCATGATTTGATGAAGCGAAAGCCGGAATTGATACAGGTCTTTAGGGATAAGATGTGGAATAAGGACTTGGGTTGGCCCAATTCATTGGACGAAGACAAAAATCCTCAAACCTGCTATTCCATACAATGCTTTGACCTATTGGCAACAGGTGTTTTCACCAAAGAGATGGAAAAGTCCATGGTCAAGCACCTGAATGAAAATGAATTTTTGTCAACAAATGGAATCCATAGCCTTTCCAAACTGGATCCGGGCTACGATAATAAGGATGTTGATTGGGGTGGTCCCGGCATTTATACGGGAGAAGTTCCTGAAGTGATCGGTTATTTGTTCAGAGCTGGTTTTAATGATGAGGGTTTTGATGTCTTAGATCGAGTTCTCTGGTGGAGTAATTTACCTTATTATCCGCAAGCGATGCGTTCTGACGTCAAGGGATACCGTGAAAATGGCCGGGCCAACTTGATCGATGGGGTACGAACTTCCCAGCTCATGGTATTTGATATGTTTGGGGTAAAAGTGGGCATTGATAATATCAGTATTCAGCCCATCAGGCATAGCCGTATGAAAGGCTTGTCCTTCAAGGGCTTAAAACTGAGAGGCCGGGTTATTGATGTGAGCGTGGACAAGGAGGGCAGTAATTACACGGTGACTGTTAACGGGAAACAACATACTCTGGCCAGCGATCAGGTATTTAACCTGAAATTTTGATCAAGGCAGCATAGGTCTTGGAGTCTTTCTTAATCTGAAAGGCCTATGCTGATATGCTGCGACTGGGTATTTATACCAAAAAATGGGGAAAGCCGTGGTGTAACAGTTAATGGTAAACAAAAAGAGATGTCACCTCGTGAAACCAACTTAATATTGAGATGAATAGAATAATTAGGGTGTACCGAGAGAATTTGGGGTCACGTCTTAAATCATGATTCCGCTGAAAAACCCCTTATTTTGGGCTATGAGTAAAATATTTTCGGATTCGGGTAAAAAATGGATCTCTCAGATCCTCCAGGATCGACGATCTCGACTCGACTAATGGTAAAGTGACCCTCTGAAATAATCTCAAATAGGTTTTTCAGCAGAATCAAGTAAGGTTGTCTCTGCAGAGTTACGGAAGGACAACAGACGCAGGAATTTCTGGCGAAAGCTCGGGACACCTAAAGCAAAAGCCCTTTATGTTGTCATCCTCCCCATGTTGCGGTAACAACATGTTTTTTTGAAGCACCTCTTTAAATGTGAGACGAGCTGAATTGAATATTAGGGAGTTAGTCATGAATAAAATAATAATTGGATTAAGTGGAGTGGTATTAGGACTGGTGGTTCTGGCAAGCGAGGTTCAAACGCAGGAGGCTGTTCCGTCAAAGCTCATTCCCTTTGGAAAACAGTCGGATCAGATACTGTTTCAAAAGAATCATCTCTATCTCTTCAATGGAACAACCTCGGTGGGGCTGGTCCCGGACCATTTCGGCATTCACCGCCTCGTTGCGCCTCCCTATTTTGCCTATCCCTTTAGGGCTGACCTGCAGTTGTTCGGGCAGGACGTAAGCGTTGATCAATACAATTGGTATCCGTCGGAGTGTCTTTTCCTGGGGCAGGCCTTCAAGGGGATTGCACCCCGCCTCCAGGTCGTGCCGCTCAAGTCGCAGCGCGGGGCTCTCGTGACGCTGACCCTGCGCAACACAACGTCCTGGCCGGTGACGGTGCCGGTGAAATGGGGCATCAACGGGGGCCCGGGGAAGTCATTGCACTGGACCTTTTCAGACAAGCATTCGTTTGCGGGCGGGCGCAGAAAAAGGCTGGGGCCAGTCACCACCACCCTTGAAAACAACGCGCTCACGAAGCTGCGTGGTGACGCCCGCCTAGTCGCCTCACTCTCGGGTATGGCCGCAAAGGTCGAGGATCATTCGCTCTCCGGCAAAATCACCGTAGCCCCGGGGAAGGCAGTGAAGCTGTCGTTGATTGTCGTAGTCGGCGACAAAGAGAAGGTAAGTGTGGCCGAAACGAAAACGCTCGGGGCGGATCCGGATCGTTTGGTCCAGGAGACGCGAAATTATTGGACCCGTATGTTCGAAATGTCCGACAGGCGTTTGCCGACGCTTACAGGCGCTTCGCCTGAGCTGCAGACCTTCTATCGCGCAGGAGTGATCTCCTTTTTATCGACACGTTTCGAAGTTCCTGAATTTCTGTTCAACCCCTATTACGCCACCTGCGGGATCGACGGCGGAGCTGCCAACTGCTACCTCTGGGACTTCTCCTATACCTCCACCTTTCCCGCCCTTCTCGACCCAGCGGCGATGCGAAAGCAAATTCTCCATTGGTTCAAGTTGGATATCGGGAAATGTTATGCCTTTGATCCCGTCTACGGAAAGCAGATGGGCCCCCGCTATTCCTACAACTACTACAATCTAGCGCGGTTGGTCTATAACTATATTTCGGTGACCGGCGACTTGAGCATCATGAAGGAGCCGGTCGACGGAAAATCGGCTCTCACCCTTTTCTACAAGGCGTGCTTTGGGTTTGAAGATCTGAATAAGCCGCCGACACTCCTCGACTACGGCTCCAACCACAACCTGCTGGAGCTCAGACGAACCAAGAACTACACCCATGTCACGCCCAGCCCCAATGGCGAACGGGTCCTGACCTATCGTTTTCTCACTGAGATCTACAAGGCGCTTGGTAAGAAAACACCACACGACCTGGTGAAGCGAGCCGAAGGGCTCAAGAAACTATTTCTTGAGAAGATGTGGAACGAAGAAAAACAGTGGCTCAACACCCTCGATGAAAAGGGCAAGCCACGGATTGCCTACTCCATTCAGATCTTCGACGTCCTCCGCACCCAGATGTTGAGCGAGAAGCAGGAGCGAGGGATCTTGACCCACTTAAAAGAAGGTGAGTTCTTGAGCAAGTGGGGCGTCTACAGCCTGGCCAAAACCGACCCGGGCTATGACCCTACGGATGTCGACTGGGGCGGCCCCGGTGCCTACACCGGCGATCCCGGTGAGCTGATCGTCGACCTCTGCCAAGCCGGCTACGGTGAGCATGCGGTCAATGTTTTGAAACGGATCCTCTGGTGGGGCGAGATGCCCTACCTGCCTCAAGCCATGCGCGCCAACAAGAAAGGCTATCGGGAAGACGGGCGGTCCAACCTCAACTCCGGCGCGATCACTTCCCTGGCGGTGATCAACGGTCTCTTCGGAATTGAGCCCACACTCAACCAGATCAAAATTCAGCCAATCAACCACCCCATGATGAAGGGACTCAAATTGACGGGCGTCAAAATGCGGGGTCGCACTTTCGACGTCAAGGTCGACGAGAAGAGCTTCTCGGTACGGGAAAACGGAAAAGTCATCACCAACCCCCTCGGCAAAAGCGTCATCCTCATGTTATCAACAATCAGGAGAGAAAATGAATATTAAGCACTTCAAATCCTTGACATGCCTTTTGCTGTTGTCTCTACAACGCATGCTTCTTGCGTTAAGCATCATTTTTGCAGCTTCTTGGCATTGTTACGCCAAAGTTGGAGCCAAGCTCCCCAGCAAGCCCAACATAGTCTTCATCCTCGCCGATGACTTGGGCTATAGCGACGTGAGCTGCTATGGGCAGTCAAAGTTCAAAACGCCGAACATTGACAGCCTGGCGACCAATGGCCTGCGCTTTACCCAAGCCTATGCGGGCTCGGCTGTATGCTCTCCCTCACGCTGCGTTCTGATGACCGGTCAAAACACGGGGCATTGCCGTATACGCGGAAATGCCTGTTATGCAGGTGGCGTTAAGAAGGGAAATATACGGCGTGTGCATCTACTGCCGGGAAACGTTACAGTCGGCCATGTCATGCAAAAAGCAGGCTATCGAACCTGTCTGGTTGGAAAATGGCACCTTGGCGGTTACAACCTCGACGGGGCTCCCTGGAACCAAGGATTTGATGAATTCTATGGGTGGCTCAACATCACTCGAAAGCAGCACAACCCAATCTATTTCCCAGAGAAATTCTACGAAGATCAAAAGCTAATCGCCGTCGATGGCAATAAAACGAAGAAGAAAACAGCCTACTTAACGGACCTCAACACCAACTATGCCATTAAGTTCATTGAGAAGGCCAAAGAGAAACCGTTTATGCTGATGGCCAACTATTGCGTTCCCCACAGTCCCTATAGTGTTCCCAATATTGATAAATTTAAAGATCAGTCAAAGTGGGACAAAAATCAAAAGACTTACGCCCAGATGGTCACGAACCTGGATGCGGGAGTCGGACGCATCATGGCGACGTTGGACAAACTGAATTTGACCAAGAACACACTCGTGATCTTCTCCTCTGACAACGGCCCCCGTTCAGAACCCAGGGGGGATCAAACCAAAACGGTCAACTTTTTTGATTCCAATGGCGAGTTGCGAGGCTACAAGCGCGATCTCTACGAAGGTGGCATTCGCGTGCCCATGATCGCACACTGGCCGGGGTATGTCCCCAAGGGAAAGACAAGTGAAGCCCTTTGGAACTTTGTCGACATCATGCCAACCTTTGCCGAGCTTGGCGGCACCCCCTGCCCGAAACGTTCCGATGGCGTCAGCGTGGTCAGCGCTCTGTTGGACCATACCAAGCGTTACGACAGTCGATTCCAATACTGGGAGTTCTATGAATTCGGGTTCAAGCAAGCCGTGCGTTGGGGTAAGTGGAAAGCCGTTCGCTTTGGTTGGAAAGGTTCCATCCTTCTCTTTGACATGACGCAGGACATCAGTGAAGCGAAGAATGTTGCCCAAGGTCACCCCGAAGTCGTCATGCAAATCGAAACCTATCTCAAAACGGCTCGCGTTGAAACGCCAAACTGGCCGGACAGTATTTTCATCAAGGAGATCGAAAGAAGTGCTCGGAAGCAATAATAGCCATTGCAATACTTTCCACCATGTCCGCTCAAGCCGAAGAGATGCAAGCCTACCTGACGAAGACATGGGGACTTGCCAAACAGGGAAACCACCAAGAAGCCCTTGATCGCTATATCTGTTTTACAGTACTTAACACTTTCTGGGTAAGGCAGATAATGACACGACCAACAGACGAGCTATTCATTCCGAATGGAGATCGGGATGCGATGTCACGACGTAGCACTCTTGGACTAGCTAAGAAGAAGGAGATTAAACATGCGTCGAACGACCTTCATGGTAATAACTGTCATGCTCACTTCTGCTACTGTGAGTGCTATTCCGAAGGTCATAATCAATGAGATCTTAGCATCCAACAGCCGATCATTTACAGATCCACAGGGGCAACACGATGACTGGATCGAACTTCACAACACCCACGACGAGGCGATTGACGTAGGCGGGATGTATCTAACGGATGATCTGTCCCAGCCCATGATGTGGTGGATTCCCACAACAACAACCATCCCGGCCCACGGCTACTTGCTGATATGGGCGGACAACGATATTGAAGATGCTGGTCAACACACCAACTTCAAACTGGACGCCGATGGGGAAGAACTGGGCCTGTTTGATATTGATGGTGACACTCCCATCGATACCGTCCAATTTGGCCCGCAACGTGCAAACATCTCCTTCGGTAGATACCCCAATGCCAGCAATAACTGGCGTCTACTGGCTTCTCCTACACCGGAAACCCCGAATGTGGCTACCTATGCGGGTCTCATCGCAGACGTCGAGTTTAGTCGTGAACGCGGTATCTATGACAGCCCCTTCGAATTGACGATCACCTGCGCCACCCCGGGAGCCACGATCTACTACACGCTGGACGGTAGTGAACCGGGCAAGACAACAGGTCGGTATCCCAACGGCACGACATACACAGAACCCATTCGTATCACGCAAACCACGTGCCTGCGTGTCCGGGCCGTTAAGCCCGACTGGAAAAGCAGCCCTGTTGCCACTCACACCTACCTCTTCCCAGAAGACGTGGCCAAACAAAGCGTCATATCTATCCCGGTCACACATGCCCGGGGGCAAGACACGCCGTTGACAGAGGCACTGCTTGCACTACCGACCATCTCCCTGGTTACACCACATACGATCTCCGAAACAGAGACAACAACCTCGATAGAATTGATCAGGCCCGACGGGCACCACGGTTTCCAGATGGATGCGGGCGTAGAGCACTACGGCGGCCATAGCCTGGGGTACTCCAAAAAATCCATGCGCATCAGCTTCAAGGCAGCCTATGGCGTGACCAAGCTCAAGTACGACCTATTCGGTGACGATGCAGCCCAGGAATTTAACCAGTTCATTCTGAGAAGTGGATCGCACGACAGTTTATTCAACGACTGGTGGACCGGAGGGATCTACATCCGCAACCGCTGGATGATGGATCGGCAACTGGACATGGGACACGCTGCCCCCAGGGGACGCTTTGTACATGTCTACATCAATGGTATCTATTGGGGACAATACCACCTGATGGAAAGGCCCAACGGCGCCTTCATGGCCTCCTATGTTGGTGGTAATAAAGACGACTACGATGTTGTCAAGGGGAAGAATGGAATTCGGGCACTGAGCGGCGACCTCCTGGCCTGGAATACCATGCTTGCAGCACTCAATGACTACACTACCCTGCATCAGTACATAGACATGGTCAACTACATCGACTACATGCTCCTGGAATTCTACGGCGGCAACGATCATGACTGGTGGCCCAATTGGAACTGGATGGCCGCACGCAAGCGCACAGTGGATGCAGGTTTTGTGTTCTTCGCCTGGGACAATGATTTCATCCTCCGCACCGATCTGCACGCCAATGTCATTGACGGCCTATCGCCACACCGGCCAGAAAAACCGCCGGGCGTAGGCCCCTCCGGCATCTGGGATTCCATCATCCAGCACGAAGAATTTCGGATGTTGCAAGCAGATCGGGCCCAGAAGCTTTTCTTCAATAACGGTATACTCACACCCGATCAAGTCCTGGCCCAATTCCAGGCACTTAGCAACCGGATTGAGAAGAGCATGCTCGCCGAAACCGCACGTTGGGGAAAATCCTACAATTACACACCCGCCACCTGGCAAGAGAAGCTGGACACAATTCGCACTGAATTCGTCTCGCAGAGAACAGGTGTAGTTATCGCGCAAATGCGCGCAGCCGGTGTATTTCCCCTAATCGATGCTCCAGTCTTCCACATCAACGGTGCCCCGCAGCACGGAGGCAATGTCCTGTCCACTGATGTGTTTTCCATGAGCGCATCAAGCGGCACGCTCTATTACACCTTGGACGGTTCTGATCCCCGGCAAGGCCGACCCGTGGACAAAAGCCGCTTCTCTGCCAATGGAGGGGCAGTCTCGCCGAGTGCCCTGGAGTACGCTAACCCCATGACCCTGAACCAAAGCGTGCACATAGAGTCACGCCTGCTGGACGGCAGCACGTGGAGCGCCCTGAACGAGACCGTGTTTGCCGTGGGGCCGGTGGTAGAAAATCTCCGCATCACTGAAATTATGTACCACCCTCCTGATACCAGCGATCCGAATGCTGAATTCGTGGAACTGCAAAACATCGGACTCGAACCGATCAATCTGAACCTGGTACGTTTCACCAAAGGCATAAACTTTGTCTTCCCCAGCCTGGAACTGGCGCCCGGCAGACATGTGCTCGTGATCAGAGATATTACTGCGTTTGAGGCCGTATACGGCCTGGACCTAAATGTGGCCGGTCAATACACCGGTAATCTGTCTAACAGTGGTGAACGCCTGCATCTGGAAAATGCATTAGGTCAAACGATCCTGGATTTCCGCTACAGCGACAACTGGCAGGAGCCAACCGACGGCCAGGGATTCTCACTGACCCTCGTGGATCCGGTAGCGAATGATCCCAACGACTGGGATTTTGAAAACGCATGGCGTACCAGTGCACTTCCTGGAGGTTCCCCTAGTGAGAATGATGGACAATAAAACACTGAAGCTCATCCGAAAGTTGGTTACAACAATGCGCACCAAGAATTGACAGGGGTGTTCTTCAATATGTCAGAAATTATCGACGAGGCGTCCCTAGCTGACCAACTGGCACCCATTCGCCAGTTTCGCAAAAACGGTTTTCCTGTTAAGATGGCCATGCAAAACGATGTCAATGGGGCGGGCTGGTGCCTGGTGGACTACTTTTCACAAATCGGGATCAAATATCTGGTGATGGGCGAACATGGTCATCGTGCCCTAATCCCCTTTGACAAGCCCACGGTGTTTTGGTGGGAGTCACCTGCATCTGAGAGAGGTGGAAGGCAAGTCCGTTTCCATAAAATCCAGGGATCTAATGGAAGGTCTCGACAGTGCCAGTATTGATGAAGTGAATGTGCTGGAAGACCCGATTAAGGCCACTTCTTCTACGATCTCGTTTAAACCTTACGAAGTAAGATTCTTGCGTGTGTTATTGCACCGCCCAAACAGCAGTCAGGACCATTTATAGCGGTCTCCAGCCTGTTTTTTTCTCTTGAATGGTCATATCTCTTGTGCTAAGTTCAGTTTTGCGTGTTGAAACAGGTTCCCAATCATTTCATTGAGTGATGAATTATGAAACGAACAGGTATACTGATCATCCTTGGGTTGCTCAGCGTGACTTTGAATGCCCAACAGGTGGAAACTGCTGAACAAAAAGCCAAACGTATGCAGTGGTTCAAAGAGGCCAAGCTAGGTGTTTTTATTCATTGGGGCATCTATGCCGTTAATGGGATAGACGAGTCCTGGTCTTTTTATAATGGCTACATTTCGCATGCCGACTATATGAAACAGCTGGAAGGTTTCACGGCCAAGCACTATGACCCGGAACAATGGGTCGAATTGATTGCCGGAAGCGGCGCCAAATATGCGGTATTGACCTCCAAGCACCACGATGGTGTGGCCCTCTGGGACACCCAGCAGGATCATTACAATGTGGTTGAGCATACGCCAGCCGGTAAAGACCTGATAGGGCCTTTTGCCAAGGCGATCCGTAAAAAAGGGTTGAAACTTGGGCTGTACTATTCTTTGCTGGACTGGTCTTTTCCTGAGTATCCCAATTTTACCCGTCAGAAGAAAAGGTACAAAACCGATCCTGAGCGTTGGGCGAAATTCACCCAATTCAATTTTGCACAGATCAAGGAGATTTCGACCCAATACAAGCCGGATCTATACTGGTTCGATGGTGATTGGGAACAGAGTGCCTCAGCCTGGAAAGCCCTTGAGATCCGTGCGTCACTCTTAAAAAACAATCCAGAGACCATTATCAATTCCCGATTGCGAGGGCATGGTGACTATGCCACACCCGAACAGGGGTTGCCCGTGTTAAAACCACAGGAACCTTATTGGGAATTATGCATGACCATGAATGATTCCTGGGGCTATCAACATAATGATCACGCCTACAAAACCCCCAACCAGATCATTCGTATATTCGTGGATTGTATTAGCATGGGCGGCAATCTATTGCTGGACATCGGGCCAAAAGCGGATGGGACCATCCCGGATGAACAGGTCAATATCCTAAAGGAACTAGGACGCTGGACACATAAACATGCCGAGGCTATTTATGGCACGGAAGCGGGGATTTCGAAAGACTATTTTTATGGCCCCACGGCCCTGTCAAAAGACAAGAGTATCCTTTACCTGTTCCTGGACAACAAACCCAATGGGCCGATTGCCATTAAGGGACTGAAGAATAAGATTAATCGTATCTGGGTTGTGGGCAACGGAACCAAACTGAATTATGATATCAAGATGAAACAGTACTGGAGTGCGGTGCCAGGCATTGTATACATTGATGTGCCCGAAGCCGTACAGGACGAGCAGGTCACTGTCATCGCCGTCTTATTGGATGGCCCGGTGAGCCTGTTTAAAAGCAACGTTAAGGCGATTGAATCGAATTAAACATTCAGTGTAAGCTTACGTATTGAATGTCATATCGATCCCAATAATACCCTATTAGGAACTAATTCAATGAATACAATTAAGCAAGCACTACTGGTTCTCCTGTTCGTATTATGTGTCTCACTCATGGTAAACGCCCAGCATCATGAACAAACCTATGTGCCTGAAACCGATCCCTTGGTCTTGGAGAAGCTGGATCAGTGGCAGGATTTAAAATTTGGTCTGCTCATGCATTGGGGCGCATACAGTCAATGGGGCATTGTGGAATCCTGGTCGATTTGCCCGGAGGACTACGGCTGGTGCGAACGCAAGAAAGGGGCTCAGCCTGACGATTACACAGACTATGTCACTGAATATGAAGGATTAAAAACCACGTTTAATCCAACCCGGTTTGCACCGGACAAATGGGCCAAAGCCGCAGCCGGAGCTGGCATGAAATACGTCGTTTTCACCACAAAACATCACGACGGATTTTGCATGTTCGATTCAAAATACACCGACTATAAAGTCACGGATACTGGATGCCCGTTTTCCAATCATCCCAAATCTAATATTGCCAAAGAGATCTTTGATTCATTTCGTGCTGAAGGCCTGTGGGCCGGCGCCTATTTTTCAAAACCTGACTGGCATTCCAATGATTACTGGTGGCCTTATTTCCCGCCCAAAGACCGGAATGTAAACTACGATCCAGAAGCGTACCCGGAACGCTGGGAGAACTTTGTCAAGTTTACACAGAATCAGCTCATGGAATTGATGACTGATTATGGCAAAATTGACATCCTTTGGCTGGATGGTGGCTGGGTTGCCAATTATTCGGATGAAGCGATTTTAGACTATTACAGAGACAGACTGAAAGATCCCAAAACTGGCTTTCAAAAAAGCAGCCTGGTGCGACAAGATATCCGGATGGATGAACTGGTCAAAAAAGCACGCATCAAGCAGCCTGGGCTCATCGTGGTGGATCGAGCCGTGGAGGGCAAAAACCAAAACTACCTCACACCTGAAAACCGTGTGCCTGACAAAGAACTGCCTTATCCCTGGGAGAGCTGTATTATTGCAGGCGGTGGATGGTCATGGGTTCCTGATGCCGAGTATATGAGTGGACGGACTGCCATTCATATGCTGGTGGATATTGTGGCCAAAGGCGGCAACTTACTGTTTAACATCGCCCCCGGCCCGGACGGCACCTGGCATCCCAAAGCCTATCAATTATTGGAAGAGATGGGCCACTGGATAAAGGTCAATGGGGATGCCATCTACGGCACCCGCGCCATCGCACCCTATAAAGAAGGCAATATTGGCTTCACCCAGAACAAAGACGGTTCGGTCAATGCCATCTATATGGCCAAGGACCATGAAACTCTGCCACCGGCCAGGATCACCCTGACTGATATCCAAGCGGCCAAAGGCGCAAAAGTCACATTCCTGGGCACCGATGTCCAGCTTAACTGGCATTCACTTGATCGAGGTTTTGAAGTGACGATCCCAGAAAAGATCCGCAGCAAGCTACCCTGCAAGGAAGCCTGGACAATCCGAATTTCCGAGATTGTTGTCCACGACTAAGGATGGAAAGACACAATGCAATACGGCTATTTTGACGAACAACATCGCGAATACGTGATCACACAACCTGACGGACCCGCCTCCTGGACCAACTATCTTGGCCTGGAAAACATGTGTACTGTGATCAGTCACAATGCCGGTGGTTATGCTTTTTATAAGTCTGCCGAACGCGGTCGCATCACCCGATTCCGCCCCAATGGGGTGCCTCTGGACCGACCGGGGCATTACGTATACGTACGGGACGATGACACAGGTGAGTACTGGTCCATCTCATGGCAGCCTGTGGGAAAAAACCTCAAAAAGGCCAAATACACCTGCCGCCATGGACTCTCCTATTCCAAATTCAGCTGCAAGTACAACGGCATCCAGGCCGACCAAACCCTGTTCATTCCTTTGGGCGACAATGTCGAGCTTTGGGATGTTCACCTGGCCAACAATACCAAACGAGTGCGCCATCTGAGTGTATTCTCATATTGCGAGTTTTCTCTGCATAGCGTGCATCTGGATAACCAGGACTTCCAGATGGGTCTCTATGCCAGTGGCTCCAGTTACAAAAAGGGGATCATTGACTACGATTTCTTTTACGCCCCTGGCATGCACCACTTCTTTGCCTCCAGCTTTGAACCGGACAGCCACGACTGTCTACGAGATAGCTTTGTGGGACCCTACCGAACGGAAACAAACCCCCTCGCCGTGGAACAGGGTCACTGCTCCAACAGCAGCCAACTGGGCGGTAATCACTGTGGCGTCCTGCACAAACGGTTGACCCTCAAACCTGGCCAGAACACACGCTGTGTTTTCATGCTGGGTGTCGGATCTCGACAAAAGCAGGGCCAGCGCATCAAAAAGAAATACAGCCAGTTTGCCAATGTGGACAAAGCCTTTGATGGCTTGCGCAACCACTGGCAAAACAAACTGTCTGTGCTGCAGTGTCACACACCCGATGAAGGCCTGAACAGCTTGATCAACACCTGGACACTCTATCAGGCCGAAACCTGTGTCACCTGGTCCCGCTTTGCCTCATTTGTCGAGGTGGGCGGACGCACCGGTCTGGGCTATCGTGACACAGCCCAGGATACCATGAGTGTGGCCCATACCCACAGCAGCAAGGTCAAACAACGCCTTATAGAACTCCTGCATGCCCAAACCTCGTCCGGTTTTGGCCTGCATCTGTTTGATCCACTGCTGCTGATGCCCAAGCAAGAGAACAGTGCCGCGGGGACCGCCCTGCCCACTGTGGTAATGGGCGATGATGAAGCCATACGCATCCCCACCTTAAAAGATGTCTGCTCGGACGATGCCTTGTGGCTGGTTGTGGCCGTCTGCGAATATGTCAAGGAAACCGGTGACATCCCTTTCTTTAACCAACAAGTCTCTTATGCCGACAAAGGACAGGGCACGGTGTATGACCACATAAAACAGGCCTTGGACTTCTCTGCCAAACAGATCGGCCCGCATGGTATTGCCAAGGGTCTGCGTGCTGACTGGAACGACTGCATCAACCTGCGAGGCGGTGAATCGGCCATGGTCTCCTTTATCAACTACTGGGCACTGCAGATCTTCATCGAAGCGGCCAAACATTTGGGCAAACACAAACATGTGCGCACCTACCGACGGATCGCCGACAAAATCAAGGCCACCTGCGATGATCCCCTGTGGGATGGTAAATGGTATATTCGAGGATTCACTGCCAAAGGCAGAAAAATGGGCACAAGCAAGGACCGGCAAGGCAAGCTCTTCCTGAATGCCCAGAGCTGGGCCGTGATGAGCGGACTCAGCACCGGACAACGCGCACTGCAATGCATGAATGCTGTGAACAAACATCTTTTCAGTCCATTTGGCCTGCATCTCTTATGGCCGGCCTATGGCACACCGGATGACGATATCGGTTTTGTCACCCGTGTCTACAAGGGCATCAAAGAAAACGCCGCCATCTTCTCCCACCCCAACCCCTGGGCCATCATTGCCGAGTGTATGCTAGGCCGAGGCGATCGGGCTGTAAAGTTCTACAACGCCATGTCCCCTTACCGGCAGAATGACATGATCAAAACCAGAGAAGCTGAACCCTATTCCTATTGCCAGTTCATCATGGGCAAGAACCACGCACGCCACGGCCAGGCCAGACACCCCTGGCTGACCGGCTCCGCAGGCTGGTTCTACACGGCGGCCACACAATGGATACTCGGTGTGCGTCCAAGCTTTGATGGACTCGTGATTGATCCCTGCGTGCCCAAGGACTGGAAAACCTTCAGCATCACAAGAAAATGGGGGGGCGCCACCTATGATATTACTGTGAATAATCCCTCAGCTGTTTCCAAAGGGATTAAATCCATTGCCATGAACGGCAGAGAATACTCTGGCCCCATACCCGCTCAGGCCAGGGGCTCTGTTAATCAGGTCACAGTGACCATGGGGTGAGAAAACCGGATCCGAGGTCAAGAGTCGCCCAAATCCTCCTTGGCTTCTGCAGGTGATTTTTCTGCTAATTGACAAGCAGGACAGGATAGAGAAGTTTTCCGCCGAGTTTACCGACATGTTAGGGCAGAACCTCTTCGCATACCACGCGAAATCCGACGTCATGAACGGCTTGTGATGGCTCATAGTGCATTCGAAACGCGGACCGGGCGCGGCGGGGTCGATCCAGCCAGGACCCCCCTCGTACTGTTTTTCGGCTTGTACGGTCGATTTGATCACGGGCAGTACTCAATGGATAGGGACCATACGTAGACCCCGTCCATTCAGCCACATTGCCATGCATGTCGAATAAGCCCCATGGATTCGACTGGAATGTACCCACAGGCGCAGAGACTCGCCAACCATCGTTGAATCGACTATCTGCCGGACGCCAGGCCGGAATCGCAGTGGGCACATGGGGATAATCAACCGAACGATGAGTTATGTCCGACAGATTGGCCACAGCGCTGAAGTCGTCATCCACCGTACCATACCAAAGCGAATTCGTCCCACCGCTGCGACAGGCGTATTCCCACTGTAGTTCCGAGGGCAGGGTGAAGCAAATACCTGTCTTGTTCGACAGCCAATCACAGAATGCCATCGCCCTATCCCACGAGACACGCACCACCGGCTGCTTGGGCCGGTGTAAGGGGTGCCCGCGTTCGTAGTCGCCAAACTGATATACCTCGCCTGTTTCCAGGCCACTATCATGCTCAGGATCGAAACAGGCATATTGTTGATTGGTGATCTCAAACCGCCCCATCCAAAAGGGCCTGTCAAGGGTGACCTTGTGTACAGGACGTTCATTGGCATATCCCTGCTCTGTCCCCATGACAAATTCACCACAGGGAATACGAACCAGGTCCAGGGTCACACCCTCTTCAATAGCGATGCGCCTGGATTCGAGTGCCCACGAGCATTCGGAATTGATCGGCTCGAAAGGCACAACGCCAGGGGCCTCCAGCGAATTTCCCGGGGGATAAACAGCAGCCGAAAGTACGGCTGCAGGGTAAACTGCTTCGGGATCTTCATCAATGCCCGCATAGCGACGGTGCAGTTCACGACGACGCGCAGCGCCCGGCGCAACCAGCTTGGCCTTTGAGGAAATCTGACCGACCACTTCCTTCCATGTGCCATGGGCTGGTGCGTTCAGATCGATCCAGGTGATCAGTCGATCCCACGCCTCGCGGTTCAGACAGACGCCGTAATGACCATCACGCAGGATCTGTATCAGTTTGCTCGTGTCAGCATGGAAATCCCGAGGCGACAGAAGATGAGCGTCACTCTCCAGTGTGGGTGTGTGGACGAATGGGTGCAGGGCCATGTACGACGGGGTGAAATGCATCTGAAAAGCCGAAGCCACGCGTTCAGAAGGCCGGGCCGTCAGATCGAAGGTTTTTCGGCCATCATCAACCGGTTGACCGTGATGGCACTGGACACAATAGGCATCCAACACGGGTTGAACCTCACGTACGAACGAAAATCCACGCGAAGGACCATACCAGGGTTTGATCTTTGAGGGGGGGCGCAACAGGGCCCGTGGCCGTGACTGAACTGGAGGCGTGGAGTTTTGCGATTCGTGACACCCCACGCAAGAGACAACTTCACCGGGCATGGCCGTAAACCAGCTCCGCATCAAGGCCAGGGCTTTGCCTTGCGAATCCAGCGGTTGAACCGCCACAGGGGTATGGGCAGGCACATTAAAATAGGCTGATCCGTCCCGGTCCACGGGCACTGTCCCAAGGATGCGTTTCACATCCCATGGACCATCGAAACCAACGCGGTCCGGTTCGCCACCGAACCCGTGAAAGGTAAATTCGTAGCTGATCAACCGGAGTGACTTAACCATGCCGCGCGGCACGCCTCGCAACCCTGGACCCTGATACACGTCCACCAGCAATACGGTAGCATCCTTCTGGTCCGGCTGGATCAAATCGGGCAGCACGGGTTGTCGCTGAGTCTTTCGCCACGGCATCGGCTCGAGCATGGCCCGGCCAGGCGCCTCGTACAACAAGACAAAGTTGTCGAACACATCCACCAGGTAGACACCCCACAACGCAGTCTTTGTGGGCTTGCAGGACACGAGGAAGTATTTCTCGCTAAGTGCATACGGATGCAAAAACCGAGGCCAACTGCTGCCGATGAGACCGTCCAAGACGACCGGCTCGACCTTCTTTCCAAACCCAGGTATTCGCTGTAGGGCACCATTCGCCTCATGCCGCCCCATCGCAGGATCAAAGAGGACAAGCTCACCCTGTCGCGGCGCATCATGATGTCCACCGACCACGGCAATCACCTGTGTCGGATGAGTCGGTACAGGTCGCGCAAAAAACAGGGTCGTCGGCCAAAATGAATTGCTACCGTAATACTCCATCTGTTGGGTACCGTCCGGATTGGCGTGGAACAGAAGACGTGTGAAGGGATGCGCAATGTCGGTGTACTCCCAGCGTTGATACAGAATACGTCCCGTGTTAAGGACTGTGGGACACCAGTTATGGTCTTGATCGTTTGTCAGACGACGAATGTGACCATCACAGGCCCGCAGGTACAGGTTGGCCACCTTCGAACTTCCCCCCACGCAGGGCACACCCACAAACGGAGCCGTTGATGCGAAGACAATGCGATCGTCAGGCAGATAGCAGGCATCGTAGTTGTGCACGTCCGGCTCATCGATCAGGGGAAGCGGTGTTAATCGTCCACTCTCCAAGTGTAGTTCTGCAACACCCCATCGGCCAGCAGCGTCCGGCATGGATAGCAACAACCGATCTGCATCATAGTGCAGATCAATATCCCCAATGAAGCGATCGCCCTGGGGCCTGAAAATCGTTTTCAATTTTCCGCCCAGTCGGATCGGCGAAAGGGCCACGAGTGTATTGTCATAGCCGGTTGGCTTCAGATCCGCATTGCCATTGTAGTTCAGAGGCAATCCCATTCGATCGGCACGGCGTCGAATCATCAATAACCGATCAAAATTCAGCAAAGGGTTGGCCAGCAGGGCCTCATTCTTCAACGCCTCGAAACGGGTGCCAATCGCCTTGTATTTGTTTGGCCCAGAGGCTGGCGTGAGACGATCATGCTCCGCCCGAAGTGTACGAAGACGCTTTAGATAGCTATCCCCATTCTTATATTGATCCGGAAAGTCGGCTGACAAATCCTCGATGGCCATGCGCAAGGCCCGCCACTGTTGCTGTGAGACACCTGGCTCGTCGGTCTCGGCCACAGGGGGATATTTTGAGCGAAGCATGAAGGGACGCCAGGCCTGTTTGTCAGCCAGGTAATGCAATAGATTCGATGTCAAACGGGTCAGGTTCTTGCGATGTGGATTTTCCACATCAGCATAGTCGGGCCAATGCCAACCCAGGACTATTATACGTCCCTTTCCTGACATATATTCGACCAGAGGATTCTCCGGACCCGAAGGTGTCTTGGCAAGCACCATCCCCTCTGCAGGCCCGCCCCAATAGAAATCAGCCACAGCCGGACAGCCCCCCCGACTAAGCCAGATGGTCCCTGCCTCGTCATCCAGTCCAGTAAACGCAGGGTGTGTCTTTTCAACCGGTATCATACCGGCCGGATCACGCCAATTGCCCAGTTCGTGGCGTTGAGGACGTATTTCAGTTTCGAGCCCAAGGGGGGCCACCATGGCCAGGGCACCCCCTGAAAGCAACAGGCCGCCACCGTTCTTGGCAAACTCACGGATCTCTGCCAGGCTGGGCCCCTGATACAAGAGGTTGCGAGCAATGGCGTCACCCTGATGATACCAAACCGCCTCGAAATGGCTCAAATGACAGGCATTGCCCGATACATCAGCGAAAGAACCATCCTTCTGACGCAAGAGAAGCGTTGCCTGGTTCTCGGCTGAAGCGTTGTGCCATGCCCCCCGATTGTGCGGGCCCATATCTTCCACCGAAGACTCCGCAGCCAGAAATCCAATGCGCACGGGTCGAGCATTCAATACGCCAGTCATAAAAAGCACGATGCCGATAACAGTGACGATCCTCATCCACTGTCTTCCGTCAGAATGTACAGGGGTGACAGACATCAGACAACTCCCACAAAAATACTGAATCCGAAGGGTATATACGTATGCATCAAACGGCACTCCAATTCTTACCAGGATATCATTAAGATCCGACAGGTATCAACAGCAGTGTCACAATCTCAAAGGGTTTCATGTTGAGTGTCACGGTAGAACCGACCACATCCAGAGTCTCGACCCGGGCTTCGAGCAGATTTGTTTTGTAGGCCTGGCCAAGGTTAAAGCCTGCAGTGACAGTCACCTTGCCCCGCTGTTGCCTGCTCTCGAACATCCTGACAATAATGCCCTCTCCATTTTCTGCCTGCTTGATCGTCTCAATGATGACATGGTCGGCATCAACGGTCACCACCGGCTCAATGGGCCTGGGTTGAGACGCTTGAGATGGTGAGCTTTCAGGTGCAAAGACAATCACAGGATCGTTCAGTTTATAGGCCGCAGCCTGGGTCCTTGAATCCCAACGACCGGCATGCGGAAACAGGCTGTAGGTAAACTGATGCCTGCCCGTGTCAGCCGAAGGATCAGGCATGGTGGGACTGCGTAATAGAGAAATGCGTATGAGGTTGTCTTTGATATCATGACCGTATTTGCAGTCATTGAGTAGACTCACGCCATAATTGCCTTCGCTAAGGTCCACCCACTTTTGGGCACATACTTCAAAACGTGCCCAGTCCCAGCTCGTGTTTTGGTGGGTGGGACGTTGCACACTGCCCCACTGAATGTCATAGGTGGCTTCATTGGCATGGACCTCAACCGGGAATGCAGCCTTGAGCAGGCAATGTTTTTCCTGCCAGTCAATATCGGTATGAATGTCGAGCTGCGAACTATTGTGGTCCAGGCTGATCCGTTGAGTGAATGGACTGTTGAGTATGGTTCGCTTGATTTCAAGGGTCGCACGTAATGGCCCAGTTTCTACCACACGTATGGACTGAGCCGGTTGGGCAGTCCACATTTTGTCGTCATAGTAGATTTCAATGTCCCAGGCATCCCACTCAATGGGACGATCCTCAAAAGCCTGAAACTGATTGGCAATGGCCCCCTCTGGCAGCACCTCACGATGGTTGGCCTTGTCGAAGATACGGACCATGTCGCCCTGCGCATTCAGTTCAATCCTCAATTGGTTGTTTTCCAAAAGATCTGTTGAAACAATCAGCCCTGTCGGCGCTTGCGAGGGGTGTTCCGGACTTTTTGTCAATGAGACAAAGCTTAAGGAGACAATGGGGCCTGCATCAATCAATAGGCCCGTGTCGGTCTTTTGCATCAGAACGGTATGACCATCAGCTCTGCAAAGCGAGTGATCCACCACTGTTTCAGTGTTCCATAGCATGGGCCCCTCTTGCTCAAAGGCCGTGGGGTTGGCCAGAAGAAGTTCACCTCCCATAGCCTGACCAAGACAGAACAAGGCCTTGGTCTGCACGTCTGAGACAATCTGTTTTACCCGGTCGTACTGCGCAAGCGACTCTGTGTAAACCTCACCAATGGACGAGCCAGGAATGATGTCATGAAACTGGTTCAGACATACCAGTTGCCAGGCTTCACGCAAAGCAGCATGGGGATAGGCAAACTCCACCTCCATCACACTCAGAGCGGCTGCCAACCACTCGGTGTCATGCAGTAAGAACTCACTCTTCCGATTGGCGCGTTTATTGCGTGCCTGTGTGGTATAGGTACCACGATGCAACTCAAGATAAAGCTCTCCGTTCCAGGTGGGGAGCTTGTTTCCGCTGGTCTCTTCAAGATCTCGAAAGAAATCAATGGCCCGGCCATGTCGGGTCCTGGGTAAGCCGGGAAACTCTTCCATCTCTCGGATGTTCTCAAGCATCTCGCGCGTGGGCCCACCGCCCCCATCCCCATGCCCAAAGACAGTCATAAGGTGACGATGGTCGGCCTTCTGCTGGGTATTGGTCCAGGTATTGAGAATTTCTTCAGGCACAGCCGTGCCATTGTACGTGACACCCTTTTTGCTGTTGGCCTCCATGGTCGTGCCCAGATGCGTGAGCACTTTGGTCCCGTCGATCCCCTGCCACCAGAAGCTGTCATAGGGAATACGATTGCACTGATTCCAGGAGAGCTTGATCGTAAAGAAGTATTCCAGGCCGGCCTGTTTGATGAGTTGAGGCAGGCAATAGGCATAGCCAAACACATCCGGCAACCAGAGGATCGGCGTTTCTGCATCCGGGCCAAAGTGCTCAGCAAAGAAGGTCCGCCCGAGCAGGAATTGACGCACCAGAGACTCGGAGCCACTGAGGTTGCAGTCCGCCTCCACCCACATACCGCCTGTGGCCTCCCACTGCCCTGCTGCCACCTTGGCTTTGATTTTCTCAAAGAGTTCCGGATAGTCCTGGCGTACATACTCATACAATTGGGGCTGGCTCTGGGTAAAGCGATACTGATCAAAGGCCTCCATGAGCTGCAGGACTGTATGAAAGGAGCGGCCACATTTACGCCGGGTCTGTGCCAAGGGCCAGAGCCAGGCCACATCAATGTGGGAATGCCCGACTGCGGTTATATCAACATCAAGGCCGGGGCCGGCAAGTTTCAAATCGTCTTTGAGTATGGCAAACGCGGGAGGCACTGTGTCATAGAAACCATCGCCAAGGGGCTCTCTCGTATCCAGGACACAAAAGGCATGGTTCAGGGCATCGAGAATACGCGTTCGAGCCGGGTTGTTACTATCTAAAATCCTGGCGGTTTCCAGGGCCACACGCACGGTCGCTATAAATGATTGGGTGGGGACGTCAATTTGTACGATCTCAGACTGGCCCATAAAGAGCTTCATCCGAGGGGGATCTTCAAAGTAACCCCATCGACCCGTGTAGCCAGACAAAGCCAGGAGTTGTTCTCGATCATGACAGTGGTCAGCGGGAAGCATAACCACATGATGATATTTATCACATCCAGCAATCGCCTTTCCATCGATATAGACCAAGGCTTCAGGATGACAAAAATCCCAGTTATTGATGTCACCCAGGTTCAAGAGAAGCCCCAATGCTCCAGAACCGACCCAGTCTTGGGGCAGGCTGAATTGAGTACGCAGGGTGAAGTTGGTATTCCAACCACCCCAGTACGTCAGAGGTTCGATTTGGGGCCACTGACTGTCATCGACATCACAGGTCACCAGGCCAACTTCCTCGGGCCCAGGATGTTCGGCATATTTAAAGGCCCCCAAACGGCTACGTTGCCGATAGACCCACGGCTCAATAAGGGCAAGACGTTTTCTGATTTTGTCCAAGGTAAAACGTCTTTCGTGATCCATCTGTTTCTCCTGACTATCGATTGCGGGACAAATGACTATCGATTATTGTGTCTCGGCCCTTGGAATTCTATGACAGGCTTCTATGAGTCTATCGAAAAACGTTTGACCATTCAAATGAATTCATATACGCTAATCCACAACCTAGAAACAAACCTTCATAAGCTTTTATATAAAGGATCCAGCATGGCACACAAGCAGACTATCCTGGGGCCCAGCTTGCCTAATATCCCCTGGGAAGATCGCCCCAGCGGATGTAAAGACATCATGTGGCGTTACACCCAGAATCCCGTGATCCCACGTAACCTTACACCCACATCCAACAGTATTTTTAACAGTGCCCTGGTCCCCTTCAACGGGGCCTTTGCCGGTGTGTTCCGGTGTGACAACACCTGTCGAGAGGCATGGCTCCACGCCGGCCGAAGTCAGGACGGTATCCACTTTGAAATTGATCCTGATCCCATCAACTTTGTGTGTGACGAACCCGAGATCGCGGAGTATCTTGAAGGCTATGACCCCCGAGTCTGCTGGATAGAGGATCGATACTACGTGACATGGTGTAATTTCTATCACGGCCCCACCATAGGCGTGGCCTACACATTTGACTTCAAGACCTTCCACCAACTGGAAAACGCCTTTCTGCCCTACAACCGAAACGGCGTGATGTTCCCCCGCAAAATCAATGGCCAGTATGCCATGCTGAGCCGCCCCAGTGACACGGGCCATACGCCCTTTGGCGATATCTTCTACAGCGAGAGTCCTGACATGTGTTATTGGGGCAAGCACCGATTCACCATGGGCACGCAGGGCGGTTGGCAATCCAAGAAGATCGGGGCTGGTCCCATTCCCATTGAGACGACGGAAGGATGGCTTCTTATCTACCACGGTGTCTTAAACAGCTGCAATGGATTTGTGTATAGCGTAGGCGCAGCACTACTGGACATTGACAGACCATGGAAGGTCTTGTACAGGACCAAACCCTATATCCTCTCTCCCCAGGCCCTGTATGAATGCGTGGGGGATGTCCCCAATGTCACATTCCCCTGTGCCGCCCTGGCGGACAGTGAAACAGGTCGGCTGGCAGTCTATTACGGATGTGCCGACACAGTGACAGGCATCGCCTTTGCACAGGTGGATGAATTGATCGATTTTGTAAAGACGCACTCCAAGCTGTAACAGGACTTTTGCAAAAAGCCCTGTGGTGTATAGTTTTTGGTTTTTAGTAAAACGCGTTCTTTATACTGTAAACTGCCTACTGAAAAC
>CAZBTJ010000087.1:0-22931 GCA_964494325.1 uncultured Pirellulales bacterium
TGATAACATATATAAGTCCCCGACACATGTTAAGATTTGTTGCGGAAAGAGTATAGTAGGAATTCCTTCTTTGTTGAGTTGTCTGGCAATGGCTCTGCAACCCATACGCTCTTCGCCGTGTGGCTTTCGATTAAGCAACATGTGGGAATGAATATCGTGAGTCCATGGATGCAATTCAGTATGAAGTACTATCGTTGTTTTCTGATTTCCATTTGCGGGGTCGCTGTCAGTTTCTTGATGAGTGGGCATTAGAAATTAAGGGTTAGAATGGGTTGAAGAAATAAAAAAAGAAAGATAAAAGGGACTTATGGTGGTCAAATGCGAGGTCTAGGTAAAAATAATACAAGAGGGATTGGCGTTATTAGTATCTCTGAACCGTTTAATATTACCCAAGTTACGCGGATACGTATTATTACCAAGTTCTTCCCTTAAGTTATTCGGCAATCCTCCGAAAATGGGTGTATAGAGCATAAATTGATTAATTGGATGCATTGTGTAATTGCATCATTTGGTTCAAAGAACGAGGGCTTGATAGGGCCATAAGAGAAGTGAGTGTTTTAGTTTTTAGGAGTCAGAAACATGCTAACAATTAAGAACAACATGATGGCAGCGAATGCAGCCAGGCACTTAGGAAAGGCGTACGACAACCTGGGCACATCCGTTGAAAGACTGTCGTCCGGTCTGAGAATTAACAGTGCAAAGGATGATGCTGCTGGTTTGGCCGTGCGAGAATTGATTCGTGCAGACGTTGCCGTGCTACAGCAGGGATCACGAAATGCATCAGATGGTATCAGCATGCTGCAGACCATGGAAGGTGCCATGGCTGTCATTGATGATAATCTGCTCCGTATGAAGGAACTGGCTGCACAAGCTGCTACCGAATCTTACTCTACGGCACAGCGAACCATTATGAATAATGAGTTTACTGAAATGGCCGCAGAAATTGAACGTATTGCCGATGCCACCACGTTTAACGGTATTGCCATGCTCAATGATGCAGATGCCGCCACAGTGGCCATCCATGTGGGCACAACAGATACCATTGACGTGACCAAGGTTGACATGACAAAGTCTGGCCTCGGCATTACGACTGGTACTGCTGGTTTTGAGGCGATTGGTGCTATCGGTGTGGCCGATGTGGATGCTAAGGCTGATGCTGATGATGCATTCCTGGCACTGGTAGATTCCGATGTTGGCGATGGTACGCTGACGCTTGATATCAAATTTGAGGATGAATTAGCCGTACAAGTGACGCTGACCGGTACTGCGAGCGCTACCAAGTACTTCAACCTTACAGAGGTGGTTGAAGCTATCAATACGGAAAGTCTTAACCAGGCAGTTGCTGGTGACGGAACTGTACAGGCCTACTCAATGGCATCGATTGAACATGACGCTGACTCTGGTGACAACTTCCTGAAGCTTTCATCCAGAACAGCTTCCGCGACATCCGCGACTGTAGAAGCAACTACGGTTGCAGGCCTTACTGCATCTTTAGGTTTTACAGTTGCGGCGGCAACGGATGATGACGATCTTACTGACGCCGACATGGTTGCAGCTGCTGGTACCGGTATTAGTATTGACACCGCAGCCAATGCCGTTCTTGCACTGGACTCACTGACCACAGCCATTAATACCAAGGACTCGGCTCGTGCCACATTCGGTTATAAGATGAATCGTCTGGAAAGTACGATTTCGATTCTGGATATTCAGGCCGAAAACCTGATGTCTGCAGAATCTCGTATCTCCGACGTGGATGTGGCCACAGAAATGGCTTCTTTGACTAGAACACAAGTGCTGACTCAAGCTGGTATTAGCATGTTGTCACAAGCTAATAGTATGCCTCAAATGGCTCTGGCTCTGTTGAGATAAGGGTCTCTTGAACCCTGAGTAAACTTAGTGAGGAGACGGCATGATGCCGTCTCCTTATTCTTTATCCCCCAAATCATCACCGTCTATCTTAAAGGGAGTGCCAAATCATGAAAGGCGTTGAAATATACCAGGAGACTGCCGTCACAACCCAAAGCAGTGGGCGTGTTGTTGTGCTGCTGTATGAAGGTGCTATTAAGTTTCTTAAGATGGCTTTACGAGAGATGGAGTCCAACAACCCCGAAGGTAAGGGCGTATACATCACCAAAGCGCTCGACATCATTTATGAGCTAAATACTGTGCTGGACATGAAGGCTGGTGGAGAGATTGCCCAGAACCTTCGAAGTATGTATATGTTCATGATTCGGCACTTGACCAAAGCCAATCTGAAACAGGATGCCAATAGGGTGAATGAAGTGATTGGATTGCTGGAAGAGTTAAACGAAGGATGGAGAGCCATTGCTTTGTAAGATTGAATCACGAACAATGAGGGGGACAGGGTTTTCAAGGCTGGGTGATACACATTTGGGGGACGGTGCTTAACAAGCACCTTTTTTTTTGTTACGTCAGGATGGGACTGTATAGTACGTTTCGCTAGGGCGTCTATTGGGAAAGCATAGCGCGTTTGACCAAATCAGCGGCTGTTTTGGCTTCGAATTTGCGCATCAGGTGATTCCTGTGGTATTCCACAGTGCGTTCGGTTCTGTGTAGCTTTTGTGCGATTTGACGATTGGTCAGGCCATTGATGATCATCTCAAGTATCTCTGTTTCTCTCTTGGTCAGTGCCACAGAAGCATGTGTCTTGAGCAAGGTTTTTTCTAGGAGGGCATCATGTTGAGGTTCGGGCTCCAAAGTCGCGTACCTTGGATCCTGTGACTTTCTATGATTAGTCTGAGTATTACATGCTTCATTTGGAAAAGACATGATGTCACCTCTTAATGAATTTGAGGCTATCCTAGTTCTTGTAACATTATCGATTCTTTGGCTTCACACTTAAGCAAATAAGCGTCAGAAGCGATTTATAGGTTATAGGTTTGGCAGGCTTGAATCATGGCGTCTAAGAGTTTCATTTTTATGAGTTCTCTGAGTAATAGCTAAAGTTCACCTGCCAATGGCCGAAATAACAGTCAGGGTCGCTATGTGATTGCTGACTCCTGTTCATATTTGAAATAATTATTCAGAAGCTCCAAGTGATGGTGCAATAATGATACTCGAAAAAGAACTCAGTTTTTCTCGGTTGCTGTTGGAGAGCGCGCGTGAGAACTTTGAGACAATGATTTTTATGGGCGTTCAAGAGGTTGATCAGCCTGATCAATCTATTGAGGGTGATGTCTTGATGGGGACGATCACTTTCAAGGAGGCATTGGAAGGCTCTTTTAGCATTGCCTGTTCAAATAACTGTGCCCGTGCAATTGCCTTAAACATGCTGGGCATGGATCCTTCCGAAGAATTGAGTCATGAAGAAGTGTGTGATGCCATCGGTGAAGTGACGAACCTGATCATGGGGAGTATCAAGAAGAATCTTCGGGGTCATATCAATGATCTTACCCTGTCTGTCCCATGGGTGACAAGCGGAAAAACTCTTGATAATAATTTGGGTGAAGGATCACAAAAGGTGAGTGTTTTTCTAAATATTGAAGATGAGCATCTGGCTGAATTGACCCTGTCCTATCGTAATAATGTCAATGGCTAGGCTGCCAAACATAATTTGAGCGAAAGCCAACATCATGCTGGATACACAATCAACCGTACAATCAAAGATCATTGACCTTGCAGGTGACGCCTTTAGCGGCTTCTGTGAAGAGATTAGCGGTATGTTCGGCGTTGATATGTCGTGTGATCAGGTCCATGTGGCCAAAAAGCCTATTTCTGAGATCAAAAAGCATTATAAGAAGGTGGCTGCGGTCTATTCTGTTGAGAGCACTGGCGTCTTTAACGGTGATTTCAAGATACTTTTTGACAAAGCAGGCTTGTTTACGATGGCTGGTGTGGTTCTCATGCTGCCAGAGAGCAGAATTCTAAGCAATGCCAAACGAGGGACTTTGGCCAATGTTGATGAAATGTCCGATGCTGTGGGCGAGGTTGGCAATCTTTTGGTCGGATGTTGGGGGCGAATCTTCAGGGATGGCTTAGAAAATAAGACTCATTTTTCCCATACAGGCACATTTGTGGGTGATCTTGGCAAAGAGGGCAATGAGGCCATAGATCTCACCGTAGAAAAAGAAGCCACTTTTGTTTCCTTTGAAATGTCCGTAGGGGAGTATCCCAGTTTTCAGTGCGGTGTTTATTTTCCTGCTAAATTACTTGATGAGGCCAAATCGGAACTCAAGCCTGACCCGGAACCTGAGCCCAAGCCGGAAATCGAATCCAAGGTTGATCCACAAGAGGTGATTGAGTCCGAAGCTGAAAAAGAGGTCCTATCCAAACCGGAACCTGAAGCCAAGGTTGTTGTGGAGACGCAAGAGGATGCTTTGGTTGTGGTAGAACAAGACAATTCGAAACAGACAGCCACTTCAGAGTCGACCAAACCAGCCTCGGTGCCCTCGCCTGACCGTAAGAAAGAGGTTGTTGTTGCAGATACTATTGATCCAGTTACGGTCACATCAGAGTCTGTTCCCGGCAATTCTGAAATCGGTTTGCTGGCCAGCCATCTCATGCAAACAGAAGTTCATTGGATTTCTGCCGACGATACTGTCGATCAGGCGCAAGCCAAGATGCAACAAACTGGTGTGTCCTATCTCCTGGTGGGCAATGGCTCCAAATTGGATGGTATTGTGACTCAGTCTGATCTGGCCAGTGCGGCCAGTGTTTATTTGCGTCCTATTTTTGCAAAGTGGCGTCGTCCTGAAGATGACGCGACCCTTCAAATTCGTATAAAATGGGTTATGAGCAAACAAATCTATGCGGTTAAGGTAGGCACTCCACTCGCCAACATCATCCACTTAAATTGTAAGTACGACATTTCATGTTTGCCTGTGATAGATGCTCAGGGGCAGGTTTTGGGGGTTGTCACGACAAAAGATGTGTTTAAGGCTGTTCTGAGTCATGAATTAAGTTTGTCTGGTATGATGGTCACGTAATTATAGATTAACATCATTTACAATATTCAAAAAGCTCGTATTGATGATGCACTATTGGCAAGAATCGTTGGTTTTATCATGCCGTACGTCAAGACCCTGTCAGGCCTAACGCGGTACACATTGGAGCAATTGTCTTGCCTTTGGTTGAGCAGCAAGGTGCCATTTTATGGCAGACCCTGTAGTCCATCATAGTTGGAACAAGTCTAGCTATTTAATGCGCAACACGCCATGCGCCAAAACTTCGATGCCGACACCACGCCGTGTACGACTGAGACACTTGTGGATCTGCCCAAAGGCTTTCTGTGCTACCGCTCCCCTGAATTGGCACCTGATGTAGCAGAAGCCCCGTGCCTCAAAAATGGCTACATTACTTTTGGCTCGTTTAACGAGAAGGCGACGATCAATAAAAGCATGATTGCTCTGTGGTCTGACATTCTGACAAGGATATCTAACGCTAGATTCTTGCTTAAGCTCCATGTGGCTCTTGATGATGAGTCCGTCAAGAATGCGTATTTGGAGTGTTTTGAGCATTATGGCGTGACTGCTGACCGGCTTGACATTCACCTTTGTGGGGGATCAGAAGATCGCCTGGCTTGTTTGGGTTCTGTGGATATTGCTCTTGATACCTTCCCCTGCAATGGCACCGTTTTTACCTGTGAAACTCTGTGGATGGGTGTGCCTGTCATCAGTCTGAAGGGGGATCTGCATTGTTCTCGGATGGGCTATAGCTTGCTCAGCCAACTGGACATGGAATTTCTGGCAGTGGACACACCCGAGCAATATGTCACCATGGCTTGCGTTTTGGCTCGAAAGCCGGAGGCGATCTCTCAGATGCGTGACACCATGCGGTTGCGTATGGGAGCCAGCGCCTTGTGCCAAGCAGACGATTTCGTGGGACACCTGGAATCCGCCTACCAGACCATGTGGGAAAACTGGTGCAAAGAGTAGAAGTTTCCACTATACGAAAAGCAACAGGCTGACAGCCATTACTGCCATGCCGGCAACCAGGCCGTAGATGGATAGATGGTGCTCACCGTACTCCTGGGCAGTAGGGAGCAGTTCGTCCAGGGAGATGAATACCATAATGCCTGCAACGCTTGCAAAGAGAATACCGAAAACAGTATCATTAAAATAGGATCTCAGGATCAGAAAACCCACCAGGGCGCCTACTGGTTCGGACACGCCGGACAAGAAAGAATAGAAAAAGGCTTTTTTCCGACTCCCTGTGGCATAGTAAATCGGAATAGAGACGGCGATCCCTTCAGGGATGTTGTGAATGGCAATGGCTACCGCAATAGCTACACCCAATGTGGGGTCTTTTAAGGCGCTGGCAAATGTGGCCAGGCCTTCCGGGAAATTATGAATCGCAATGGCCAAGGCCGTAAACAGGCCCATGCGGTAGAGATTTTTGAATTTGTCGGCCTTTTGTGCGTCATCCATTTCTTCTGTTCTGTGGGCCTCGTGTGGGTTTTCAAAACTGGGCACCAACTTATCAATCAGAGCGATAATCGCGATGCCACCAAAAAAAGCCAGTGTGGTGTACCAGTATCCTAGCTTGGGACCATGCACTGCTACCAGACTGTCCTTGGCCTTGACAAAAATTTCAACAAACGACACATACAGCATGACCCCCGCAGAAAAACCCAGGGCCACGGACAACACCTTG
The DNA here is from genome assembly GCA_964494325.1 of uncultured Pirellulales bacterium. Lineage (GTDB taxonomy): Bacteria > Planctomycetota > Phycisphaerae > Sedimentisphaerales > Anaerobacaceae > JAIPFM01. Next base: position 6,613 of record CAZBTJ010000087.1, read on the forward strand.
GTATTTGTCCGTTTTGCAAAAAATGCCAGCGCACTGCCAATGCCTGTGGCCAAGCCGGCAAACAGGGTCAGGCCAAAAGCCACCATCACAGAATGCGTATCAAACTCCATATGGGTTCCTCTACTCAATATTCTGATTATTTCATATCGAAAATGGAAGAGTCCATGACCTGTCCACAGTAGAGGCAGGCTGGGTGACGTGACGAAACCATATGGTCACAATTTGGGCACTTAGTTGCCTTCCGTTGGTTCTTGCCATCGGCCTGGCCGTCACGCATGTCAACTTCATACAGCTTGGCATCCAGATCGTCGTCGGTCATGTTAAATTTGTCCCGTACTATTTCCCAGAGTGCTTCGTTAATCATCAGGATCTTGGCAACGGTGGCTTCCAGATGCTTAACCTTGCTTTCATCACTTCGTATTTTGTTTTGGCTACGGACTGACGCGGATCCATTGTTGCCAAGCACATCGTTTCTGGGGCGAAGTGCCCCATTCATTCCGAAAACACCCATTGTCTAACTCCTTTCATATTGAAGTACTAACAGGACTTTTTCAAAAAGCCCTGTTAGACCGGTTTTTGGTTTTTAGTTTTTAGTTCAGATCAAGGTTCAGGTTGCATCGGGGGCGGCTTCTGTCTGTCGTGCGGATATGATTGAGTTCGGCCCTCAGACGTTTCACTGTGGCCGGTTCCTTCAGATACAAATTATTCGTTTCGCCACGATCTGTGACCAGATTATAAAGTTGACCGTCAGGGTCTCCGGGCTTGGGTTGGATCCGGCTTGGTTTTGAAAAGCCACCAGAACCCAAGGCGGTGATGAGCTTCCAGGGGCCCGAGCGGATGGTCATGGTACCATTGGCAGAGGAAATGACAAGGGGACCGCGAATTGGGGTGTCTTCTGGTTGTTCGTCCAGCAAAACGGGCAGGAAGTTGAAGCTGTCTGGACCTGCGTTTGCGGGCAAGTCAACGCCCACGACAGAGGCAAAGGTTGCCAGCATATCTGTGAAGCAAATGGTTTGATCGCTTTTTGACCCGGGCTTGACCTTGCCTGGCCAGCGCACGACAAATGGCATGCGATGTCCGTTTTCCCAGGCGTCACCTTTCATGCCTCGCAGGCCGCCAGACGAATCATGGCCAAAACGCCTTACATCAGTGTCATACCAGACCGGTCCGTTGTCGGCGCTGAAGATCACCAGCGTGTTATCAGTGAGGCCTACCTGGTCCATGGCCCTGAGCACCCGTCCAATCATCGTGTCAACCATCACCAGAAAATCACCATACATGCCGGCCCGGCTCCGTCCCTGAAATGCTTGTGATGGAAGCCATGGCGTGTGGGGCGCAGGATACGCCAGGTAGAGCATTAGTGGTTTGTGTGATTTGGCTTTGGCATGGTTGCTAATCACGTTGATCGCTTCCTCTGTGAATCGTGGCAGTACATCTTTGAGTCGCAGGTTGGGTGCAATGCCTCCCGCTCTCCAGAATGCCCCTTGAATCGGAGACCAGCCTTGGCTGTTGTTCGCTTTGATTTGATCGGTGGGTGGTAACACCGCCCGGTCGCCTCGGATGTAGAAATACGGCGGAATATCCGTGGAGGCGCGGATACCGAAAAAACTGTCAAAACCACGATCTACCGGGCCGCCGGGTAGTGGTTTGTCATAGCCATCTTCATCAAATCCCAGATGCCACTTACCCACCATGGCTGTGTGATATCCCTGTGCCTGAAGCAAAGACGCGATAGTCATCTGGCCCTTTTTGATGAGTGATTGCTTGGGCCAGACCGATACATTGATTCTAAATGGGTGTTGTCCTGTGATCAGGCCGTAGCGAGAGGGGTGACAGAGTGGGCCGGGTGCATGGGCATTGGTAAATCGCATGCCTTCGTTTGCCAGCGAATCGATGTGTGGCGTGGGAATTTTTGAATTTGGATTGTAGCAGCCGGGATCGCCATAGCCCATGTCGTCAGCCAGAATGATGATAATATTGGGGTTTTCAGCGGCCGTTGCCATACTGAAAAGCAGGGCAAGCAGTATCAAGAGACCGAGTTGAATTCTTGTCATGATGATTTAGCTCCGGTTATTCCTTTTCACTGACCATAAATTTGTACAAAAAGCCGTCTGTTGGTATGGTTGCACGTATGCTACCTGCGCAGTCCCGGATTGTAAAGACATGTAAGTCAATGTTTTGAAGAGCCTTCCGGAGGCTTGACATAAAATGGAATGGTTGGAGATGGCTTGAGTGCGCTTTGCTAAGTGGTCAGTACAGACCTGTTCATTTGTATTGAGGCGGAGAGATTTCTTGGAAATTATGTGTGAATCCGGGTATAAACAGGTATTGACCTGTCCCACCGGTATGAGACTTCACCGGAGTTTCGTTGGGGTCAGAACCGAAGAAAAGTTTTTAATGTGAAAAGGCTGACGCATGTTTAAACACCCCATATGGATTTGTTCTGTTTTTATGAGTGTTCTTCTATTGTCCTTCGTGTCCAGTCAAGCGGCGGATAAAAACCGGCCCAACATCCTGTGGATCACCAGCGAAGACAACAGTCCTTACCTCGGATGCTATGGGGATGTCCAGGCCAAGACGCCCAATCTAGACCGGTTTTCCACACAAGGCATTCGCTATCGAAATGCCTTTTCTTCGGCCCCGGTGTGTTCGGCTGCCAGGTCCACCTTGATTTCTGGGATGCATGCGAGTTCCGCTGGGCTCCATAATCATCGTAGCAGTAATGCTATTCCTGCTGCGTTCAAACTCTATCCTGAGTCACGTATTGTGTCTCCGGACAAAGTCAAGCTGCCTCCCTATCACGCTGACACGCCGGTCATTCGGGAAAACTGGTCTCGTTACTATGACAATATATGGCCCAACAGACACTTCTGGGCGCGATGAAAACGGGCAATGACTATGAGGGGTTGGCAGCCATTAATGCGCTGGAAATGATTGCGAGAGCTCATTTAGTCACTGTGGATCAATTGTGTGCCTTATTGGAAGGCGTAAAACGCACGGATCTGATGGAACGCGTGATGGATGCCATCAAGAAATTGTAGCCTTTTTACTTTTCGAAATCGAGTGTGGGCAAAAAGTTCAACCAGAGTGACAACCCGCCGTATTGACAATTCTGGGTGGTTGATAGACAATGGTTTTGTCAACGGCATTTTCTAAGAGAAAGGTAGTTACCATGAAGCTAGCTGGCCGAATTGAAGTCTGTGGCAGTATTGGATCAAGGGTCAACCTATGTTTTCTGATCCTGCTTGTTTTGGGTGTGGGTGTGGCGTCTGGCAAAAAGGCCCCGACGGGGCGTCAAAACGCGTCAGCTGCGGTTTCACTGTTTGACGGAGAGACCTTGAAGGGGTGGGAAGGGAACCTCGATTGGTTTCGAATTGAAGCGGGGGCCATTGTGGCTGGTTCCATGGGCAAGGCCATAGATCGTAATCAATTCTTGTGTACGCAAAATGAATACAGGGATTTTGAATTGCGCCTCAAGGTCAAACTTCTAGGGCCTGCAGCAAATGCGAATGCCGGTATTCAGATTCGTAGTCGTCGCATACGCAACCATCATGAAATGATGGGATACCAAGCCGATATGGGGCAGCATTACTGGGGTGCTCTATACGATGAATCTCGACGAAGAAAGGTCCTGGTTGCGCCTGATCGGGCTGAACTGGACAGGGTACTCAAGCTGAATGACTGGAATCAGTATGTCATTCGATGTCAGGGCAAGCACATTCAACTCTGGATTAATGGGTTCCAAACTGTAGACTACATAGAGCCGGACGAGACCCTTGAGCAGGTCGGATTCATTGGCGTGCAAATCCACTCAGGGCCAGCCTCTGAAGCCTGGTACAAAGATATTGTCCTTGAGCCCTTGAGTCCCGTGGGTTTTCGTATTCACACGCTTAACAAAGAGTCTCGGTTTGAAGCGGCTGGTATTCTGGATGTCAATCGTGATGGCAAGCTCGATATCCTTTCCGGTGGATTCTGGTATGAATCCCCTGAGTGGACGAAGCATACAGTCCGAGAGGTACGCGAGGAGGGGGAGTATTACTATGATTTTGCAAATCTGCCCTACGATGTGGATGGCGATGGATGGATGGATATCATTAATGCGGCCTGGCACAACAAGATGTTGTTCTGGGTGGAGAATCCAGGACGCACCCAAAAAGCCTGGCAACTTCATGAGATCGATACACCAGGCAATATGGAAACCGCGTTACTCTACGATATAAGCGGGGATGGGACATTAGATATTCTTCCTGCGGCCATTTATACCCCAGTCTGGTATGAAACCAAAGTGGTCCATGGACAGTCCAGTTGGATCAAACATGCCTTGCCTGAAGTTAGCAAAGGGCATGGTGTTGGGGCCGGCGATGTGGATGGTGATGGGCGTTGTGATATTGTGGCCTGCGACGGGTGGCTACAGCAGGCGTCCTCCGGGCCCTGGACCTGGCATGGTGAATTCAAATTGGGTACGACCAGTGTGCCCATTCTCGTCAAAGATGTGGATGGTGATAACGATGCTGACCTGATTTGGGGCATGGGTCATGATTATGGCCTTTTTTGGCTGGAACAAGACAAGGACAGTCACGGGCATCGTTGTTGGATCAAGCATCTGATTGACGATACCTGGTCTCAACCGCATTTTCCACTTCTGGCTGATTTGGATAACGACGGGCAAGAAGAATTGGTTGTGGGTAAACGCCACCGCGCACACAATGGTCACGATTCCGGAGGCAAGGATCCGGTATGTGTGTATTGGTATGATTTTGACCGGGCGCAAAAACGCTGGCATAGACACACCATTCACGAGGGGGGAGCGATCGGGTTTGGCATCAGCACTGAGGCCAAGGATATTGATCAAGACGGTGACATCGATATTGTGGCGCCGGGAAAAAGCGGGTTGTACCTGTTTGAAAACCTGCTTAAGTAATAGGAAAAACGGCATGATCAATGTGGCTCACAGTGAGTTTTCGCCTGATGGACAGATGTCTGTTGAGGCTGCAAAAAGCATTGGCTTAGAGTCTATTCGCAATTTGATTTATTGAAACTAAGGAGACATTTTATGATAGACCTGAAAAATCAGATCTTCGAGATCTTGTGCAAACCTCAGTTAGCTTCTTTGGCCACAATCACTGACGACGGAAAACCCTGGGTTCGTTATGTCATGATGTTGACATCAGACGACATGACCATGCAATTTGCCTCATTTGTCAGAGCACGCAAGGTGGTTCAGATTCAGGCCAATCCAGAGGTTCACCTGACGTGCGGAGTGACCAATCCGTCGGAAGTGATTCCTTACCTTCAGATTCAGGGCAAGGCTGTCCTCAAAACGGATAAAGAGGTACGCTACGCTTTTTGGGATGATATGCTCAAGCCGATTTTTGATGGGCCGGATGATCCCAACTATGGTGTGATCGAAGTCACGCCGTATCGGATTGAGTACTGTACACCCGGATCACCTGAACCCAAAGTCTGGACTGCATAGGCGACGCGCCTGGCCAGAGAGCGTTTACACCAGGAAGGCACAAGATGAGAGCTTTGAGATGCATGTCGTGTGTGGTTATTATTGTTTGTGTGTTGTCCAGTCTGTCCAGTTTGGTGGGCTTGGCGCATGCCCAGAAAATGGCAGTGCCTGTGCGGGTGAATGAATCGGCCCGTGATATTCCTGTGGCGTATGACGTGGATGTGGTGGTTGTGGGGGGGGCGTCCAGGGCTGTGGTTGCTGCCGTGTCTGCGGCAGAGCAGGGGGGCAGGGTTTTTCTGGCGGCACCTCGTTCCTACCTGGGAGAGGATTTGTGCAGTACGTATCGATTATGGTTAGACCCCTGCGATGTACTGACCACACCCTTGGCCAGGGCTTTGTATGCAGAACCTGCCAGGGGGTTGTCTCCCGAGGGCTCTTTACCATTCACCTATACTGCGAACATGCCCTCGGCTAACCCTCATCGAGAAATGTCTGGGAACTCACTGTTAAAAGATGGGCGTTGGCACTCTGCATCTGGCCAGAGTGTTCAATACGATGGGGATGTGGTTATTAATACGGATTTGGGCGAAGCCCAGCCTGTGGGACGAATCTCAGTCCTGGCCTATCAGCGTTCTGGAGATTTTGAAGTGGCTGAGGTTCGCCTTGAAGCCAGTACAGACGGTCAACACTGGGACTCTCTGGGTTCGATAAAAAACCGTCAAACAGGCCTGGGATTTGAAAAGCAGGCACTGGCTATGTCTTTCTCAACGGACAGGGCAGTTCGCTACATTCGGTTTCACGTGTGTAAAGCGCCAGATACTAAAAGGGTGTTGCTGGGCGAAATCTGCATTGAAGGTGACGTGTTGTCTGATATGTCGCGCAGACGTCACCGTATTCCACCCACGCCGATGCAGGTCAAACGTGTTCTGGATCAGGCCCTGTTGGACGCAGGCGTACAATTCTTATATGGCTGTTGTCCCACGGAAGTGCTGTGCGATGCGAAAGGTGAGCTGGCAGGCATTGTGGTGGCCAATCGTTCAGGACGCCAGGCTATTAAGGCGAAGGTCATTATAGATGCCACGCCCATGGCGACTGTGACTCGCCTTGCAGAGGTCCCATTTACAGGCCGTGAATCGAAGGACTGTACCTTTCAGAGAATTGTGGTGGGTGGTCAACCCACGATTTTCAATAAAAATGTAATCAAAAAAATGCCTTCGCTAGTTTTCGGTTCTGATGGGCAAACGTTTGATGCGTATCAATATGCCATAACACGGCCATGGGATGGGCGATCTTTTGCTTCATTGGCCGAAATTGAACAGGTTAGCTTTGATTTAACCTGGCAACAGGGGCAGGTGGATGTTTCAGAAAGACTGTTTTTTATTCCGCCCGAACGAGTGGTCGGTTCTACTCCGTCATGCCTGACATGGCCAGGTGCTGAACAGGCAGATATGTCACTCTTTAGACCGGCCATCAAAAAGCGTTTGTACGTGCTCAATGGCAGTGCCAACGTGTCAAAGTTTGTGGCCAGAGACATACTTGAACCTCTGGAGGCCATGCGGATTGGTCAAGAGGTGGGCAAGGCTGCGGCACAGGAAGCCCGTGTTGTGGGTGTTCTGGTCGGTGTGACGGTGCAATCACAGGCGCCTCAGGCCGCTGCGGCTGAAGGTGACATTGGTGACGATCCTGCGTGGCGACCCCCGTTGGGCAAATCGCTGGGTGTGGTTCATTCTCCTGCGAGGAGTTTGCCGGTGCTTGGGACGTACGATGTGGTGGTCGTCGGCGGAGGGACAGGCGGGGCACCTGCCGGCATTTCGGCTGCACGACAAGGGGCCAAAACTTTGGTGGTGGAGTATCTGCATGGCCTGGGCGGCATTGGCACATTGGGCATGATCAGCAAGTATTACCATGGCAACCGCAAGGGATTCACCGAGGAAATTGACGCTGGCCTGGGGGAGCTTGGTGGAGAAGGTGAGTCGCGAAGTGGTCAGGGACAGGCGTGGGATACCCAACTCAAGTCAGAGTGGTTTAGACGCGAATTGAGACAAGCCGGAGCACATATTTGGTTTGGTACGCTGGGGTGTGGCGCTTTTGTTCACCAGGGTAAGGTTCAGGGGGTGGTGGTGGCCACACCAGAAGGCAGGGGCGTGGTTCTGGCCAAGGCCGTGATTGATGCGACGGGCCAGGCCAGTGTGGCTGCTGCTGCCGGGGCTGCTTGCCTGTACACTGGCTCGGGGCACATTGCTCTTCAGGGCACGGGGCTACCGCCGTTGCAATTGGGTGCGCGTTATACCAACTCTGACTATACCTTTGTGGACGATCTGGATGTGTTTGACATGTGGCGAACCTTTTTGACATCCAGAGAGAAATTTAAGAATGCGTATGATCTGGGCCAACTGATCGACACCCGGGAAAGACGTCAAATTGACGGCGATGTTTTCCTGTCACCCTTGGATGCCTATCTGGGGCGTACCTTTCCCGATACGATTGTCATGGCAAACAGTAATTTCGACTCTCATGGATTTACGATACATCCCATGTTTATCATTCGTCCACCGGATCGGGCGAGTGTGCCCACGTCTGTACCGTATCGCTGTCTCTTGCCCAAGGGATTGGATGGACTTCTTGTCACGGGCCTGGGTGTTAGTGCCCATCGTGATGTCATGCCCGTCATTCGCATGCAGCCTGACATTCAGAACCAGGGGTATGCCGCCGGTATTGCAGCTGCGACATCGGCCACCAGTGGTGTTGCCTTGCGGGATATCAACATCAGGGAATTGCAGCAACATTTAGTTCAAAAGGGTATCCTTGATTCCGAGGTGCTATCGCATCAGGATTCTTTTCCCTTGCCTGCTGAAGATATCGCTGAGGCGGTCAAGACTGTGACGCAGGACTATAAAGGGTTGGAAAAACTGTTTACCCAGCCCAAGTTGGCGATGCCCTTGCTGCATCAGGCTTACCTTGAAGCGGAGCTGTATCAGGATAAGTTCAAATATGCCCATATTTTGGCGATTATGGGTGATTCTGTCGGGGCCGAGGACCTGGCAGAGGCCGTCCGCTCTCAAGACTGGGATGAAGGGTGGCAATACCGCGGTATGGGTCAGTTTGGTCCGAGCATGAGTAATCTGGACAGTTTAATTATTGCACTGGGTCGTACGAATGCTAAAGAGGCCTTGTCCGTGATACTTGACAAGGTACGCGCCCTTGGCCCTGAGCATTCATTTTCGCATCATCGGGCCGTGGCCGTGGCACTGGAGACATTGGTGCTGCCCGAGGCTGCTGATGAGCTGGCAAAGTTGCTCAATAAGCCAAATATGTCAGGTCATGCCTTTACGGATATCAGTATTGCTCGCCAAAACATCAAAAACAGCGGGACAGACACGACCACACGTGAGGTGTCGTTGCGTGAATTGGTTTTGGCCAGAGCACTCTATCGCTGTGGCGATTCTCAAGGTGTGGGCGAGGCCATACTCAAAGCCTATGCCCGTGACCTGAGGGGCCATTATCGTCGACATGCTCAAGCCATCCTGGCAGAAAAGACTGAATAGAGATCGACTACAGAAGGTCACTCATAAACCTGAAAATGGCATCGTCGTTTTCAGGCAGAATTTCATGGGCGAAGTCGGGATAGACTCTGAGTGACTTGTCCGCCTGGATTTTATTGTATGCGGCGAATTGGGTGGAAGGGGGGCAGACTGTGTCCATCAAGCCAACCGCCATCATAACTTTTCCCTGGATGCGTGATACTAGGTTCTGGATATCGATGTATCCCAATTGGGTAAACACGGCTTGCTCGCGTTCATGTAGGGGATCGAATCGCCGGAAATAGTCCTGAAGTTCGAAATAGGCATCCTTGGCTTGATCCATTTCCCACACACGGCGATAGTCTGACAAAAAGGGAAAGACCGGGGCCACCCGTTTGATTGAAGGGACCAGAGAGGCACAGGCCAGCGTTAATCCACCGCCTTGACTGGCCCCTGTCACGCCGATGCGTTCGGGATCGACTTCCGGTAGATCCATAATGATCTGAGCCAACTGGGCCGTGTCCAAAAAAATCTGTCGAAACAGAAGTTTTTCAGGGGGACCATCCAGGCCACGAATGATCTGGCCTCGTAGCGTTGTGCCTTTCACGCCACCCACGTCTTCAGACAGTCCACCCTGACCGCGGCAGTCCAGGGCCGCCACTGTAAAACCGGCTGCTGCATAGCCCAGCTTGTCCATCCAGAGGCCAGAATTGCCTGTGTAGCCGTGAAACATTAGCAGACCGGGTTGCGGATTAGAGGTATGTTTGGGGCGCAAAACCTTGGCATGGATGCGAGCGCCACCCACGCCTGTGAAAAACAGATCCAGGCATTGGGCAAACTCTGTTTGAAATGAGGCAGGTCTCCACTCAATATCAGGATCCACTGCACGCATCTTCTCCAGTGACTTGTCCCAGAACATATCAAAATCATGGGGCCGGGGGTTGCAGCCTGTGTACAGTTGAAGCTCTTTCCACGTCATGTCAAACATCAAAGGCATTGTTGATCTCCGAATCAGATTGAGTTATCGATGTCATCGTATCCTGTGTGCGCATTGACGTCAAGCGTTGGAAAGCACGTCAAATCCATGGTTCCCCTTTTGTATGAAAAGGCTATAATGAAACCGGTTTAGACCATGTTGGTGAATGATTAAGTTTTAAGGAGTGTTATGGGTATGCGAGTTGGATTAGTGGGCATCGTACTGTGGATTGGCTTGACTGGGTGCGTTTTTGCCAATCATGCCAAAGAGGCCATGTCTGCTTTGAATCAGGTCTATTGGGATACCTCGGGGCAGTATTTTCGTGTGAATGAAAAGACGGACAGTGGACGCCTGGATTTCTGGATGACGGCTCACGTATGGGAATGTGTGATGGATGCGTATGAGTGGGGCAGTGACACCACGTATCGCAAGCAAATCGGGCAAGTGTATGATGGCTTTGTCAAGGCCCACCCTGACTGGATCACCAATCCATTTAATGATGATATCATGTGGTGGACCATTGCCTGCGCCAGGGCCTATCGATTGACTCAGGACGAGCGATATTTGAAAAAAGCTCAGTCAGAATTTGACAGGGTCTATTCGAAGGAGGTGGATACTACCCTGGGTGGGGGCATGTGGTGGAAGGACAATCCGCATGGATCGAAGAATGCCTGCGTCAATGGGCCAGCTGCCATCACTGCCATGGAGTTGTCGTTCATTCTGAAAGACGAGTCGTACGCCAAAAAGGCACGTGACCTGTATAGGTGGGAGCGTGACAAACTGTTTGATCCTGATACTGGGGCTGTGTACGACAATTTAAACACACGGGGACGGGTCAGTCGTTGGCTGTTTACCTACAACCAGGGTACCTTTATTGGGGCAGCCTTGAGGTTGTATCGAGGGACTCAGGATCAACAGTATCTGGAAGACGCAACGCTGGCGGGTGAGTTTATGCGTCAAAAACTGTGTAATAAAGAGGGTATTCTCAAGAGTGAGGGACAGCGTGACGGGGGGACCTTCAAGATCATTGGTGTGCGTTACATGGTAGAACTGGCCCATGCCACAAAAAATCAGGTCCTGTTTGACTGGCTCCAAAAAAACGCAGACACGGTATGGACAAATCGTCGTGTCTCCGACAATATCATGGGGTACGACTGGTCCAAGCCAGTCAAAGAAGAAGATAGCATTGAATGCCAGAGTGCGGCAGGGGGCGTGGTGCTCTTGAATTTGCTCAAGTAAGCCCTGTTCAAGGATTTATTTTATGGCTGACAACTCAGAGTGTAACATGCACCTCTTGGACACTGATTTTCCTGTGTCTGAGATGTTTGAATCTATCCAGGGCGAGGGCAATTATGCCGGTATAAATTGCCTGTTTGTCCGGTTTCAATTGTGTAACCTTCGGTGTCCCTGGTGTGATACCAAACATACGTGGACCCGGTTTTCAGATACCTTTGACAGGATGAAAGTTGACACGCTCAAGCAGGCCATTCAAAAACGGTCCAGACGCCATGTGATATTGACCGGTGGAGAGCCCAGTCTCTTCCGGCTTGATTTGTTGGCTGAGCCAGATAAACAATATCATGTGGAATCCAATGGGACCCTCATTCCCACGCAACCCTTGACCCTGACTTTGGCCGATGGTGTGATCATCCAAAGGGGTGCCATGGATGAGGCGATTATTAGCCAGTTCAATTGGGTGATATCGCCCAAGCTATCCAATTCTAAGCAGCCTGTCCAGCCAGAGGCCATATCGTTTTGGGCCAGGCAATCCTATGTCATATTCAAGTTTGTCGCAGACACTGAAGAGGATCTCAACGAGATCGAGGCCTTTGTGACCCAGTATCAGATTCCCCAAAATAACGTGTATATTGGCCTGTTGGGCACCACTATCACCTCTCAGCTTCGGCCAGAAATGGTTGAAGAGGTTGTCAGGCGAGGCTATCACTTTTCGCCGCGATTACATATTCTGTTGTGGGGGCAGACTCGGGGTACGTAGAGGCCTGCTCTCGTCTCAACCTTGTCGCGAACTTTGTCGCGAACGAGGACAAAGGAGTCTCTATTTGCAGCCTCCGGCTGCCTGTCGACAAGGCTCGCGACAAAGAGAAAGGACAAAGAGAAAGGATGGCCAACATGCTTAAGTGAGTGCTATTCAGCCCTGTTCCGAATGGCCTGTTACAGGCTCTGTATTCTCTGTTGTAACATCGTCCGATCCTGGGGAGATAAGTCCAGGTTTTTCAGGGCCTTTTCAAAGACCCGCTTGACCTTTGATTGTTGGCCGATGGATTGATAGATTTGGGCCAGAAACATGTAGGCATCGGGTGTGGCAGTTTTGTCTTTGATTTGTTTTTCCAGGATGGAAATGGGGCGTTCTAATTCTCCTTGGCGTGCGAGATAAAAGGCGTAGGTATAGGCGTATCGGCCATTACAAGGCTGGAGGGTGTAGGCCTTTTTGCACCAGGCTAAGGCGGTTTTGGGGTGGCTTTCGGCCAGAAGAATCCCCAGGTTATAGGCTGGTACGGGATTGTTGGGGTCGAGTTTGGCCGCCTGTTGAAAGGCTTTTTCTGCCTCTTCAAGTCGCTTCATTTCGCCCAGGAGCATACCGAGGTTTATGTAGCAATGGGTACTATTCGGGTCCACGGTTAAGGCCTTTCGGAAGGCTGCCTCAGCCTGACTGTTTTGTCCCTTGGCATTGTAGGCAAAGGCGACGTTGACATAGGCAGGTTCAAAGTCCGGACGCAGTTTGCTGGTCGTTTTGAACGCGGTGATAGCCGTGTCATAGTCTCTCTTGACCCCTGGCAAGGGGGGATGCATGGAGTGATCTGAGCGGTTCATATGGGCAAAACGGGTCATGGGCATATGACAGGAAATGCAAACGGGTGTTTTTTCGCCGTGTTGATAGTCTTTGACATGCCGCAATCACCGCCACTACATGAGCGATTTATTTGTCATAGCCATAGTATAGATAAAGCGCACCATAGCTCCAGTGCGGACCTTTCAGTCCGGGATAATTAAAACGGTCCATCATCAGTGCAATGTATTTTGAGGTCTTGCCGTGCGGTAGAGACACCACATTGGGCCAGACTCGCGTGCCAGACTTTTCGTTCCAGGGGGGCAGATCCATGTTTAAGGTGCCGACTTTGTTGAGCTCCGGATAGCTGTAGATAAAGATCTCTCTTGCTTGGCTTCCTGAAAAACAATAGCGTGTGTCTCCGATTTTCTGTATGGAGGTGCCGGTTGAGTTTTCTTGGACAGGGCCTGCAATACGCGTAAAGCCATGATCCCAATGGTTCGATTCGAGCATGACCGCTTTGTAGCCCCGGTGATTTTCACAGGTGAGCACCCTCCATTTTTGTGCTGCCTGGTCAAAGAGGATATGGGAATCTTCAATGTCGCCCACAATGCCCATGGGCTTGGCCTTCATGATTGAAAAACCGAACCTCGGGTCCTGGTTGCTTTCAATGGCCAGGATTTGTTTCTTCTCCTTTTTGATATTGGCATAGGCGGTAAACCCAGTGGTTAATCCACGCCAAATCTTGTTGTCCGGATCATAGAAAATATGGGAGGAGATTTCATTTCTTAATATTCCATCCTCTCGATCGAATACAATGATGCCTTCCAGTGTGATGTCAAACACAGAGGGGCTCATGCTGAAAACCCCTTGGATGTGATGGGGTAAAGCTCTACCTCGTATGGACAGTGTGTACCACAGTCGCCCTTGATCGATAAATGGGGATCCATCTTTATACGTGATGGCTCGAATGTCTGCCTGTCCAACACCTGTGGACAATTCAGATCGTACGTTCAAAATAGAGACCTCTCCCTTGTTTAGCTGGATATAGAGGCTTGATTGAAATGAATGAATGCGGCGTTTCGTTCTTAAATCCAGGAATTGATTAAAATCACTCTGGCCGATACAGACAGGCAGGCCCTTGTTCGCAGAAAAGAGGGTGAATCCACTTCCCAGCATTTGGAGGATGAGTCTCTGGGGGAGGTTCTGGCTGCTCAGAGAGGCTGTCAGGATGGATCGGCTGACCAGGGCTTGACCGTCTTTGATAATTTCCAGGTTGGCATCTGTGAGTCTGTTCTCTTGAAAGGACACCGTGACAACAAAACGTTCCGTTTTTTTGGGGTCAGAGAATTCAAATCCTACTTTACCTTGTCCTTTGCATCGATTCAAATCAAGTATGTAGGTGGCAAACGGATTAAACCCACCAAACCACAGGCTTGATTCCGTACGATTCTCAGACTTCACTACTAATAGGTCCTGTTGGATTGAAATGTCCGGTTTTTCTGAGGTGTGCATGTGGCTCGGGTGCATGGTAGAAAGGTCAATGACCCTCGAAGGGACAAGGCTTGCCAGTGGAATGGCCTGGTCTGCATCAAAAATAAGCCTCTTTACGCCCTGCCTGACAAAGGTGATCTCGTTGGGGGGTGTTTGGCTCTTGCCTTCCAGGCTGAGGGCAAAAAAGAGTGTTATTAGAACAAGAGACCGTTTTATTTGTGTCATGATTTTCATTTCCATACGGTACTCAAAAAATGTGGCTTTGTACAAAACATAGTACGGCAGGTTGTAATATTGTGTCAAACCGTTCTCAAGAGGTCTAAATTGTGTTGCGTATGTTCTAAGCATAATTGTACATGAAGTTGGCATGAAAAGACAGAGATTGCCCACGTGTTTTGAGGGTGGTTTAATGCAAAACTATAAGCTATACTGATGGGTCGGACCAAGTGAAGATGGCCTCGCTTTTCTGAAAGTTGCAGAATGCGACGTTCTGTAGGTATTGTATCAGTGGCTATGGCCACTAGGGATGTAAGGGATTAATCTCATGCATAGTTCATGGTTTTAGGCAATGTGAAAGGGAGACTCATGAATGCAAAGTTATCGCATTTTCGAAAAGGGCGGATCATTGATCTGGTTTTTATTGCCCTGGTCTTGTTCGGACTGGGCTATGGGATTCACTGGATAATCAAGGCGGGCGGAAAGGCCACTAAAGACTATGGTACGGCCATGGTCAATACACGTGACAAGTCTATGACCCTGTCCTGTCAGTCGAACATGCGATCCATCTGGCAGTCCCTGCAGGTGGCTGCTGCTTCAGATTGGGAATACCCCAAAACCATGGCGGATCTTCAAAGTCAAACAGGGGACTCTCGCGTTTTTCATTGTCCAGATCCCAATGGCAGTGACTATGTGTACCTGCCCCCGAAGCGGATAGACAGTGACACGCCCACGATTATTCTGTATGAGTTCAGCCCTGTGCACAACGGTAAATGCAATGTTCTACTCAGCACTGGGGAGATCACTCAAATAACGCTGGACGATCTCAAGAAATATGTCAGGTTGCCTGAGAAGCCGTAGGGGAGGCAAGGCTTCCAACCAGACAAAAGTCGTCGCATGGCTCAGTGTTACAACAAGTCAACTTGTTGTTTTGCGTGCTGGCTTGCATAATGGCTGTTGTCACAGCACAAATTGAAGCACGGAAGCTGTTTTCGTATTCGTTTTTTTTGAAGCTCGTCGTAACATTAGCATAAACAACAGCTTCTGAGCGGATCTTATTAGACCAGCAATTCACCAATAACCAACAACGAATAACCAAAAACTGCTTTTAACCACGAATCTCACCAATCTACACGAATTAAATAACTTTTAATGAGCGACGACCCACTCAAAGTGACTTGTCACCCCGAGGCATCGAGGGGTTTATTAAACCAGCATGCGAAGCATTCCAAATAGCTGACAGCTGTATTCTTTGACACGGATTTAAAACGAAAAACGAACTACGAACTACGAAGAACCAATAACCAAAAACTGCTTTTAACCACGAAACACGCAGAACACGCGAAAAGGCTCACGCCAGATCGAAACGTTTTGTCTATGCGAGCGTCCGTCCAACGCTAACCCGCCTAAACAGCGGGGCGGTTCTTGCAGACCTAATGTGTGCTGCGCTGGCCGAGACTCACGAAGTGAACTTCATCGTCCAGTCCGGCTTGCCCACGGGCGGAGGCCGGAAGTTTGAGCCTGATGAAATAAGGTTTCACAGGCCAAGAGTGTGAGCCATATGAAATAGACTTTCACAGGCCGAAGGTTTGAAGGGCGAAAAGGCTCACGCCATAGCCACGGGATGTTCAACTTTGGACTGGTCCGGGCCAATTCACCAGACGTCTGGTGAATTCAATTGTTATGTCTTCAGGTATCAGGTTTCAGGTTTCACCCTTTACAACTTTCACACCTCAGCGAAGCGTCACTTCTCCTTATCAAGTCATCTTTGTTTCTTATTTCATCAAGTTTCTCGTCACGAAACCACTAGAATTCCCTGGTAAACCATGGTTTTTCGACTTGGCACGGTGAGAAATAGGGGGTAGTATT
>CAZBTJ010000088.1:0-22818 GCA_964494325.1 uncultured Pirellulales bacterium
TATTGTTATAGTCCTAGACTAATTGTACAAGTTATTTCTTACCCATCCCTAAGCACATCGATTTGACGTTTGATCTTCGGGTAAATGTCATCACGTTTTAGATGCGATTCCTCTGTCACTGATATCGGCCAAGCTTTACGAATGGATGGATTTCATGTACACTCAGTGTTTTTCAGGAGATCTGCTTGTGAAATTGATGGATTCCCATTGCCATTTGACCTTTGACGACCTGTATGAAAATATGGATGAGGTGCTGGAACGAAGTCGTGCCAACGGTGTGGACACCTGGGTCACTATTGGCACCAACGAGTTGCAGAGTCGTAAGGCGGTTGACCTGGCTCACAACAATGAAAAAATCTATGCCACAGTGGGACTTCATCCGCATGATGCCAAGGATTGGTCTTCAACTCTGATGGATCAGATGAAGCAGTGGGCCAGCCTTGAAAAAGTGCTCGCTTTGGGGGAAATGGGCCTGGATTTTTATTATGAATTTTCTCCTAGAGTAGAGCAGATTTTGGCTTTCACTGAACAGTTGGCTTTGGCTTCTCGTCTGGATATGCCAGTTGTGGTGCATACGCGGGATGCATTTGATGAGACAATGGCCATTCTCAAGGATTTTGACGGGCAGCTCAATAACGTTGTATTGCATTGTTTTACGGGGACTGCCGAGCAAGTGAAAAGAGCCTTGGATCAAGGTTATTTTGTGTCGTTTTCAGGGGTGGTTACCTTTAAAAATGCCCACTCAGTCAGGGAGGCAGCTTTGTGTGTGCCCATGGATCGTCTTTTGATTGAGACTGATTGCCCCTATTTGTCACCTACGCCCATGCGGAAACAAAAGGTCAATGAGCCCGCTTTTCTCATTCATACTGCTCAGTTTTTATCTGACCTTAAACAGGTGGACTTCAGCAGCTTTTCAATGCAAACACTTCAAAATTCATGTGAGTTTTATCGATTAGCAGTATAAATACTGCGGTTCAAGTCTTAATTCGCTATGTGTCCAAAGCTGTGTTTCATGTTTGTTTTTCGGACGAGAATGACGTTTTTTTGAGTTTAACTTGATTTTTATCTGACAGACTCTTTATTAATATGGCGGGACGCTAAAATAGAGCGACGGCCATTGCCGAAATGAAGTATTTTGGGGTTTTTTCGGCACGCAATCTTTTATTTTTATATATGGAGTCTGGGCAAGGAGTATGCCAGGATTAATAGATCAGACCACCGTTGATAGGATTCGACAGGCGAATGACATTGCCGATGTGATCAGTGAGTATGTGAGCCTCATCAAAAAGGGCCGCGAAATGGTTGGCGTCTGTCCGTTCCATGATGATCATAGCCCCAGCATGAATGTCAGCGAGTCCAAGCAGATTTTTAAGTGTTTTGCCTGTGGTGCCGGTGGGGATGTATTTAACTTCGTGATGCTGCACGAGCAATTGTCCTATCCCCAAGCTATCGAACGATTGGCCCAGCGGGTCG
This sequence comes from uncultured Pirellulales bacterium, assembly GCA_964494325.1. Lineage (GTDB taxonomy): Bacteria > Planctomycetota > Phycisphaerae > Sedimentisphaerales > Anaerobacaceae > JAIPFM01. The sequence goes on from CAZBTJ010000088.1 coordinate 1,474, forward strand.
GGATTTCGGTGCAGCCTGTGCGTACCACAGGTCTCAGGCCTACGCCAGGGGGGGGGCATGATGTGGACCCTGCGACTCTGGCACGCGTGAATAGTTGGGCATGTCGGTTTTTTGAACAGAATCTCCGCGATCCGGAAAAAGGTCGACAGGGGCGGTCCTATGTCGCCTCACGCAAGATTGATTCGGGCACCTCAGATATTTGGCATCTTGGTTTGGCTTTGAACACAGGTCGGGATCTTGTGACGGCGGCTGAAAAAAAAGGCATTGGCATGAATTTGCTCAAATCTGCTGGATTAGCCACAGGGTATGGCCAGGACAAATTTGTAAATCGGTTGATGTTTGCCATCACAGATGTCACAGGACGAGTGATTGGTTTTGGGGGGCGTACGCTGGGTGATGATAAGGCCAAATATGTCAATTCTCCGGCCACGGCCTTATTTGACAAAAGCAACTGCCTATATGGCCTGGAGCAGGCTCGTCGTCAGATTGTCTCATCCAATCTGGCGGTTCTTGTGGAGGGGTATACTGACTGCATAATGGCGCATCAGGTGGGTTGTACAAATGTGGTGGCCACATTGGGGACTAGCCTGACGTCCGGGCACGGGCGAATACTGCGGCGCTATGGAAAAACAGTGGTCGTGCTCTTTGATGGGGACACGGCCGGTGCTGAAGCGGCTAACCGAGCTCTGGAAGTATGCCTCAAGCAACGTTTGGACATCAAGGTTGCCATGTTGCCCAATAAGATGGATCCGTGCGATTTTGTACTGGCGAATGGTCAGGCGGGATTCCAGCACATGATAGACAAGGCTGTGGATGTGCTGAAGTTTAAATGGGATCGACTCAATCAGAAGTTTGAATCTGATACCACCTTGGCAGGCCGTAAGCAGGCAGTGGATGAATTTTTGCAGACAGTGGCCACGGGTATCCAGGCTGGCAACTTGTCTCCAATCGACCGGGGGCTTGTTGTGAATCGGTTGTCTGGCATGATTGGTTTGAATACACATCAAATTGAAACGGAATTAGTCCGCCGTATGCGCAGTGGCTCTAAAGCCCCAGTGGCACAATCGCCGGAAAAAATAGCGGATTCTGCCGTGTTGGAGCGGGAGGTTCTGGAAGTTTTGCTCAATGAGCCGCGTTTGTACCGGAGTATTCAAGAAGATATTACAGTAGAGACGTTTCATGATCCGATACTAAAAGAAGTGGCTCGCATATTTCTTGAGCTGCTGAGAGACAACCCAGAGGCCAGTGGCACAGATGTGCTGTCCAGGATTGACTCTGTTGAGGTGGGGCAATTGGTGGCAGAGCTCATACTTGTGGGGGAGCAGAAGGGCAACTTCAAGCCGCGTATAGAGGGGGCTATTGATGTGCTAAAGAGAACCCAGCTGTTTTCAAAAGACAGCCAGGCAGGACCACTTGATCCTGTGGAACTGCTCAATGCGAGACGTTCTACGTTGGGGGAGCGTAATACACACAGTCTGGGTTTCAGGTGACGAACATTTGGGTAGGGTTTACCGTAAGGCATGGCATTGGCCGTTAACATGCTTTACGGTCTGATAAAGAAGATATGAGTCAAACGAAAACAACGGCCCGTATTTTGTTATGAAAGACAGAGGTGCCAGTAGTGGCCAAAAAAAAGACAAAGACAAAGACAAAGACAGAAGAGTCTGAGGAGCAATTAGAAGCTGTTCCTGCCGATATTATTCCTCCTCTGGAGATGGAACTGCCAGAGAATCCTGCTATGATCAAGGTAGGTGAAGACAAAATCAAGGGAATGATTGCCCGGGGTAAAAAGAAGGGTTATCTGACCTACGAAGAGATCAACGTTGATTTGCCTGATGATATTGTCAGCGCAAATCGTCTTGAAAAACTGCTCGCGACCTTAGATGAAATGGGCATCAGTCTCATTGATGAAGCGGATGTCGACGCCAAGGCTCTAAAGGGGTCTGACGAAGATGTTTTTGACGAAGACCGAATCGACGAAGACGAACCTACGGATGAACAGCTTCGGGATGACGAGGTCGTGGAAAAGGAACTGGTGGAAGCTGAGGTCACGCGGCGCATTGATGATCCCATTCGCATGTATCTCACGCAAATGGGACAGATTCCTTTGTTAACGCGTGAATCCGAGATTTCTCTGGCACGTAAGATTGAAATTACACGCATGGCATTTAGACGGAAAATGCTGCAATGTGAGTATTGTGGGCGAGCTGCAGTTGAATTGCTGCAGCAAGTGCATGATGGCACGATGTCATTTGACCGAACCATTAAAACTGGTACTACGTATCTGAACAGCAAGCCGACGATCAAAAAACGTATTCCCGTGAACCTCAAGACAGTGAATGAGTTGTTTGCAGTCAATCAGGCCATGTTTCACGATATTCAGAAAGCCGAATCAGCGGATGACGTACGTGACCAGCTTCGATGTCTGCATCGAAATCGCCGTAAAATTGCCACGCTTCTTGAAGAGCTTAGCCTGCGAACCAGTCGCATCCAGCCCATCAAGAATAAGCTGCACGGTATCAGTGATAAGATGCGTCAGCTTGAAGGAGTGATCAAAACGGGTGTGACATCCATCATGACAGAAGAAGATATAGATGCTGTGGGCCAGGAACTATTGGGCTTACAGGAATTGGTCTTGGAGACGCCGCTGCAACTTGAGAAGAAGCTTCGCACGGTGGATCGCGTATTCTCTCAGTATGAGCAGGCCAAACGTACCCTGTCCAGCGCCAATTTGCGTTTGGTGGTATCTATTGCCAAGAAATATCGCAATCGCGGCCTGAGCTTCCTGGATTTGATCCAGGAGGGAAATACGGGTCTCATGCGTGCTGTGGACAAATACGAGTATCGCAGAGGGTATAAGTTTAGTACCTACGCCACCTGGTGGATTCGTCAAGCGATCACGCGTGCCATTGCTGATCATGCCAGGACGATTCGTATTCCTGTGCACATGATTGAGACCATGAGTCGCCTTCGTGCGGCCAGCAAGGCCCTGCACCAGGAGTTGGGGCGTGAGCCGACCATAGAAGAGATTGCAGCCAAAGTCGAAATGACCATTCAGGAAACGCGACGCGTCCTGAATATTTCGAAGCATCCGATTAGTCTGGATCGTCCTATTGGTGAGAGCGAAGACAGTTACTTTGGCGATTTCATTGAAGATAATGACGTGGATTCACCTGTGGCGTCTGCAACCCAGGAAATGCTCAAGGAACGTATTGATTCTGTCCTGAAAACCCTGTCCTACAGGGAGCGAGAAATCATCAAATTACGGTATGGTATTGGTGATGGCTACACCTACACGCTCGAAGAAGTGGGCCGGATTTTTAAGGTGACGCGTGAACGTGTGCGTCAGGTTGAAGCCAAGGCCATTAGAAAACTTCAGCATCCGGTTCGGGCCAGAAAGCTCGAAGGTTTTCTGGACCATACGGCCTAGCAGGAATCTTTGGTAGTATTGTCCGTTTTTTGTCAAAACCTAGGTAAAAAAAAAGCCTTCCTTGTGTTTCACAAGGAAGGCTTTTAGATTGTACTGAAATGTCTGACTAATAGCTGGTGTGATCAGAGTTCCATGACGTGGGCTCTTGCTGCGAAGAAGAGTCATCGTATTGTTCTCTGGGATGAGCATCGTCATAAACTTCCTTGAGTTTTCTCGTGGTCAAGTGCGTATACACCTGGGTTGTTGATAAGGACTGATGTCCCAGTAATTCTTGTACGCTCCGCAGGTCAGCGCCGTTGTTGAGCATATGCGTGGCAAAGCTGTGCCGCAGGGTGTGCGGGCTGATATTGGGGTCAAGGCCTGCCATCTTGAGATATTTGTCCATTTTTCGACGCACACTTCGTGTGCTGAGCCTGCGTCCATGTTTGTTCACAAACAAAACCTTCATGTCAAAATTCTCGTTGTTTTGAGAGCGTTTGTTTCTGAATTCCATGTAGTGCTGAATAGTTTGAAGTGCAGAGGAACTGATTGGAGCAATGCGTTCTTTCTTGCCCTTGCCTCGCACATGTAAGACTTCACCCAGAAAGTCAATATCGTCCATGTTCAGGGCGACCAATTCACTGACTCGAATACCCGTGCTATACAGCACTTCAAGTATAGCGCGGTCACGTGAACCGAGCCATGTATCCAGAGGAGGCGTTTCAAGGAGTCTTTTTACTTCTTCGTATTCCAGAAAACGAGGCAACTTCTTTTCTTGCTTGGGGGTACGGACTGAGCTCATGGGATTGGACTCAATATGACCCGACCGGATGAGATACTTGTAGAAGCTTCTTAACGTGGCGAGTTTTCGAGCCACCGTGGCTTTGCTGTAGGCCTTTTCATTGAGCATGACCAGATAAGATTTAGCATCCTCAACATTCGCATGTACCATCAATTGATTGATGTCGACGTCCGTGTCAGTTTCAATGTGGAGTGCAGTGGCAGACATGGCTTGATCGCCAAAGGGTTGCACAGGATTTAGTCCTGGAGTGGCTGGCTGGGATGAGCCATTGTGACGATTTGTCAAAAACCCTGCGTACTGAGTGAGATCCGCTCCGTAGCATTTCGCAGTGTGTTCAGAAAAGCGTCGCTCGAACTTTAAGTAATTCAAAAAGTGTTGAACAATTGGGCTGCTGTGTTCCATAATGAACCTACCTACTTATTGAGTTTTAGGCTATCCCTAGCGTATCAATATTGGTCACGATTCCGTCTCATGACTTTTATATACAAAAGCATACGCTTTTATTCGCAAAACTGAGGTCAGACTGTGCTCGTCTTTTCATTCAGAAGGTGTTCAGCCTGAACAATGAGAGAGTGAGTTAATTTGAAACTCAGAACAGCCGCATCAAACCAGTCAAAATTCGTTTTTGTGTTGGACGCCTGATCCATGAGTGCGTCAAGCAACTGGTCTTCAGATCCAGGATTATAGCGGAAGATAAACTTCTCATGTCCCTTGTTTAGAATCAGTTGTTTTTGCTCAAAGTTCATTTAGTACGTCTAACCAATCTTGAATGATAATCCACTTATTTCAACCTTGTGACATCTTTTATTCGGTGGCCGCTTTTGTTCTTGTGACTGATGGGCCTTCAATTCTTTGTTTGTTGTCACACCGCTATTATCGGCCAATACTTGTTATGTCTTTACAAATAGACCGGTAAATTGTCAGATTGGGAAAAATTCGAACCCAAGGGGGTAAAATGTGTGGGTTAAAAAGGGTAATTAGGAGGGTGAGGATTTGGGGGTGCTGTAGTATATCGTTCCATCTCGTTGTGTAAAAACGACTTGGCACAAATCAGTCAAGGCCGTTACAAGGCTTTGAGCCTTGCAGCGGGAAAGGCCGAGGCAGGCACATATATCGGACATAGAGCAGGGATGACGGTTCACTAGGTTGAGGATATGTTCCTTACCAATGGTTTCCTCAGCAGTGCTTGGCGCCTTGGAAAAATCTGCAATGATCTCACATTGAGGTCCAAGTTGGCCTGCAATAAAGAGCATGCGTTCAGGGCTTAGCCGTGTGATACCGGAGTCTGCCGTGGGGCGAACGGCCGTGTTCAGTTGAACACGGTCCGGGGTAATGCGATCAATGGCTTGCTTTAAAGCAAGAAGATGATTCGTATCAGTGTTGAGACCTTCGATCAGAAATACTTCAAGCCAGATTTCGCCAGAAAACTCATGACGAAAATTGGCCAGACCTTCTACTAAGAACTCCGCCTCAAGCTTTTCGTGAGGTCGATTGACCTTTGTATAGGGGTCTGGCAGTACGGCATCAAGGGAGGGTAGCACAATGTCGGCCTTGCAACATTGTGCCCTGACGGCTGGATCATTTAGCAGGGTGCTGTTTGTAATGATGGTTATAGGAATCGATGTTAGCATTCGAATGCCATCAATGAGTTGGCCCAGGCCGGAATTGAGTGTGGGTTCCCCAGACCCGGTCAAAGAAATGACATCAGCATGAACGCCTTCTGCCAAACGGGTTTTGAGCTGATTCAGGATAGTGTCAATACAGACATACTCTCTTCTTTCGAGGGTCTTGTTTGTGGTGTGGTCGATTTGGCAATATACGCAGTCCAGAGAGCACACCTTGTATGGGACGAGGTCTATGCCGAGACTAAATCCCAGGCGTCTGGAGGGGACAGGCCCAAATATGGTATTTGTGGTTTCTGCCATGGTTACCCGAGCACATCAAAAATACGTTTGCATTGTGAAATCACCGTTTCCAAATGATCCAGAGGTAAGACGCAGGCTGCATCTGATTTTGCCTCAGAAGGGCGAGGGTGCACTTCCAGGAACAATCCGTTTGCGCCTGCGGCTACAGCTGCACGGGCCAGGAGGGGGGTCATTTCTGGGCTTCCTGCGCTGGCACTGCCCAGGCCACCCGGTTGCTGTGTGCTGTGGGTGGCGTCGAATATCACAGGGCAGCCCAAAGCCTTCATGATAGCCATGGACGTCATATCATTGATCAAACGATTGTATCCAAAAAATGTGCCCCGCTCAGTCAGCATAATCTGTTCATTACCACTGGCTTTAAGCTTATCCACCACATTGGTCATCTCTTGAGGTGATAAAAACTGGCCCTTTTTAACACTGACAGGTTTTCCTGTCCTGGCGCAGGCTACCAGGAGATCGGTTTGACGGCACAAAAAAGCAGGAATCTGGAGGCAATCTACCACCTGGCTCACGGGGGCTGCTTGAAAGGTTTCGTGGACATCTGTCATGATAGACAGCCCTGTCTTCTCTCGAACCGTATTCAGAATGTCCAGTCCTTTGTCCAGGCCTGGGCCTCGAAAGCTGGATAGGCTCGACCGGTTGGCCTTGTCAAAGCTTGCCTTAAATATCGAGGGTACGCCAGTACACTGGGTCACCTTGATCAAGAACTCGGCGATTTCCAGACAGTTGTCCAGATCCTCAATCACACAGGGGCCTGCCATAAAAAACAGCGGTTGATTCAATCCCACCGAAACCGATCCTATCTTGAAAGAACTTGCGTTCATGTGTTTTCCTTGTCTGAAAAATTGACCCATGATTAAAAACCAAATTATACGGTGGTTTGAGGGTTCTTGCCATTGTTTTTGTGAATCGATGATGGTTCTTCTTGCTGGGGCTGTCATGGCGTCTGCGTGTATGAGCCAAAAGCCGCATCATGCTCTGTCCCATCCATTGGCCTACTCGAATGGGCCAACGCAAAATGTTAATTTTGAGATCAACAGTAAGCGATTTTATCTTCTTTAGGGGATATTTGATCGTCAAACGCCTTTGTGTCACGGATATGGTAGGTGAGGCCTGGGACAACACCGGTCAGGTCAAGTTCTCCGTGCGAGCCGGTCTGACAATTCCTCTGTGCAGGCCAGAGTCTGCACCCACCCACCATGGGACTCACTTCGATCTTTCTGTTTGCCATGGGGGTGCCGTCATCGTACAAAATCACTGTCTGGGCCATTTCCGTCGGTCGGGTCGTTACCTCAAGGATGGGTGTTTCATTGGGATCTTCCAGGATATATACACCCTTCGGGGGAGAGTGGAAAAACAGGGATATGTCTCCGGGAGAAACACGAAAAGATGCAACGCCATTGGCATCAGTATACTGAGCAGTCCGGTGTCTGTTGGCAGGGAAAGACTATTACGGAACAGCGGATCAGGGCTTTCATGCGTGCCTGCGTTAAAGGGCCAGACCTTTACACCGGCAAGGGGCTGTCCCTCCATGTCCGTAATCAGGATAGTCTTTGTTCGAGGTTCTGACAGGGTGACTTCAAAGGCTTCCAAAGGTTGCTTGTTGGGAATGTTCTTCCATCCAAATGCATACTTGGGATGTACCGCCTGAATAATCCATTCACTGCGAGTGGGATTGTTCAGTGTTGACTCTATTGGCACTGTAAAATGATATTGTCCCTACGCATCCATCATAGAGAGTTCCCAATGGCTCAATCCAATAGAATCTTCTTGGCTTTATCTTTATTTACAAGACGTTGTCAGGCGAGCTATTCTAACATACTAAATCAGCCAGTTTGAAATAACATTTCACAAAGATTCCCATTTGAAGTACATTCATTCAAAATGGTGACAAAATCTGGATCATCTGAGACTATGGAAAAGCAAGAGTCAAACCTGATTGTGGTGCTTGGCCCAACTGCCACGGGGAAAACTCGCTTTGCGGCGCTGTTGGCCCACACGATTCGCGGTGAGATTATCAGCGCGGATTCCCGGCAGGTGTATCGGCAAATGGATTTGGGCACAGGCAAGGACTACGCGGATTATCAAGTTCCGGGAAAAACAATAGCATCTCACAGGTCAGTTGGATTATAAGACCATGGTTGAAAAACTCTACATCGCCATTTGTCAGTTTTCAAAACGACAAATGACCTGGTTCAGACGTATGGAGTGTAAGGGAGCCAAGATCCACTGGATCGATGTACTGTTGGAGGATGACAACAAGGTCAAGCAGGCCATACAGATGATGGTGACTCAGTCTTGACGACAGAACCACGGTTTTAAGTGTTAGGTTTTAAGTGTTTAAGAAACCAGTAGACAGTATTAAAACAGCATGGGCGAAGCCCATTCAATTGACCAAAAACTAAAAACTAAAAACCCAAAACTGAGGCCTCCCGCCGCTATCCCAGCAACCGGAACAACCGCCTCCATGTCCCTTCGGGTTTGAATTCCTTGGACACCATGACTTGAATGGCGCCCGGCAAAATGCCGATGTCTGCAGGCAGCGGGGGGCCCGGGTCTCCATCGACTTGGGTTTTCACTTTTTTTGTGGGTGAGGTCACTTTAACATGGGTTCCCTGTTGGTAGATAACGTCATTGCAGCGGGTGTGACGCTTGAACAGGATGGTGAGATAATGTTTGAGTAGATGGGGTCTGTAGGCACATTTCAGGATACACACATCCAGAAGCCCATCGCTTACGTCCGCGTGACGCAGGACTGACAGGCCCAGGGCGTAGCGTGTGGCATTACCCACCACGACCATACCTGGACCATTGAAGATCACCTTGCCGTCCAGTTCGACCTGGATTGGGTGAAAGGCGTGATTCCAGAAGGTCTGCCACAGGGGGCTTGCATAATCAAAATAGTCAATGTGCCCATCCCGCATTTTGGTGACACGATCCATGACATCGCCATCAAAGCCAAATCCGGATACGCATGTGAAGTACTTGCCATTAATGGTGCCCAGGTCCAGAGGTCGTGTATAGCCCTCCTGGAATGTCTGAATCAGCGTGCTGAGTTTATCGCCAAATCCCAGTTCACTGGCCAGCAGGTTTTCCGTACCGCTGGGAATGATCATGAGGGGTTTGGTGCTGCCAACCAGGCCCTGAACCACTTCGCGAACTGTTCCATCGCCGCCCGCCACCACCACCATCTGACACTTTGGGTTCTGGTGGGCTTCCAAGGCCAGATCACTGGCATGCCCCAGAGACTCGGTCTTGAGCATCTGGACTTCATAGCCTTCTGACTTCAGATAAGTCATGAAGCTGCGTCTGAGTTGCTTGTGACTGCTGCTGGCGCCCGATTTGGGATTGGCAATTAATGCAATATAGCCATTTTCTGGTTTCATAAAAAAGCAGTTTTTAGTTTTTAGTTTTTAGTTTTTAGTTTTTAGTTTTTGGCCAACAAACAGGCATAGCTGTCCTGGCAGTGGGGTACATGATCCAGTCCCAGGTCCTTCTGGACCTCCTGAATCACTCGACTGCTGGGACCTTCGATTTCCACAAAAGTGCCCAGTTCCGTGACCTGATCCAAACCGATCAGGCATGCTTTGTAAGACCACAACTCGCGACGTTTGTGTACTTTGATTTTTTGCTCATAACCCAAACCCTGAAGCAGCGTTTTGGCTTGATCCAAATCAGGCACGAGCATCTCTATCTCCTGACGGCATTTGACGTCAGCCTTCTGTTTTGGGCCTTTGAAGGTGATAAAGTTCTGTGTCCCCTTGTCCGTGGTTTCGATACGTACGCGAAGGCACTTGTCTTGCTTTACCATCTGATTTTGAGCATCATCGCAGTACAGATCCTGCTGGTCCTGGTTTGCCACAAACCGGGCGTTCAGAGCACGCAGACGCGTCTGTATCGGTACAAGTGACTCGACCCTAAGCTTTGCTTCAATTTCCACAGACATGATTATACCACAATATTGACCAGACGGGACTTGATCACAATGATCTTTTTGGGTGCTTGACCATTCAGTGCCGCTTGTACCTTCTCACTGGCCAGGGCCTTGTCCTGGATGGCCTGTTCGCTGGCATCGGCTGGCACGACGATCTTGTCCTTGATTTTTCCTCGGATCTGCACGGCCAATTCTATTTCTTTTTCCTGGAGCAGGGCCTCGTCATAGGCTGGCCATGGTTCGTAGGACAGGGTGTCCGCGTGGCCCAGGCGATGCCATAATTCCTCTGCCAGGTGCGGTGCAAATGGCGCCAGTACAATCAAAAAGGTCTCCAGGATGGCTTTGCTCCGAATCTTGTGCTTGGTCATGTGGTTGACAAAAATCATCATTTGACTGATGGCCGTGTTGAATGAGAAGGTATCAATGTCATTTCCCACCTTCTTGATAGTCTGGTGTAGAATTCGCAGAGTCGCTTCATCCGTGTCTTGCGCCTGGTCCAGACCATTGAGTTCATTGGTCTCTTCATTGATATACAGACGCCAGGCCTTTTGCAGGAATCGATATACACCTTCCACGCCCTGCGTATTCCATGGTTTGGTGGCCTCCAATGGTCCCATAAACATTTCATACAGTCTCATGGAGTCTGCACCGTAGTCCCGCACCACATCGTCCGGGTTGACCACATTCTTGAGGGTCTTGCTCATCTTGGCCACGATTTGCTTGAGAGGCTGGCCTGTTTCAGTGTGATAATACTGACCGTCCCGATTTTCAACGAGATCGCTGGCCACTTTGGAGCCGGCCTCATCTTCGTAGGCATAGGCCAGAATCATGCCCTGATTGAACAATTTCTGAAAGGGTTCGTTGGTGCTGACATGGCCAAGATCGTACAGAACCTTGTGCCAGAATCGTGAGTAGAGCAGATGTAGCACCGCATGTTCGGCACCACCCACATACAAATCCACAGGCATCCAGTAGTTCTCGATCTCTGAAGCCCAGCCTTGTTCGCTGTTGTGCGGATCCATGTATCGCAGGTAGTACCAGCAGCTGCCAGCCCACTGCGGCATGGTGTTCATTTCTCTGCGTCCGGTGCGGCCTGTGGCAGGATCAGTGACAATCAGCCAGTCTTCGGCATTACTCAGGGGAGATTCTCCGCCTTCACCCGGTAGGTAGTTGGTCAGTTTCGGCAGGGCCAGAGGCAGTTCGGTCTCATCCAAAAGCGACACATCGCCGTCTTCCCAGTGGATGATGGGAAAGGGTTCGCCCCAGTAGCGTTGACGGCTGAAGAGCCAGTCACGGAGTCTGTAATTAATCGTCCCGGTTCCAAGATCCTTGCTCTGTAGCCATTCAATGGTGCGGGTGATGCCGTCTTCTTTGTTCAGCCCATTGATATCCAGATTTTCATCGGGATTGGCCGAGCGAATGTAGCTGCCGTCTTCGGTCCAGCAGGCCTCGCCGGAGAGCACTTGGGCCTTGAGGTCTGCATCATCGGTTTCGGGTTCCATAATGCAGATCACTGGCAGGTTAAAGGTTTTGGCAAATTCAAAGTCACGTGTGTCGTGGGCCGGGACTGCCATGATCGCGCCTGTGCCATAGCCCATAAGCACATAGTCGGCAATCCAAATGGGGATGGCTTGGCCATTGACCGGGTTGATGGCACAGGTGCCTGAAAACACACCGGTCTTTTCTTTGGCTAATTCTGTGCGATCCATATCCGACTTTAAGGTGGCCTGCTTTATGTAGGTTTCTACCAGGTCTTTATTGTCTTCTGTTGTGATGTCCGGCACCAGCGGATGCTCTGGCGCCAGCACCATATAGGTCGCGCCAAAGAGCGTGTCCGGCCGGGTGGTGAATACCCTGATTTTCGATTTTTGATTTTTGATTTTTGATTTTTCGGATTCCTCAATATCGAAGTCGACTTCCGCGCCCGTGCTCTTGCCAATCCAATTGCGCTGCATCTCTTTGATGCCTTCGGGCCAGTCCACAGATTCCAGGCCTTCAAGCAGACGTTCTGCATAATGGGGAATTCTCAGAAGCCACTGCTTCAGGAAACGCCGCTCGACATCCTTACTGCCGCACTTCTCATGGGAACCGTCATTAAGCACCTCTTCATTGGCACAGACAATCTGGCATTGACAACACCACCAGACCTGAGCCCCTGCATAATAGGCAAGACGTTTCTCGTCTTTGTAGTCACGTATGGCAACCGGGCCCTGGGCCTCTATCTCCGCCGGGATGGGCAGTTCGCTGATGGGCCGCCCCTTTTCCAGGTCAGGGTCATACCACGTATTGTAGATACGGCTGAAAATCCACTGGGTCCATTTGTAGTAATTTGGGTCCGTGGTGTTCACCTCTCGATCCCAGTCGTAACTCATACCCAGATTCTGGATCTGCTTTCGGAAGGTATCGCAGTTCTTTTGCGTGGTCACCGCAGGGTGCGTACCGGTTTGGATGGCATATTGCTCAGCAGGCAAACCAAAGGCGTCCCACCCCATGGGGTGCAACACATTGAAGCCCTTCATGCGTTTGTATCGTGAAATGATGTCCGTGGCCGTGTACCCTTCAGGGTGGCCCACGTGGAGGCCCGCACCGGAGGGGTAGGGGAACATGTCGAGCACGTAGTATTTGGGTTGGGCAGGATCAGTGATCTCTGTACGGAAGGTCTTGTGGTTCTCCCAGTATTGCTGCCATTTCTTTTCTATCGAAGTAAAATCGTACCTACCCGGTTTTGAAATCATTGGCCTGATTTTCCTTATTCCATTGGCTAAAAAAATAAACCTCTAACCATACGTGAAAACGCCAGAAAAATCCATAAAAAATGTGGGCTGGCGTTTCGGGTTCAGCCTCAGATTTGGGGGGGAGACCGAGGATGGGTCGATCAGGATCGGACGAATTCCAAGAGGGATTGATAACGCTTCTGGTTGGCTGCCACAAGGGATTCAATATACATTTTTCGGTCCAGTCCCTGGGGGGCCAGATGGGTCTGGCCCCAGCTGAAATTGGGACGTCCGAGGACATTTTCCAGGAGGATGTCCGTTACCAGTCGGGCGTGCCTTCCGTTGCCGTTGACAAAAGGCCTTATAAAGACCAGGGAATGGTGGAAACGAGCAGCAATCTCATCCGGTTCAAAGGCCTCTGTATCGATCCAGTTTCGGACATTCAAGCAGAGGCTTTCTAGCTCAATGGAGATCCTGGCCTGGGGCACGCCCAGGTCCACGTCTGTCTGGCGCATTTTGCCGGCCCAGCGCCAAACATGGCAGAACATTTGCTTGTGCAATTGTCGCATGAATAGCTCATGGAGAATGTCCTTGCGACGGTGTTTCTCAACCCATACCAAGGCTTCCTGTATGTTGTCCTGCTCCCACTGGTCCAGGTCTGCCCGGTTGGTGATATGGCTGGGGATCAGATCCTTGACAAGGTGAGGGGGAAGCGGCATTTCATTTTTCGGAATCTCAGAAGTCATAGTTTTTCCCACAGTGCCTTTGGCATTTCTTCGACGAGGTCTTTGACCCGGTTCTCAAGGATTTTGGATTGTTCTTCGTGACTGACAGCCTCCTTCTCGAGACGCATTACGTGGTGGCTGCGAGTGAGTCGGTTTTGAGCCAGGAGGCTGGCTCGGTCATGAAGGGTCTGTTCAAGACTGTGCTTTGGCACGAGTCCGTAAACCAGGATGCAGTCCAAAGAGTCGGCCACGCTGCGAAGTGTGGTGAGGGTCAATTTGCCCAGGACTTCGTCCTGTTCGATACGGCTGACTCGCTGTTTATTGGTCTGGAGTCTTTGGGCCAATTGCCCTCCAGTCATGCCCAGTGTTTCTCGGATGGCACGAATCCATCCCTTGGGTGGCGGGATGACTTTCTTGAGCGGACCCAGTCGCGTGAGCGTTTCATCAAGCTGCTTTCTGGCCATTGTCTTGTGTTTTGCCTTCATTTGGGCGTCCACCTGCTTTTAATCAGTCACTTAACAACAAGTCTACATATATATGTACTGTATCGGTAAAGTGTCTATAAATATGTAGACAATTGCAGAGAAATGTCCACAAAAACATAGACAGGAGGCTTTGGCAGCCTGCTGATCGCAGGCTATAACTGTTTTTTGGCGTCTCTGATCGCGTCTCGTGCGATTTCCGGTAGGGCGGGATGAATGAATATCATGTCAGCGAGATCGTCGATTGTGGCCTGTGTTTTGAGGGCCAAAATGAACAGATGGATCATGTTCGAGGCTTCCGGGCCGAGGATGTGGGCGCCCAGAATTTTGCCTGTGGCGCGGTCAATGAGCAGCTTGGCAAAGCCGTGGTCATAGCCTCGGGCGAGACCTGCATTGCTGTCCGAGTAGTTTGCTTTGCCGACGATATAGTCCATGCCCTGAGCCTGTTCTTCCGTGAGGCCGACCCCTGCGATTTCGGGGTTCGTGAAAATGGCATGAGGTACTGGGCCGTAGTCCAGCGGGGGGGGCGGATCATTTTTAAGGGCTGTTCGAACGAGGTATTCGCCTTCATGATTTACGGTGTGCCGAAACAGATAACGGCCAATGCAATCGCCCAGGGCATAGATGCCCTTGACAGATGTTTCAAGATGATCATCGACCTGAATAAAGCCCTGTTTGGTGGTATGGATGCCTGTGTTAGAGAGGCCGAGATCCTCGGTGCATGGCACCGTGCCTGTGGCCACCAACAGCGCATCACCCTGCAGTGTTTTGTCTTGACTGGAGACCGTGAACAGGCTGTCTGAAAAGGTGACCTTCTCTGGGATCATACCCTGGTGGACGGAGTGATGTTTGCTGAATTGTTCGGCAAAAACCTGGCCGATCTCCTGGTCCTCTTGACGCAGAAAACGGCTCCTGACTATGAAGTCTACCTGGGCCCCGGCCCCGGCATAGGCGCCGCCAATCTCCACGGCAATATAGCTGGCACCAATGACCAGCAATTGCCTGGGCAAATCGGTTCGACGCAGTGCTTCCTGGCTGGTCATATAGGGTGTGTTATTGAGTCCGCTGATATTTGGGACGAAGGGTTTTGATCCGGTGGCAATAAAGATTCTGGGTGCGGTGATCTGGTGCTGACCAGCCTGAATAATCCGGTCGGAAAGGAACTCTGCATGCGCCGGAATGAAGTCCAGATTGGGCGTCTTGAGCAGGGTGTTTCGCTGCCTGTCGGACATGGCGTCCACCGTTTCACTGATCCGTTCGATCAGGCTGGGAAAATCGATCGTTGGGGACGATTCCGAGTGCACATTTATCTTTTGAGCCTCTGTCAAAAGGTGGGGCAATTCGGAGGGATAAATTAACATTTTGGACGGAATACACCCTCGATTCAAGCAGGTTCCAGCCACTGCATCCTGCTCAATTAACGTGGTTTTTAGTCCCAGTTTTGCGGCAGGCAAGGCGATCTTCATACCGCCGCCACTGCCAATTACGATTACATCATATTGTTTTATCATGCGTTAGCCTGCTCCCAAATCGTCCTTGGATTGATGGTTTTTGAGCCCTCATTCTTATCAGTGTACGCCGAAACCAGCAATCCGTTTTCTGCGGACTGTTCCTCTGAAAGCGAGCATTCTATGCGTATCATGCCGGGCCGGACAAAACGCGAATAGTTGCCCAAGACCCAGAGTAGTTTGCTGTCACGCACCACACCGTCATTTTGCAGACTCTCAACATGACCACCCATTCTTCCAGACTCTCCCTGGGAGCCATCATCCAGATATACCAACCCGTCCTTATAGTCACATTGGGAGATGGCTGTCCACCATTGCCATGATTTGGCGTGGGTAAGCACCATGTCGTGATGAATGATCCTGGCTACGTACAGGGCAGTCTTCATGGTCAAATCCCGGCCGCCTCCGCTTCCGATCTCATCATTCCTCTGGAGAATACAGTATTCGCTCATCCAATACCCCAGGTCGGGATTGGTCTGTTTCAGCATTGAATTGACCCACTTTCTGTTGTCGACCTGCTTTTTCAATGGCCAGACCGAATGGTAGCTGTGGGCAGAGATTGTTTTTTTCTGTATTCAAGAAGCACTCTCCCCTGCGCCACGGATTACCGATCTCAGAGGCTTCTTCCTGTTCAGTGGTCCCTGACGAGAGGTAAAATCGCCAGATGGAAAGCCCAATGCCTTTGGGATTGCCTGCTTTGTCTTCGGCCTGGCTGAAAAGCAGATCAGCGACTTTGTTCTTTTTTGAAGTCGGCCAGTTCTTGCCGACAAATTGCGATCGCCAGGCATCAGAAGCGCCGAACCCATCGATCATTTGATGTTTGACTCCAGAGAGGGTTTTCACTTCAAGGGTTGCCTTGCCATCAAGCAGGCGTATCTCATCTTTCTTGTTTTCCTTGTCTGAAAGTTCTTTGGGTTGCGAGTAGGCACGGGTAGCAGAGGCCGAAATACTGACCATGATTAAAAAAGTCACAAATACAGAAGGGATAGGGTGGGTTTTCATTTTTCTCTCTTAAGTTTTGAATACGACGCACAGTATAAAACGCTTCTTACCCCTTTTGTGGAGATGTTCTCACGAGGAGCTGATTGTCAGTTTTTTTCACCACTGACAGAGGGATGGTAATGCCCAAAAGTGATAAAATCAAGGGTAATGCATGTAATGTGCATCCTGAATATTTGACCCAAAATGCCGGGGAATCCCCCCTAAAGACCCCAATATGGATACAACTATGGATAATTCGGGATTCTTTGTTTGATCTCACTGTAAAACAGATTCAGGGGGCAGTTTTAGGCTTCTTGATCTTTTTTTTTATTTTACCCTCCAATTTGGGCCGTTTGAGCCAGTTATTACTATAATAGGGAGTTTTGGCCTTATGGTTGCGTTTTTATAGGGAGCAGGGCATGGAAGCTCGACATATTTGCATTTTGGATTTTGAATGACTGAGCCAATAGATAAGAATAGTGATTTTATGCGGCTTTACATGACGCATGAGTCAAAGATTCGGGGCTATATCCTTTGTATGGTCAACAATTGGACTGATGCTGATGATATTCTGCAGGAAGCTGTTATCGTGATGATGAAGAAGTTTCAAGGCTTTGATTCCAAGGAGCGATTTTTGAAGTGGGCATTACGCGTGGCCCATTTTGAGGTTCTGAATCACGTTAGCAACAAGAGGAATCGTCTCCCGTTATTCAGCCCTGATGTGCTTGAGGCCATTCAGGAGAGGGCCGCGTGTGAGATCCAGAGACAGGATGTACGCCGTGAGGCTCTGCAGCACTGCATCTTGAAATTGCGGGATCGTGATCAGGAAATACTGCGTCTTCGGTATGAGGTGGAAGCCACCACGCAGGCTGTCGCCCAGACAGTCGGACGCAGTGCGGATGCCGTTTATAAGGTTCTGAATCGAATACACCACCAACTGTTCACATGTATACGTCGAACCCTGGCGCAGGAGAGCCGCCTATGAATCCACGCAAGGAAGCCTATCAGGAACTGTTGTCTCTGCTCGGCGCTGTACGAGACGGCCATCTTACTGTCAACCAGCAGACACGCATCAACGATCTTTTGACGCAGTACCCCAAATTGCAGCAGTACTACGTGGAACTGACATTGGTTAATGTGGAATTGCGCAACTATCAGAATCTTTCCAAAAAGGTGCATGTGGACTTGCTCACAGAGCAAATCATTGGATCAGCAGATGATGATACAGCACCATTGCCAGAGGCAGACTACCCACGTACCGCGGAAATCCGTGACAAGGCCGAGCGTCGGCTGGCCGCATTTCTTGATGAACAGGAAACGCTGCGCCAACAGCAAGCATTGCTGGAGAGACGCGAGAACACACCGTCCCTTGGAGAGTCATTGTCTTTGGTTGCAGATCATTTCACAGTAGTATTGACCAGAGCAGTAAGAATTACAAAGCGTTTGGCAGTTGCAGCCGTCATCATGATGGTCTGTTTTGCAGTTACACGCTATGTACTCAACCATCGAGTTGTGGCCACACTTGATGAGGAAATTCATGCTCAATGGGCCCAGTCACCTCAAGACGCCAATCTCCATCCCGGCCTCATGACTCTGGAAGCGGGCTTTGCCAAGATTACCTTCAAGCAAGGCGCTCAGATTCTCCTTCAGGCGCCCTGTACATTTGACTTACGCTCCCAAAATCGGATGCTTCTGAATCAGGGCATGGTCACGGCTCAGGTGCCACCCCAGGCCCATGGCTTCTCTGTTCAAACCCCTCTATCCAAGGTGACGGATTTTGGCACGGAATTCGGCCTGCAGGTCAAGGATTTGCAGGACTCTGAGGTTCATGTGTTTGAGGGACGCGTGCAATGTCGCACTGGCAAGCGTCAAGGCCGGCCTGCAGCCACGCTTGATATCACCAAGAACAAGGCCGGTGTGTTAACAGCTTCTGGAAGTTCGACGGTAAGACCGTTGGGGACCAGGCCCAACATGTTTGTACGCGAACTACCAGACGTAAATTCGCAATTTGGCATACCCAGCAAACGATTGGACCTGACCGATATTGTGGGGGGGGGCAATGGCTTTGGCACAGGTCACCGTCTTCACTGCATTGATCCTGCGACTGGTGAAACCCGTTCTCAGTACAGTTATGGAAAAAGACCGCGTGGCAAGAACTATACCCTGGTGCCCGGGCTTTCCCTGGTGGATGGTGTATTTGTGCCGCCAGCATCAGGAGGATTTGCCCCGATTAGTTCTTCTGGATATCACTTTGAGTTTCCTTCAACTTCAGGGGGTGGCTGGTGGACAGAGGTGGCGCATGCCACGGTACTCAACCTGGGTGATACCCAGCCCGTGTCTCTGAAACTCGGGGAACAGGTGTATGGACAGGGCAATCATCCTGCCCTGTTAATGCATGCCAATGTAGGCATTACTTTTGACCTGGATGCCATTCGTCAGACGTTCAGCGGTACGCGCATCAGAAGCTTTACGTCATATTGCGGTATCAGTAATCGCGTGCGAGAAACGGGCAATCCGGTTTCCGAATTTTACGTGCTTGTGGACGGCCAGTTAGAATATCGTCAGGAAATTGCCATGCGAACGCTCCCCATTCCTCGCGTCCAGGTTCGCCTGAATCCGGATAATCGCTTCTTGACACTGGTTTGTTTGGCCGGCAAAGAGAATAATGGGGACTGGAGTTTCTTCGGAGAGCCAGCGTTGGAACTCGAGAGGGTTGTGGAGTGAACCAACAAACTATGAAATAATTGCGTTAATATGTGTTGGCGCTAAGACATGCACTATGAGGGTGCAACATTGAAGAATCCTTTTTTTTTGGAGGCAGTGATATGAAATCACGCATTGTTTTGGCTATTTGTGTTACTCTTTTGTTGACGGGCTCGTTGTTCGCCGATACCAAGTTTACTGGTGCCATCGATAATCTTTGGAGCAACCCAGACAACTGGAGCGAGGGTCTTCCGGATCCCAGTGACAAGATTCAAATGAACGGCGACACCCTGTGCATCCTTGACTATGATGCCGGCCTGATCAAGAATACGGCCCTGGAAGGTGGCGGCAAAACACATCTGCAACTGGTTGATGGCGCAGTGTTGACCGTGACCGAATGGAGCATCATTGCATACGCTGGAAAGCCGGATGAACCTCACACCTTGGAGGTTTTGGGCGGCGTGTACAATGGTGGCGATCCAGAGGGTACAGGCAATGGCCGCATTTTTGTGGCGCGTGCAGGGAAGGGCCTCTTGATTGTTGATCACAGCGGTCGAGTGAATCTCCTCCATCAAGATATCCAGGTCGGCCAGGGCGACGAGGGCGAAGGGACCGTGGAACTTCGGGGTGGAATCCTTGATTGCGGCACCAGAAGACTGATACTCCAGCCCAATGCAACAGCAACAGCCCACGTAGATTTCTCCGGCGGTGTCTTGAAGGAGCGGTATACCGAAAATAATCTTGCTGAAATCAATGGTTGGATTGATAGCGGGATGATCACTGCCTATAACGGTGTAGGCACTGTGATTGCCGAGCCAGTCGATGATGATCAAGATCCAGATACAGAAGATATTTTGGTGGTCAGAGGCTTGCATCCCATGAATCCGACTCCCATAGATGGCGGAAATGCTCTGCCCGGCGCGGCAACCTTGAGTTGGACACTGCCTGACCCCTGTGTGCCTGGCCAATCTGTGCCAGTGGATGTGTACTTCACTGACGACCTTGAGGCATTGACATCTTTTATTAATCCAGATGCCATCCGCATCGTGAGCAACCAGAACGCCACATCTGCAACTGTACAGGTTCAACCCAATAAGCGATACTACTGGGCTGTTGATACGTATCAAGGCACAGAGAGTGATCCAGTCTGGGGTCCGATTTTTGAATTCTACGCCGGCAATAGGGCACCTGCGGTAAAAGCTGGCAATGATGTCACAAGCTGGCTGGACGCTGACAGTCTTGATGTGGCCATTGGCGGTACAGTTACGGATGTGGATGCCACCACAGTGGCATGGACCGTGGTCAGTGAACCCAATGAAGGCACGGCCGTGATTGCCAATGCGGATCAAATAGACACGACCGTGACACTGACTGCGTTGGGCACCTATGTGCTTCAGCTTGAAGCAGATGATGGTGAGTTACAGGGCGCAGATACCCTGACCATCAATGTGTTTGAAAACAGTTGCCTGGCTGCCCAGTCCTTGCCGGACTATGTGGCTCTGGTAGGTGATCTCGATGAGGACTGTGACGTGGACCAGGATGATATGGATCTACTCCTGGAGAATTGGCTCAAGTGCGTGGCACTTGGCGAATGCGACCCTATTGGGGAGTAATGGTCACAAATGAATGATGCTTTTGTCGGAGGGGTCCTGTTTGTTCAGGACCCCTCTGTTTTTAGATTATTTATCTATGAAAGGGCTATGAGCATGAAAAAGGCATTTACACTCATAGAACTATTGGCGGGGTTCTCCCACGAAGTATGCCAGCGACATGCCGGTATTCACAGAAGGCTGGTGGGTGGATGCCTGGCCCCGTGAAACGGACGTACCGTCCAATCATCGAGACAGCTTTCAGGCCGGTGGTATCGGTGAGATGCGTACGCGGTGCGTGGATCGGCACAAGCTAACACAAAATGTGTTGTTCGCCGATCATTCTGTTCGACGCGTATCTCTCAAGCAACGGTGGCGTCTGAGATGGCATAAACAATACGATATGACGGTCCCCTTACCGGAATGGTCACAGTGGATGGCAAGGTGTGCAGATTCTGTCAGGTGAGACTGATCGGCTTGTTTTTCAGTCTAACTAACAGGACTTTTGCAAAAAGCCCTGTGGTGTACAGTTTTTGGTTTTCAGTTTTTAGTAAAACGCGTTTTTTATGCTGT
>CAZBTJ010000089.1:0-22765 GCA_964494325.1 uncultured Pirellulales bacterium
CGGACCGTCCTTTCCAAACCTGGCTTGATGGATTTGGCTATTCAGCTGACGAGTTCTATGCGGTCGGTTACGGTGGTAATGGCACAGGTGCAGGCATTGGTCATGACATCTGGACGGTGGCCAGTGAACACTACAATGGTGATATCATGGAAACCGGAATTGCGATTGCCGGCAGTCTTCAGTCCATGCCGTTCTACTACACCAATACAGGGGGCACAGCCTCTGAGACGCAACGCACATTTGCCACAGCTCAGGATTGGACCGTGGGCGGGGCAAAGCTGCTGAGCATCATGTTCTTTGGCGAGGCCGACAACACCGGCACCCTGTATGCCAAGATCAACGGTGTCAAGGTAACCTATTCACTGGAACCCACGGATATTGCTGCGCGAACCTGGAAGACCTGGATTATCGACCTGTCTACCCTGGGTATCAACCCCCAGAGCGTCACAACGCTGGCGATTGGTATGGACGGCAATGGAGCGTCCGGCATGTTCTTGATTGATGACATTACTCTGCGTCAGACACCGCCGGAGCCAGTAGAGACCGTGTCACTGGTCAATGATTTTGACTCGCTGCCAGTCGGTTCAAGCATGCAAGACGTGCCGGGTTGGGAAGGCTGGTTCGGAGATGGACAGTGGGCTGCGAAGATCACCGATACTGTGGCGTACAGCGGTACAAACTCTCTGGAGATCATGGGAACCCGCGATGACGTGGTGCCGAATTGGCCGATGGTGGAGCATGGTGTGTATGTGGCATCTGTGATGCAGTATGTACCTACTGGTACGAATGGGCTTATGCATTTTGGTCCCCTGAGTTCCTACGGTACGAGCTGGGACGACACCGCCTGGTTGGGCACGTTGTTGACCAACTGTACGACCGGTATGGTGTATGTCAATGAGTTGACTGGAGGTCGTACAGAAGCACCCCTGCTCCGGGATCAATGGGTTCAGTTGAGGGTTGTCATGAACTTCGACGCCAATGCCTGCGATTTCTATTATGGTGACACGCTGCTCGGTACGCTCGAGTGTCCCAGTGCCATGGGTTTTGACATCTGGCCGGATGACGATGTGGATGTCCTGTACTATGACGATTTCAGTTTCCAGGCCCAGTAATCCGAAAACTGAAACCCCATACTCTATCGGGCTTGAGGGCGTATGATGCGTTCTCAAGCCCTTTTTTTGTGGGCTCGTACATCATGACGCTTGGTTCTTGTATGTCTTCTACTGAGGAAGCGTATGAGACGCCTAAAGATCGGCTTGACACCGATTTTCAAGTTGCTTGTCCCTGAATATTCCCGTAAACTTAATCCTTCATCAACAGTCTGACAGTCTACCTAAGGCAGTAAGATAAAAAGGAGTTTCTTAACATGTGGTTCTTAAAAACAGTTCTTTGCATAAGAATACCGGTACTCGTTTTGTGTTTTCTGTTGAGTCATGTGGCTGCTATGGCTGGAGATGCTAAGCCGGTCAAGATGTTTCTACTCGGTGGTCAGTCAAACATGGAGGGCTGTGGTAGGAGCAGTGAACTGCCTGATGCCTACAAAAAGCATCCGACCCATGTGAAGATCTGGGATAATAGGGAAAATCTCTGGAAGGCGTTGGGCACAGACAGTACTGCCATTGCCAGGAACGAACTATTTGGTCCTGAAATAGCTTTTACGCATCGACTTGCCAAGGTCTGGCCAGGTTACCGTATTGCCATTGTCAAGGTGGCTGCAGGCGGCACCAAATTACACACACAATGGGTGCCTGGCAAGGGCATGTATCGGCGATTTATGGCCGTCCAAGCCAAGGCCGTTCAAGATCTGGAGCAGTCAAATACAAAATATGAAATTGCAGGCATGCTATGGATGCAGGGTGAGTCTGACTCGGAAACTACTGAAATGGCCAGTGCGTACGAGGAGAACCTCAAGGCACTGATTACGGATGTGCGAAAACAGACAAAACAGGCAAAACTTCCGTTTGTGATGGGACGCATTTCATCCAGCTTGCTCAAGAAAACGCCCTGGGTGTTTGACCATGCAAAAATCGTGCAAAAGGCCCAGGAGAGGGTGGCTTCTCAGGATGATCATACCTTTATTATCAACACGGACAACCTGAGCACGTTGAAAGACAATACACATTTTGATACCCAGTCGCAGTTGACATTGGGAAACAAAATGGCTGACATCATGATCAAAGCACTTCGAAAAAATGCCGAGGATGCTGAGGCAACAGTGTTTCCTGGTGCGGCGGAAAATACGCCTTCTCTGGCACAGTATTTCTCGTGGATCAACAACACGAACGAGGGCTCCACTGAAGCACATACCATGGCCAATCTTGAGTTTTTCAATTGGTTACATGATGAATTCGGCATGATTCTCGATATCTATGCCTTTGACGCAGGCAACATTGACGGGCCCAGGTACTATGGTTCCATGGAGACTGAGAAGTTCAAGGGACAGTTCCCCAATGGGTTCGATCCGCTTTATAAGAAGGCCAAGGCCATGGGTACGCGTCTGGGTGTCTGGCTGGGACCTGATGGGTTTGGTGACACGCCGGAGGCTGAGCAGGCACGCATCGACATGCTGGTGAAACTCTGTCGCGACTATGAGTTTGCACTCTTCAAAATCGATGCGGTGTGTGGGCAATTGCGTCCTGAAAAACAGGATGCGTTTATCCGTGCCTTAACAGCCTGCCGGCAATACAGCCCGGATCTTATTCTGCTGAATCATCGCCTGAAACTGGGCAAGGCCGAACCGTACGCCACGACTTTTCTCTGGGGGGGCGCTGAGACGTATATTGATGTGCACATGGCCAACTGGCGGTGTACCGGCTCACACAATCGTGTGCAGGCGCTCTCCCGTGGGTTGGTGCCTGACCTCAAACGCCTCACCGAGGACCACGGTGTCTGCATTTCGTCCTGTGTGGATTACTGGGATGACGACCTCGTGCTCCAGGCCTTTAACCGCAGTCTGATTCTGGCACCCGAGATTTATGCCAATCCGTGGTTTTTGCGGGACGATGAGTATCCCAAGCTGGCTCGCATTTACAATCTTCACCGTCGATATCGTAACATTCTTGTCGAGGGTATCACGCTGCCTGAGACGCAATATGGCCCCAAGGCCGTGTCACGCGGCAATGACAGAACACGTCTGATTACCTTGCGAAATCTGACCTGGGAACCGGTGACCTATGAAGTATCACTGGATGCATCCATAGGCTTGGACGCACAGAGAAAGGTTACTGTGCTGCAATTGCATCCCACGGAAAAGGTGCTGGGTCATTTTGCACAGGGCACCACAGTGCCCGTTGAAGTGCTTCCATTCCGCTCGTGCCTGGTCCTGGCCACGGCCGATCCGCTGCAGGAAATAACGGTTGCGGGATGCGACTATCAGGTGGTGCGTGACGTGGCAGGCAAGGCCGGTGTGGTGCGTCTCTTGGGGCGCCCCGGCACCACTGCGAAAGTGACACTCAACACCGGCGTACGCAGGTTTGGCAAGGCTCGGATCAACGGCAAGAACACATCTTCGCTGCTCAATGGCAAGTCAGTCAAGGTCACCTTCCCTGGCAAACCTGTCAAGGAAAACTGGCACCGTCACATTGGTACGCCCACAGAGTGCTCCCTGCCCACGGATGCTGAAGCACTCTATGAGACCACCATCTTTGCAGCCAACAACGATCCCCTGGAAATGCGTTCAATCAACAGATCAGGCCCTTCGAGTATTCCACAGGTTCGCAAGGCTCGCCAGATGTTTCTGGACCAGGAGATGATTGCCACAAGGGGCATTTGGGACAGGTTCCTCTTTGATGACGATCTGGCCACGGTCTATAACTTCAGCCGGGAGTTTCGCATTGAGGGCGAACGTGTCATGCGGCTCGATCTGGGCCGGCGCACGTGCGTCACCTCGCTCCAGTTCGTCCTGCCCGAAGACCAGGAGATTCGCAATGGGCGAGTCAGGGAAGACCATTGGGCGGAGGTGTCGACGAACCTGGAGACCTGGCATCGCGCACAGTTTGTACAACTGACCCACGACGTGCAAATGACTATCGCATCAGATCAACCGATTCGTTTCATACGGACAAATTTCGTCCCGAGTAAGGTGGCCGAGATTATGGCCAAGGCTGCGGACACAACCCTTGATCGCTCAGCATGGCGATGCTCCTACCTGTTCCGACCCTACGGCGAACAGCCAGCGATCAAGGCCTGGTCTTACGCGTTCACACTGAACGAAGTCTCTGACGGGGCCTATCTCTGCATTGCACTTGAGGGTATTCACGGCAATGAAGGTGCTTACACGGCACTGCGTGTGGGCGACAAAATCGTGGGTGCACCCACACGAGCCACCTCGTACCCGAGCAATGTATGGGAATATCCTGTGCCCCGGCGCGACAGCCATTACACGTATTTTATCCCGGTCACCCCGGACATGGTGGGTAAGCCTTTGGAGGCCATTGTCCTGGGCATGGACCCGGGACATCTGAGCTTTAAACCAGAGGTCTGGATCACGGCTTATGCCCCTCCCTTTGTCAGCCAGGAGCTTGTGTTGAGTGTGAAGTAAGAGGTGTGAAGTAAGAGGTGTGAAGTGTGAAGTGTGAGGTGAGAGGTGTGAGGTGTGAAGTGTGAAGTGCGGAATCGCTTTGCGATGTAATATAATGAGAATAAGAAACTTGAAGGGCAGTTTATCAATTGTGGGGAAGATTATGTCAGTTGTTTGAAGTTAGTAGTACAGAACAAGTTAGACCCGGTCTCACCATATTATTTTTAAGAAGGGTGTCACCCATGTATCGACATACTGTCGCGGTTGTTTTGTTTCTGATGATGAGTTCGACAACGCTCTATGGCCTTGGGTCCAGTGCGGGGTTCGATTCGGCCCAAGAGGAGATCAACTGGCCTGTATTTATGCAGGGCCATGACATGACCTTTGACGGCCTGCCGAAAAACTGGAAAGAGGCGCCTCATTTTGGGAATGCATCGATTGGGTCCATGCTCTATCAGGCTGGCAATACTATTCGACTCCAGATATTCCGCGCCGATGTTCAGGATCATCGTGACGATACATACGGCTGGCCTGCGTACAGTCGACCCCGCCTTCAAATTGGCCATTTCTCATTGAATCCTGTGGGTAAACTTACGGGTTGTACCTGGCTCAAAGATCTGTGGAATGCTGAATTGACTGGCACGATCCAAACAGACGTAGGCGAGATCAAGATTCGTCATTTCACCCATGCCGATGACATGGCCATTGTCACCGAGTTGACGCCGAGCCCTGGCGAGACAGGGTGCCACTGGGCCTGGCATCCGATAGAGGCCAAATCATCACGACCCGGCTATCCGACCAAAGCGTCCGAGATCCCGGCCTTTGCCAAGAAATATGGTATCCACTACGCCGATACGTTGAAGGTTTACAAGGACAATCCGGCAGGGTGGCAGGAAGAGAGGGGGCTTGTGTCTGTCTGGAAACAGGATTTCCTTGTCGGCGGTCAATATGCCACGGCCTGGAGCGAGCCCGTTCAGAAAGATACACGCACTCTGATTGTGACCATGGCAAACAGCTATCCCGAATCTACGGCTGCTGACACGGCTGTCGCGGATGTGACCCGTTTCCTGACGCTCGACAGCGCCAGTTGGATGAGTTGGGTGGAGACGCATCGGCACTGGTGGCACGCTTACTATCCCCAGAGCTTCATCACGATTCCTGACAAGGGACTGGAGTCGCTGTATTGGCAGACTATCTATCGCTTTGGTTGTACCTCCAGGACGGGGCGTTGCTACGTAGACACGTCCGGTCTGTGGTTCCAGGGCGGTCCATGGGCGTACACCACCACCAACTGGAATATTCAATGTGCACACTGGCCCGTCTATGCAGCCAACCGATTGGACCAGGGGCAAGAACTGCTCAACCGGCTCCATGACAATTTCGATGAATTGATCAAGGCGGTGCGTCCTGTGGAATGGCAGACCGACTCTGCGTATCTATCGCACGAAGTGGCAGGGGACATGATTGGCAACCGCGAGCAGGATATGCGTTATTACAAAGAGGTGGGGAATCTGCCCTGGACAATCAACAACTTCTGGTCTCAGTATCGCTTTTCCATGGACGACGAGATGTTGAGGCAAAAGATCTATCCCATGCTGCGTCGCAGCATTAATCTCTACCTTCATATGGTAGAGGAAGGAGACGATGGTAAACTTCACCTGCCACCCACCTATTCTCCGGAGACAGGTGTGTGGAAGGATGCCAATTTTGACCTGGCCCTGTTTAAATGGGGCTGCTACACATTGCTCAAGGCGAGCAAACGCCTGGGTATTGATGACCCGCTGATTCCCCAGTGGAAAAATGTGGTGACTCATCTGGTGGATTTCCCCACGGATGAGAATGGCTTTCGCTTGGGTAGCAATCAAGCATCTTCGCCCAATCATCGTCATTTTTCGAATCTGCTCATGATCTATCCGCTGTATCTGGTAAATATCGAGCAAGAGGATACCACGGATGTGTTGCAGGCCTCCTATGATCGTGCCCACGGTATCAACGGTCTGCCGGCCATGGTGCAATCCCATGCCGGCCCGATTGGTGCTGCCCTGGGACGAGGCGATACAGTTTTGGAAGGGCTGAAACGTCTGCAGGGAAATCTGTTTCCCAATGGTATGTGGTACAACACGCCTTGCCTTGAATCCTCATTGGGCATGGCCAACATCGTACAAAACATGCTGATCCAGAGCTGGACCGATCCGGCCAAGGACGAGTCTGGCCCCATTCGGGTTTTCCCTGCCATCCCCGCAGCCTGGAAGGACGTGGAGTTTCGTGATCTACGCACAGAAGGTGCCTTCCTTGTGTCTGCAAAACGCATAGACGGCAAGACCCAATGGGTGCGTATCAAGAGCCTGGCTGGTGAGCTCTGTCGGGTAAAACCAGGCATAAGCGGCCAGATTATGATAAGAAGCGATCATCAGTACAAGCTTAAGCAGGTGTCCCAGGGTATCTATGATATTGATATAAAAAAGGGTGATGAAGTTTTGCTCTATCAAGAGAAAGATTAGTAGCAAGGTCAAAGTACAAATAAGATGGAAAAGATGTTTTAGCCAGAGGTCAATCATTGTGAAAAAGAACTTTATCCAATTGCTCCTGTGTGCAATATTTCTTACTCTTTGCATAAATTTTTCTAATGCGGATGAGATGAAACTCTCACTGGCGGGCACGTGGAAATTCCGTCTTGATGCTGACAACGTGGGTGTTACGGAAAACTGGCATACGCAGGTATTTAACGACACCATCCAATTACCAGGCACCACGGATGAGAACCACAAGGGTATCAAAAAGGACGAACAGGCCATTGACCGCCTTTCCCGTGTGTGGTACTGGAAGGGGCCGGCCTGGTATCAAAAGCAGGTGCACATCTCAGACGCCTGGGCTGGCAAGCGTGTTACGCTGTTTTTTGAACGTACCAAGCATACACGGGTGTGGATTGATCAGACATTTTGCGGCTGGGAGGACACACTCAGTGCACCTCAACTGTTCGATGTGACTAAAGCCATGATACCAGGTACACACACGATCACCGTGGTGGTGGATAATGCCAAGTTACCTCCGATTGGGCCTGCCCATGCCGTGGACGAGCGGACGCAAACCAACTGGAACGGACTCGTCGGGAAGATGGAACTCAGGGCCACAGCACCGATCTGGCTCAAGGACATACAGGTCTATCCGAATGCTGAGAAAAAGCAGGCTCTCGTGCGTGCGAAGATTGGTAATATCACGGGTCAGGCATTTTCCGGAGAGGTCACTGTGGCGTGCAAAAGCTTCAATGTTGATAAGCCTGCAACCTTCAAGACCCAGGTGGTCCAGGTCAAGGCTGACAAGCCAGAGAACATTGTTCAGTTCACCTATGAACCTGGTGACAATGTACCGCTGTGGGATGAGTTTCAGCCAGCCATGCTTTGCTTGACTCTCACTCTTAATACAGAGGTTGGGCCTGATGCGTTTGAAAATCAGCGTTCCGTGAACTTCGGCATGCGTGATTTTACTCGGGAACGCAACCGTCTCAAGATCAATGGCAAGGGAGTCTTCCTGCGCGGACGCACTGATTCGGCCAATTATCCGTTGACCGCGTATGCGCCCATGGACAAGGCCGAATGGCGGCGTCTGCTGGCCATCCACAAGGCGTGGGGTATCAATCACGTGCGATTCCATTCCTGGTGTCCCCCTGAAGCGGCCTTTGAAGCGGCCGATGAACTGGGCGTCTATTTTCAGGCAGAATTCCCAAACAAACGCAGCGCATTCAAGGCCCCTGAAAACGAGGAGGCTGCCTACTACAACATTGACAGGCTGGATCTGCAGGGCACGGACACCAAGGCCTCGCTCTATGAATATGGCAAACGAGAGAGCGAGTTGATCTTCAGGCATTTCGGCAACCACCCGTCATTTGTCATGTTCACACTCGGCAATGAGTTGGGCCGAACCCAGGGTATGTTCGAACTGGTCGCTCACTTCAGAGAAACCGACCCGCGTCATCTCTACGCTCAGGGGGCGAACAATATGCACTGGAATCCCAGCCTGGCTGAAGGGGACGATTTCTGGGTGACCGGCAAGGTGGAAAAGGATGCGCGGCCGCTTCGTGGGTCCTTTTGCGTGTTTGATTTTTCAAATCCTCCCCTGGAGACCTTTGCATCCAACACGATGATTGATTTCAGTGAGTCCATACAGGGCATCCCCGTGCCCTTGATCGGTCACGAGACCGGCCAGTACCAGGTGTCTCCTGACTACAGGGATATTCCCAAGTTCACGGGCGTGACAAGGGCTCGGAACTATGAGGCCTTTCAGGACCGTCTCAAGGACGCGGGCATGCTGGACCAGGCCCACGACTTTGTCATGGCCTCGGGTGCCCTGGCAGCCCTCTGTTACCGCGAAGACATTGAAATGGCCCTGCGTACGCCCGGTCTGGGCGGTATTCAGCTGCTCGATATCCAGGACTTTCCCGGCCAGGGCACGGCCCTGGTGGGCATGCTCAATGACTTTATGGAATCCAAGGGAATCATTGAGCCGGAAACCTGGCGTCAATTCTGTAGCGAGACAGTGCCTCTCCTGCGCATGAAGAAATATACCTGGACCACGGATGAGACATTCATGGGCAGAGTCCAGGTCGCGCACTATGGTCCTGCAGACATCAAAGACGCGCAGGTCACATGGACCGTTACAAACAGCAGGGAAAAGAAGATTGCCGGCGGTGCATTTGATCGGGTCACAATCACCCAAGGCAGTGTGTTCGAGATTGACATGTTCGCCATGCCATTGAAGAGGGTGGCTTCACCGCAGAAGCTGACAGTGACTTTGGCGATTGAAGGCACAGAATATCGCAACGAATACAACATCTGGGTCTACTCGCCAGAGGTCAATACCAAGGCACCAAGGGGTGTGATGGTGACACGCAGTTTCCAGGCCGAAAAAACTCAAAAACACCTGGCCAAAGGCGGAAGGGTCCTACTTCTTCCCAGGCTTGAAACACTGGCGCACGCGGTGCCAGGCGGTTTCCAGTGCGAGTTCTGGTCACCCATGTTTGCCATCAATGCAGAGAAGCGGGGTGTGACCCCGCCTCCCGGGACGTTGGGTTTCCTGTGCGATCCGGAATCGCCTGCGCTGGCCAGATTCCCCACGGAATTTCACAGCAACTGGCAGTGGTGGCATTTGGTGAAAAACTCGCGTCCCATCAAATTTGATGACACACCGGACGACTACCGTCCCTTGGTCCAGGTGATCGATAATTTTGTACGCAACAGCAAGCTTGGGCTCATTGCAGAAACAAAGATTGGCAAGGGCAAGCTGCTGATCTGTGCGATCGATCTGCTCGGTCATCAGGACAAACCCGAGGCCCGCCAATTGCTGCACAGTCTGCTGCAGTATGTCGGCTCACGAAAATTTGCGCCCGACAAAGAAATCGATACTGAATTGCTCAACAAACTTCTGCCGGACTAATTGCTTATGAAACGACGTCACTGTATCCAATCTCTACTGCTCCTGGTGCTCATGAGCGGCATTGCAGATGCCGCCCTGGCAAATGACGCGACAATCCCGCTCGCTGGCACGTGGAGATTTCGTCTTGACCCTGACGATGTGGGGCTCAAAGACGGGTGGTACAGGCACAAACTAGATGACACGGTCCAACTGCCCGGCACCACGGATGAAAACAAAAAGGGCATATATAAGGACGAAAAATGTGTTGATCGGCTTTCTCGTGTCTGGTTCTGGAAGGGGCCGGCCTGGTATCAAAAGCAGGTGCACATCCCGGACGCCTGGGCTGGCAAGAAGATTACGTTGTTTTTTGAGCGTACCAAGAATACGCGTGTCTGGGTTGATGAGACGTTTTGCGGCTGGGAAGATACGCTCAGTGCGGCGCAAATATTCGACGTCACCAAAGCGATGACGCCGGGCACGCACACGATCACTGTTGTTGTTGACAATGCCAAGCTGCCGCCTGTGGGGCCTTCCCATGCCGTGGACGAACGGACGCAAACCAACTGGAACGGTATCGTCGGTAGGATGGAACTTATCGCTACAGATGCGGTTTGGATCGAAGACATACAGGTTTATCCAAATGCAGTGAAAAAAGAAGCCCGCGTTCGTGTTGAGATTGGGAATATGACCGGTAAGGCCTTTGTCGGGCAGATCGAGGTTGCGTGCAAAAGTTACAATGTGGATGATCCGGCGGCTTTCAAGGGGCAGACTGTTAAGGTTAAGGGCGGCGAAGTAAAGACCGTCGTTGAGTTTATGTACAAGCCCGGTGAGGATGTGCCGCTTTGGGATGAGTTTAACCCTGCGATGCTGCGACTGACCTTGAAGCTTGATGCAAAAACAGATGACAGACAATTCAGCGATGAGGGGTCGGCCAGCTTTGGTATGCGTGACTTCACCAAGAAGCGTAACCGCCTGTTGATCAACGGTCGGCCGGTCTTTTTGCGTGGGCGGGTCGATTGTGCCAATTATCCGCTGACCGGTTATCCGCCGATGGACAAGGCGGGGTGGTTGCGGGTTCTTTCGATTACGAAGGAGTGGGGGATCAACCACTACCGGTTCCATTCGTGGTGTCCGCCGAAAGCGGCGTTTGAAGCGGCTGACGAGCTTGGGGTTTATTTCCAGGCTGAACTTCCTAATAAACGTGGTCGTTTCCGCAAAGATGAAAGCCTGGAGGCAGCTTACTGGAATATTGACCGTCTTAATGTTGAGAGTACCGAGACGAAGGTGTCGCACTTTGACTACACCCTGCGTGAGGGAGAACTGATCTTAGAGAATTTTGGTAATCATCCATCGTTTGTGATGTTCACTCTCGGCAACGAACTTGGCCGCAACGCGGGCATGTTCGAGATGGTCTCCCACTTCAAGGAGATTGATCCGCGTCACTTGTATTCCCAGGGATCGGGCAATATGCACTGGAATCCGAGCCTTCCTGACGGTGACGATTTTTGGGTGACCGCGAAAGTGGAAAAGCCTTCGAAACCTCTTCGTGGGGCCTTTTCGCTTGCCGATTTCCCAAATGCGCCCATCGAAACATATCCTCCTTCGACGTTATTCGATCTTAGCTATTCTATCGAGGGGATTGAGGTTCCGATGATCGGCCATGAAACTGGGGCGTTTTCGGTTTCCCCGGATTACCGCGATATCCCCAAATTTACTGGCGTGACCAGGGCGCGGAACTATGAGATATTCCGCCAGCGTCTCCAAAATGCCGGCATGCTCGATCAGGCACATGACTTTGTCATGGCCTCGGGAGCCCTGGCGGCCATCTGTTACCGTGAAGACATCGAAATGGCACTGCGTACACCGGGTATGGGCGGCTTTCAACTGCTGGATATCCAGGACTTCCCTGGCCAGGGCACAGCATTGGTCGGGATGCTCAACGACTTCATGGAATCCAAGGGTGTGATCGAACCCGAGGTGTGGCGACAGTTCTGTTGTGAAACCGTTCCTTTGCTGCGCATGAAGAAATACACCTGGACCACGGACGAGACGTTTATGGGCAGGGTACAGATCGCTCACTACGGCCCGGCCGACATACACGACGCGCAGGTCACCTGGACGGTTACCGATAGCAATGGTAAAAGAATCGCACGTGAAGCGTTTGATAAGGTGACTATTAAGCAGGGTAAGGTTTTCGATGTGGATATGTTCGCTTTGCCGCTTGATAAGGTGGCTGCTCCGCAGAAGCTTACGATTCGGCTGGCTGTCGAAGGCACAAAATATCGCAACGATTACAACATCTGGATTTATCCACCCAAGACCGACACAAAGGCTCCCAGGGGTGTTATGGTTGCGGACAGTTTCCAGAC
Organism: uncultured Pirellulales bacterium; assembly: GCA_964494325.1. GTDB lineage: Bacteria > Planctomycetota > Phycisphaerae > Sedimentisphaerales > Anaerobacaceae > JAIPFM01. The sequence goes on from CAZBTJ010000089.1 coordinate 12,298, forward strand.
GGACAAGACGCAATCACACCTCGCCGCCGGTGGCAAGGTCCTGCTCCTTCCAAAGCTCGATAAGCTCCCCCACAGCGTCCCCGGTGGATTCCAGACCGACTATTGGTCGCCCATGTTCGCTATGGCCGCTAAGAAGCGTGGCCTGGCCGTGCCGCCAGGTACATTGGGTTTTATCTGCGATCCCAAATCGCCTGCGCTGGCCAGATTCCCCACGGAATTTCACAGCAACTGGCAGTGGTGGCATTTGGTGAAGAACTCGCGTCCCATCCAGTTTGATGACACACCGGATGATTATCGTCCCCTGGTCCAGGTGATTGATAATTTTGTACGTAACAGCAAGCTCGGCCTGATTGCAGAAACCAAGGTTGGCAAGGGCAAGCTGCTGATCTGTGCGATTGATCTACTCGGTCATCAGGATAAACCGGAGGCCCGCCAATTGCTGCACAGTCTGTTGCAGTATGCCGGTTCACGCAAATTTGCACCCGACAAAGAAATCGACACTGAATTGCTCAACAAACTTTTTCCGGAATAATTTACTATGAAACGACGTGAATTTCTCAAAATGGCTGGAGCCGGATTGATGTCACCCTGGCTCGCATGCCGGCTCTATGCGGCTGACAGCGACGTGTACGGCCCCAGCATCTTCGGTGATAACTCAAAAGCCGATATTCGCTCTCTGTTTGAATCGAACAGAGAGGATGCCATGACCCTGACTGAAGATGTGTTTCGCAAGTGCATTCTCGACAAGATCATTGCGCCCACCGCGCCGCTCAAGCGCAACTGGGTCTACCCCGGCGGCCCCTATTACAAGGGCCAGTGGATATGGGATTCGATGTTCGTGGTGGATCTGCTGAGTATTTTGCCGGACAAGAAGAAGGTGATTCAGGACATCTTTGGCAACTACTGGGACTTCCAGGACCGTTGGAACAAAAAGATGCCCGAGTATGCCCGCGACATGATCACTGGGGTCATCAAGACTGACCCGCAGCCTGTGCGCCAGTTTTCTCAGATCCCGATCCTGGCCTGGGGTCTGGAACGTGTGTATCGCCGAAATGGTGATAAGCAGTTGCTTGAGCAGTGCCTGGGCCGCCTCGAGCGGTTTCACGACTGGTACTGGCGTGAGCGCGATGTGACGAACATCGGCCTGGTCACTGTGGGATCCTACAGCGGGATCGTGCAGCATGCTCGCTGGGAGACGTTCGACTATGAATGCAACATGGACGACCTCAAGCTGACGACCCATCCCACACGCAAAGGCCCGGAAGAAGGTGCCTGGTATGGTGACATCTGTGTGACGGGCAACACATCCTATCTCATCATGGGCGAACGGAGCCTGGCCCGATTGGCTCGGATCATGGGAGACCACGCCATGGCCCAGCGGCGCCAGCGCCGCATTGACAAGGCTGTCAAGGCCATGCGCGACCACATGTGGGACGACAAGGCCGGTACGTTTTTATCAGTCAAGCGGGACACCCTGGAAAAGATACCCGTGGCCACGATTAGCAGCTGGGTGCCGCTCACTGCCGGTGTGCCCACCGAGGCCATGGCCGGTCGTATGGCCGAGGTGCTCAGCAGTGAGGCCTGGCAGACACCACTTCCTGTGCCCACCGTGGATCGCACGGATGCGCGCTGGAAATCCAGAGCCTTCTGGCGCGGCGATGTGTGGCCCTCGACCAACTATCAAATCGCTTGTGGCCTTGCCGACTATGGACACAAAACACTGGCTGCCGATATCGCAGACAAGACCGTGGCCAATGCCATCAAGAATGGTATCAACGAACATTACGACTCTGTCTCGGGCAAGCCCATTGGTGTGCCGGATTACTGTATGAGCAGTACGCTGGTGACTATGATGCTTGACGGGCTTACGCAAAAGTACAACCTGAGGCTTCGCCCCAGGCAATAATAAGAAAGAACCCATTATGGCCAAACATGTTTTGATCAACAACCCCGCAGTAGGACCTGCTCGCAGGATTTTACGGACAATCCTTTCTTTGGCCATTTTGGCAATGTGTTTTACATCAGGCAGTTTGCTGCAAGCGGCAAGCAAGACGCTGCCCATCAAGGGTGAGGTTTTCACCGTCCAGGGCAGAACGGCTTTTTTGATTCTTCCGCAAGTAATCAAGCCAGGTGAACCGATTCCGTGGGTTTGGTATGCGCCGACACTGAAAGGCCTTCCAGGCAACGCAGAGACGTGGATGTTTGACCAGTTTCTGGACAAAGGGATCGCCATTGCCGGTGTGGACGTTGGCGAATCCTATGGCAGCCCGGATGGCAGGGCGGTATATTCGGCGCTCTATAAGGAGCTTGTTGACAAACGTGGTCTGGCAAGAAAGGCCTGCCTGCTGGCCAGAAGTCGCGGCGGTCTCATGCTGTACAACTGGGCTGCAGAGAATTCCGATGCTGTGGCCTGTATCGCTGGTATCTACCCTGTGTGCAATCTCATCAGTTACCCTGGCCTGGCCCGTGCCTGCAGTGCATACGGGTTGACCGAGGCGCAGCTTGCAGACAAACTCACTGAGCACAATCCCATAAATCGTCTTGCCCCGTTGGCCAAGGCAGCGGTGCCTATCTGTCATATTCATGGAGACAGTGACAGCGTGGTGCCTCTGGACAGGAACTCGGCTGTTGTCAAGGCAAGGTACGATACCCTGGGCGGTAAGATGACACTTGAGGTTGTCAAGGGACAGGGCCACAACATGTGGTCAGGCTGGTTTCACAGTCAACCGCTTGTAAACTTTGTGATTGCCCATGCCAGAGAAGGCAGAGCCGGGCAGTCGACCGGTGTGTCAGTGACTGATCTGAGGTGTGAATATCTGACCCATCCGCTTGGCGTTGACGTTGAGGTTCCACGATTCAGCTGGAAAATAGTGGATTGGAGCAAGACGCGAGGCCAAAAACAGACAGCCTTTCAGATTGTGGTTCAGGCTGACGCCCCTGACGGTACAGACACACCGATTGACCTGTGGGATTCAGGCAAGGTGACTGCCTCGACGTCAGTGAACAACGAATATGGAGGCGCAGCTCTGACCTCCAACCAGCACTGTTTCTGGAAGGTCCGTGTCTGGGACAAGGACGGTCATGTCACGGCATGGAGTCCTGAGGCGAAGTTTTCCATGGGTCTGTTACAGCCATCGGACTGGCAGGGTGACTGGATCAGGTACAAAGCCGCAGACAACATCAAGCACATCTGGTACAGGAAGACCTTTTCTCTGGACAATGTCCCTTCCCGTGCTTTTGTCCATCTAGCTTCTATTGGGTATCATGAACTGTATGTGAATGGACAGAGAATCGGCACGCGCGTGCTCTCACCCGGTGTCACCAATCTGGAGAAGCGTGCGCTCTATGTCACCTATGACATTGCCAGTCAGTTGAAGACCGGTGACAATGTGCTCGCTGTGTGGACCGGCCCAGGATGGGCCCGTGCAGATGGCTCCTATGGCAAGGGCGTGTGGAAACAGGATTCGATTTTTAAATGCCAGGTCAATATGTCCAACGGCCTGAGTTTCCATTCGGATGCCAGCTGGACATGTAAAATCAGCTCCAGTGAAAACCTTGGGTTGTGGAAGGGTGGTGGCAGGGGTGAATATGGCGGCGAGATCATTGATGCACGCAGGCATGTTGCCGATTGGAACAGGGCGTCCTATGATGATGCAGACTGGGCCAATGCGTCCATCTATGACAAGTCCATCATTATGTCAGCCGAGATGATGGAGCCTGACCGAAAGGTTGAGCGACTCAGGCCCGTCAAGATGACTGAGGGCGATGGTTGTTATACATTCGACATGGGCAGGAACTTTACAGGCTGGCTGGACATGAGGCTGAGACACGGCAAGGCCGGGCAGGGCGTAAAATTCATGACAGCCAACCAGTCAGGGAAAAAGATCGAGTTTAAACAGGAAAGCCACTATATCCACGACGCCACTGGTAAAGGGTCTTTCTGTCACCGGTTCAATTATATGGCAGGGCGTTGGATTACGGTTGAGGGACTGTCGTACACCCCAAAACTGGAGGATGTCACCTGTTACATTGTCACAAACGACCGCAAGCGCGTTGGGAAGTTCGACTGTTCCAAAAAGCTCTTTAATGATATCTACGAAACTGACCTTCGAACCTATATCGCCAACACAGTAAACGGCGTTGTTATGGATTGCCCGCACAGAGAACGCTATGGCTATGGTGAAATTGCCCTGGCCTGTATGTGGGGGTGCGGCATACCCAATTATGACTCTGCGCCCTTCTACTCAAAAACCACGCGTGACTGGTACGATGTGCAGACAGAAGACGGGTTTGTCAATACCATTGCACCGCAGGTCTATAAAGGTGCAGGCGGGACACTCTGGAGCAGTGCACCAGTTACCCTGACCTGGGAGTTTTACAAGGCATACGGTGATACCCGAAAACTGGCTGAAGGCTACCAGCCCATGAAAAAGTGGTTGGATTATTTGCATCAGTATGTCCTGGACGAGGGTGTTCTAACCGCCTACACGGGCGCGTCAAGGTTCCTTGGTGACTGGGCCACACCCCACGGCAGTGAATATGGCAATATACCGGCAGCCAAGTTATTCAATAATTGTGTGTATGCGTATAATCTTGACATCTTTGTGCAGGTCGCCAACCTATTGGACAAGCCTGATGTGGCTTCCATTTATGCCAGGAGGCTGGCCGACCTCAGAAAAAACGCGCACGCCCATTTCTTTAATGAAGAGACCAAGACCTACATCGACGGAAGACAGCTTTCCATGGCCTTTCCCCTGTACACAGGGATTACACCGAAGCATGAGCGTGAGGCGGTGTTCGCCAACTTTGTCAAGGAGATCACGCATCACACACCCTATCTCGATACGGGCAGCCCGGGACTTCCCATTCTGCTGAAGTATATCATCGAAGACGTCGGACGTGTCGATCTCCTATACCATTGCCTCACTCGCACCGAGCAACCGGGATATGGATATTTCCTGCAGCAAGGCCAGACTACATGGCCTGAATACTGGCAAATCGTGGGCCATGACAGTTTGATTCACACCTGTTACACAAGTATCGCAGGCTATTTCACCAAGGGGATTGGCGGCATCCTGCCTGATCCGGACAACTACGGCATGAAACGCTTTATCATCAAGCCCAATCTGGTGGGGGACTTGACCCATGCCAACACCACCAGCGGCTCGTATTATGGATCCATGGTAAGCAACTGGTCCCGATCCGGAAGCCGAGGCCAATTCCATATTGAGGTGCCAGCGAACACCATGGCCAAAGTCTATATCCCGGCCAGGGATGTCGAAGATGTGTCAGAATCAGGACAACCTGCAGCCAAGGCACAGGGTGTGACCTATCGCGAGCAAGATGGCATCTACGCGGTATTTGTAGTTGATTCCGGAGACTATAACTTTATCAGTTCGTCCGTTCCCTCCGCGAAGTAAGAGGGTAATGAATCTCCGCCGTCAAAACACGCTTCGCGTCTAATTCGTGGAAGTTCCGCGACCCTCTAACCTCTTTCATCAGTTTAAAAGACAAAATAACCTATTGTCATTTATTTTCTAACTTGTTTTGGAATTTTTCGGGGTCTTGTCTATTACCTATACAGACGTTGGCAACACGAATATAGGCTGGAAGATCAACTATGGCTGAATCAGAGTTTAATAACGATGTACCCGATATCACCGCCGGGCATGAATTTATGGGCCTGTATGTAGCCAATGAGCGGCGTATTTATGGTCTGATTTATGCCCTGGTTCATGATTGGACTGCAGCGGACGACCTTCTGCAGGAAACGGCCAAGGTGATGTGGTCGAAGTTTCAGACCTTTGATCAGGGCACGGATTTCCCAGCCTGGGCATTACGTATCGCCCGGTATCAAGTCATGAATTACATCAAGACGCGCGATTGCAAGATCGTTTATGACACAGAGCGGCTCGAACGTTTGGGTAAACTGGCCCAGGATTGCGTGGTCGATGACCGACGTCAGGAGCAACTGCAGCAGTGCTTGAAGCGACTCGATGAACGCGACCGCCAGCTCATTGCCCTCCGTTATGAAGTGGGTACGACGGTTAAAGAGATGGCCCAGGAACTCGGGCGCGGTATTAAGACCCTGTATTACTCGCTGAGCCGTATTCACTACCAGCTGTTTCAATGCATGCGTGGAAAATCAGCCCTAAAGGACGAGGCATGACTCCCGACGAAAAAGAAGCTCTTTATGAACTTCTGGATGCCGTACGGGAAGAACGTATTACGGACGAGCAGTTTGCCCATTTACGCCAGCTTATGCATCACAATGCAGAAGCAGAAGAACTCTACGTGGAGTACATGGTTTTTTGTGCGGATTTGAAAAAACGACTCACCTCTTTTCCTGATGACATACTGAGGCTGCCCCTGGAACCGGATGACAAGAACGAGCCGTCAGTCGTGCGCGACCTCCAACAGGAAGAACAGCCGGACTACAAGACGCAACAGGCCCAGCTCGATGAGAAACTACGGGTGAATAAAATCAAACAGGGGGCGGAAGAGACCCTGCTGGAGTTCAATCGCGAAGAGCAACGACGAGAAGAAGAACGTCTTTACAGGGAATATCTGACTCGACGGCGACAACGCATTGTGGGTATCACGTCATTCGCGGCGTTGGTGGCGATTTTTCTCTTTGTCTGGTTGGCACCAAGATCTGAACCGATAGCTCAGCCTGTGCTGGTTGAGCAGCCAGTGGTGGCGGTTGTTTCTCATACCTCGAATGTCGAGTTGGATAATTCGCCTGGTATTCGGCAGGGTGCTGAGCTTAAACCGGGACTGATAGAGCTTTCTGAGGGATTTGTAGAAATTACTTTTAAAAGTGAGGCTGAGGTTATTCTTGAAGGACCGGCCGTCATAAACCTCATAAATGAGAAACAGGCCTTTCTGGCTTTGGGAATATTGACGTCGTATGTACCAGTCGGGGCCCAGGGATTTGTAATAAAAACCCCTGCAGTGCAAGTCACGGATTTAGGTACTCAGTTTGGACTGATTGTCAACAAAAATGGTGCTACGGATGTGCATGTTCTTGAGGGGAGCGTGGAAACTACTGTGGTAACCACCGAACCAAACGAACCGTTGGCGTTGGACAGCAGAATTCTCAATCGCGATGAAGCCCTACGGTTTAATGCTGACACAAGGGCTATCGACCAGATATCCATAGACGAAGAACATTTCGCCCGGTCCTGGGAGGATGTCCTGTATAAGCCCGCTATCAGTGGCCCCATTGTATTTGAAGCCTCTACGCCCCCGTCGCTGGCGCAAGGGGTGTATGAAGACGACGAGTGCATCCACCTTTTCCTGGAGCGCAGGGACGTGACGTTCACCTATCCGATTGAGGTGGATATCGTGACCCCGGGACGCTATCAGTCGTTCACCGGACACACGGAGACAATCCCCGTGGGCGAAAGAGTGGATAGCTATTTGCTTCACTGGGATCCGGCCAGTGGAAACGATCCGAACAAGATGGTATCTGGTCGCCTTATCTTTCGTCGGCCGATTCTCGGGCTGATCACCGATGCAAAGCGATTGGCGGCCAGTGACGCTGCTTTTGGCCATGACCATACGGTTTACGCAAACCCTGACGCGTCACGAGGTTTGGACGGTGATACCGTCGTACTCAGTCCGGATCGGCTAATCCTGGAGGTGACCCTGGATGTGTTGCGCTCGGCGATCGACGAGACCCGTGTGCTGGTGCGCGCGGCCACGGACGATGAGCAATGAGAAAAGGGACGTGAGGGTATGCGACAGGTGGATTTTACGTTAATGGCGTTGATGAATTTGAATAGTAAGGACGTTTGGTATGGGCCGACGTTATCTGATAGTAATGAGTTTTTCTGTAGTAAGGTCGTTGTATGTTTAAAAAACTACTTTGCTTAGTGTTTGCGGTTGCCTGGGTGACTGTTGCCGGAGGGGCCCCAATGCCTCCGGATAGCGCCGGTATCAATGGTAACCTTTGCCTATGGCTGCTTATGACGGACAAGTACTGCTGCTGAAGTCGCCGGATTATCGGGTTTGACAGATACGGTCCCGCTTTCATTCTGATGTAAGGGACTATGCTGTTGAGGAGGATTGTTATGTGTAACAAAATGATTGATTTGGGTTCGCTTGCTAAATCGCTTCGCGGAGGCGAGCGCCCAAAGCACAAGAGTTATGTTTTGACCTTTTTCTGTAGGAGGAGTACCATGTTTAAGAAGAAAACGTGTTGGTTATGTTTGGTGATGACTGGACTATTTGTCGGCATGGCCGGGGCCGCAACGCTTGCCCCGGACGGTGGCAGCATAGTTGGAAATCTTAGCCTGTGGCTGAGAATGCCGGAGGTTCATTATGATCCGACCACCGGGGTATGGGAGGATCTAAGTGGCAAGGGTAATGACGCTGTGCCCGTGGGTGAGGCCGCTGGTCGCACCTATATAGCGCCAACGCTTTCGTCGGGCAATAATCCGATTGTGCTTGGCAGTGATTTCTCTACCGTTAAGTTCGCGGGGGGGGTGGATGACCTGTTACGGGCCGGCAACCTCAACAGTGGCGCAGGACTCAGCGAGCTTACCATTATTTCTGTGCACAAGTTGACCGACCTTTCTGGTGGCCAGCGTCCAGTAGGTTTTGGGTCTTGGAACGACGGAAGTGTGGCTAACAATTTTAATCTGCAGGTTGGTGACGGAAGTATCCGTAAGGATAATGGATTTGTAGGGGCAGGGAACACGGCTCCGCAGGATCTGTTCTTCATTTCGGTAGCGAGGATGAATCCCAGTAGCGTTGATCAATGGTACAATTCCAACGGAGCGCTTGAGCATGTGCAAGCCGTGAGCGGGAGTTCGTATACCACCTCCAACGACAAGTTTTACCTTGGAGACGTCCGGCCGTCCGGGGGGGACACTGAGATTGCTGAGGTATTGGTGTACAATACGGCGTTAAGCGAGGCCCAGATTGAAGGCGTCAGCGAATGGCTCCAAGCCAACGTTGGGATTGCCGTGGCCAAGGCCTCTAACCCGAGCCCTGCTGATGGTGCGGCGGATGTGAATCGCGATACCATGTTGAGCTGGGAACAGGGTCTGGACGGTCAGACACATAATGTGTATTTCGGTGATACTTTCGAAGATGTCAACAGTGCCACCAGTGCGACCGATGCTGGCCTGACCGTGACTTCTTTCGATCCGGGACGTTTGGAGTTTGGCACAACCCATTTCTGGCGTGTGGATGAAGTCAACGGCACACCGGACAAGACCGTGTTCAAAGGGGATGTCTGGAGCTTTGAGGTGGAACCCTATTCAATTCAGATAGCAGGCTCTGAGATTACTGCCACGGCATCCAGCGCCTCTAATGAGTATTCAACACCTCAAAAGACCCTCGACGGGTCTGGGTTGGGTGAAGACGGCACACATGCCATCCAAACGGAAACCATGTGGTTCACAGCCATGGGTGATATTGATCCGTGGATACAATACGAATTTGATGGGGTCAAAAAGCTGGACACCATGACCGTCTGGAACTCCAACAGCTCTGCTGAAGGCTTTATTGGCTATGGCGTTCAAGCGGTTCTGATCGAGTATTCTTTAGATGGTGAAACCTGGGACCTGTTCGAAGATGTGAATGAGTTTAGTCGGGCATCAGGTTTGGCCACCTACAATCAATACGATGAAATCGGCCTGGGCGGCATTGCCGCGAAGATGGTTCGCTTAACCATCCAAAGCAACTTTGGTGGCTTCATGCAGGCCTACAGTCTCAGTGAAGTTCAGTTTTCCATGATTCCTGCTGCAGCCCGCACACCAGAGCCTGCCTCTGGATCAGTGGACATTCTTCCCAATGCTGTTGTGTCCTGGCGTGCAGGCCGTGAAGCAGCTCAAACGGTGGTCTATCTCAGTACTGATCCCAATGCAGTGGCTGATGGTATTGCCGCTTCTGCCATCTCCAATACGAACAGTATAAACCTCAGTGCCTTTGACTGTGAACTGGGCCAGACCTATTACTGGCGTGCGGATGAAGTCAATGAAACAGAGGCCACGTCCGTGTGGGCAGGTCCCGTGTGGAGCTTCTCAACCGTGGCTACAATTGTCGTTGAAGATTTTGAGAGTTACGGCAACGACAGTCCCGATCGTCCTTTCCAAACCTGGCTTGATGGAATTGGCTATTCAGCCGATGAGTTCTTCCCTGTCGAGTACAATGGTAACGGGACTGATGCAGGTATTGGACATGACATCTGGGACGGCGGCAGTGCTCACTATAATGGCGATATCATGGAAAAAGCCAACACTATGCCAGGTAGTGGCCAATCTATGCCGTTGTACTATGGCAATACTGGTGGTGTAGCCTCACAGACTGAACGGTCATTTTCTCCAGCGCAAGACTGGACCATTGGTGGGGCTCAAACCCTGTCAATCGCCTTTAGTGGTCAAACAGGCAACACAGGCACATTGTATGTCAAAATCAACAACACCAAACTGACCTACCCACGTGCTGCAACGAACAT